>NZ_JAKKRL010000007.1:0-342884 GCF_025654335.1 Shewanella sp. SM21
AAATCTGTTATTCCAAGGCGCCGCTATAAGAATACACCTCAAGAAAGAGTCGATTGGTGCTTATATCGGTATCGACATTTAGTGGAGAATGCTTTTGGAAGAATTAAGCACTATCGAGCAATATCAACAAGATATGACAAGCTAGCAAGAAATTACGCCAGTATGGTGTCACTGGCGTTTATGTTAATGTGGCTGCCGATGTATTGCTGAACAACATTTGTACAGCAAAGATCAACAGACCCTAGTCACTCTGCATTTGGAATATAAGGCGCAGAGTTTGTTAAAGACAAGATGCTGATGACTTTTATATTCCAGCTTATAGTGCTCATTAATCAAGTTTAAAGTTAAAGCCAGTATATTGAATATACTGGCTTTTTTATTAACAGAAACGGAAAGCTTGTGCTAAAAAACACTTTTACGCCAATGACTTCTGCGTGCCTGATATAAGCTCTCAATATCCGCCAATCATCATCTTGGCACAATACACCAAGGAGCCATCTGGATTTGACTGCATAGCAAAGGTGCTTTAGTCGCGGGATAGATCTACCACTTCTTTCAAGTTTTCTAATGGTACCCACCCTGATTCTTCGCTGACAGCTTTTATACACCATACCCAGCCATTCAACATTCGTGTGCCAATGAGTTGTTCCCCTTCATGCACATTAAGTTCTCTTGCCGTATAGTCCTCAAGCGCCAGCCCGTTGGCATTTTTAGGCGCTGAATCACTTGACCAGGAACCCAACCAGCATCTTGCCCTGGCGTAGTGCAAAGGAACCAGAGATCCCAGCCTTCAGGGCCTGCATATTTGTCTCCAACGGTAAGAGGATCACCTTTTTTGAACGTAATGGGGTTAGGAAACTCACTTTCATGTGGATTGACAACGATATATTTCTTAGTAATCATGTATTCAGTTAACCTTTTGATAAATATTAGTAAAAATTAACTTTATTCGCTTATTAAAGCACGCCCAATTAACGCTCAGTTTGAGTGAAACTTATCAGTTTTCTATCAGACATACTATCCGACAACATACGCATGCACAGTTTTCAAACCAATTATCAGCATAAAAAACTGTAATATTTTGATTTTAAATACGATGACAATAAACTGCATTGTGAGTAGGAAAATGCCAGTTAGCGTAATATGAAGGTATATTCAGTTAGCCAAAAACCGCGCCAATTTGCACGCGGTTTTCAATGGAAATTAACAGCAAGCTAATGAATAATTACAACTTTTTTTAACTTATTTTAAGGTCTTCCAAAACATGATCTGCAGCCTGGAATGCCAACGCTGCCAAAGTGAGGGTTGGATTACCCGTTGCAACCGTTGGAAACACTCCGCTACCGACTAAAAACAGATTGCTATGGTCCCAAGATTGCTGACGAGGATTCACCACCGACGTATCTCTGCAGTCCCCCATTCGATACGTCCCCACAATGTGTCCAGCACCGTAAAACGTAAAATTATGGCCCTGATATTCAAAATTATTCGACGTTACTTGACTCTTATCACCATAAAATACCGGCGCAGGCGGAGCCTTGGTATATTCCCGCGCATCAAGGGCGTCAAAGAGTTTGGTCGAAATATCTTTAGCCGACACGAACGCATTGCGCACATAATCCTCCCGTACACGATAGGTTAATTTGGGGCGCGGCAAACCTAAGTTATCTTTCAGCGTCTCCGACAACTCGACACGGTTTTCCGGATCAGGTAATTGTTCAATTAAATAGCCCATACGAATTTGCCGTGTGTAAATACCATTCAAGGTATTCACCAGTGAGGCACCAAATAAGGCGCTATTCGCAGACATGGCGGGATCAAACCGTAATGGAATCCCCTGCTGATTGACAGAATCCCCATTTAATTGCGAATTATTTTGTCCAAATACAAAATCAGCTAAGGTCGTGAATGGATCATTTGCTGCCCACTGCCAACCTTCATTGCCGATTTCAATACGATAGGCGGCACGGTCTTTACGAAAGGCGCCATCACGTAAACTTTCGATACCCGCAGTAGATAAAGGCCCCCGAAAAGCATAGACAGGATCTTTCGCCAGACCCCAGGCCAAATACATAATGTGATCCATCAAATTACGCCCCACTTGATCGCTATGGTTGGCGACGCCGTTCGGACAGGCTTTATTACGTTTAGACATGAGCAATAATTTAGGCGTCTCAATCGCGTGAGCTGCAATCACATATTTTTTACCCGTAACGGTACCGCCGCCCGTCGCTATCCCCCCGTGAGTTTGATAGGTCACATAATCAATACCAACAACATCCTTTGTATTTTCATCCACTTGAACATTTGTCGCAACGTGACGATAAAACACATCTACATTGCCGGTTTGCAATGCTCGCCCGAGCGTCACAGTGGCATCGTATTTGGCTTGGATAGGGCAAATAGGAATACAATTTGTATTCCCCGCACATTGACGGCGTTCACCCGGTAATGAATTGCGCCCCTGAGGGGTTGGCGTGACTGACAATTGAATATTGTCGTACACCATATCGCTCACAGCTTGTTCATATTGTTGATCAACTAAAGATGAAACAATGCCAGGCATTGGGTAATCGTAATTCGGCCCATAAACACCATCAGGTGAAACATTAAATCCGCGATAAAGCTGATCCATCGCCTCTTTGTCACCGGCGACGCCAATCTCATTGGTCGCCTGTTCATAGTAAGGAACCAGCGCCTGATAAAATTGTTTTCCACCGGGCCAATCCACGCCCTGCTTATACTGGGTTTGCAACTCAAAATCATTGGGCAATAAATGCAAACTGGTTCCTAGCCAATGCCAAGTTGTGCCGCCGCCAATACGCTCATAGGAACTAGCAAAAGCAAACTTTGCTTCAGGGCTGTCAGGTTTCAAATGTTCAGGCTGCGGCGTGTAATCGAAATAACATTGCTTTGGATTGCGCCATGCGCCAATTTGCAACACGGTATAACGCGGCACATTCTCCTTCGCAGGATCAGGCAATCCGAGTGGATTATCCGCCGTCGATGCCGCTGGATTTTGTGTGGTTGGAGGATAAGGTGACTCAGGTGTTTTGGCATTGGCTTTAAAGAAGGTTTCCATGTAACCACTGCGGTCAACAGGCACTTCCTGCCCTGCTTCGAGGATTAATACTTTTTTCCCCGCCATCCCCAATTGATAAGCCATGATAGAGCCGGCAATACCTGATCCCACAATAATGACATCGTAATTGGTTTGAGTGCTCATACTGCACCTCCTTGATGACCCGTATATGCCGACAGTACAGCAGGTGGTTTCGCCCAATAGCCATAGCGATAATTTGAATCCCCCATCGGATGAGCCTGCATAACTTGCCAGACTAAACCTGTGGTATAGCTTTTTGCCGAAATCATATCGCTAACTGTGGTCTCCGGATCTTTATCCGTCGCGGGAATAATGGTTGGCCATGCACCTGAGTACCACATAAAAATCAATTTACGACAGGCCAACACAAAATTAGCTCCGTTGTCTGGCGCCAGCATTTGCGTACCAATTTGTTGATCTGATAATTGCTGCGCTTTTAACGCCGCAAATTTTTGCAGAATAGTTGTAACTAAAGTTGGGTCCTTCGATTCTTCAGTTATTTTTTGCATAAACACGGCTAAGTATTCAGATTTAATATCCACGGGATCCAATGTCGGGGCAATAATACTGGTAGCAAAGCCGGTTAATACCGCGCTCAACCCAATAAAATGATTCATAGAGTCGGCAGTCGCGCCTGTAATATCAGTCATGATGAGTTCCTTTCGTAAGTTATTGCGCGCGTTGCAGCAAGTAAGTGAAATCTGCAAAATTACCGTTAGTGGTTGCCGCATTATTGTGACAAGCCATACAGCTGCTTGATGTTTGCTTTACCGAACCTTGGATATAAGTTTCGAGCGTGGTGTTCGCTAAAAATGAGGGAGCAGGCACGCCCGTTGGATCGGTGGGATTTTTGGCATCGGTAGGCCATTGCGTACTGATCAATTCGTAGTTCTTCCATACCGATCCCGGCACTACAGCGTCGAGTGCTGCGTGATAACTAGCATTTAAGGCTTTAGCGTCGGCAGTGATAGGAATAACGCGTTCCACTTGAGTTGGTTTAGTGTGCGGGTTTGCCGGATCCCACGGGCGTGCTGGGGGTTCATTCACTTTGCAGTCAGTACATTTAGCATCGTAAAAATTATATGCCGACAATGATGCTGACTCACCTTGGGTTGGCGCGTTAGCGACATGCTCAAAGGTAGACCAAATCCATTGTGGTTCACCCGTGGTTTTGTGAGCAATGTGAAACCCCACTAGACCGACTTGCTCAAGCGCACAAGCGGGCTTGACCCCGTGTTGCTCTTCGGGATTGTTATAAACTAGCGCATAAGTCGTATAGTAATTCGTCGCATCAAACTTGCCGCCCATTTTTATCCATGAGGCCTTAAGCATGATAGAACCTACCTGCCCGGTTTTACTGTCGCTCGCGGTAAAATCGACATCGGCATTAAACTGTTTCTGTCCTTTTTTACTGTAAAGGTTATTGTCCAAAATAAAATTGAACATGGTTTCATTGGTTAATATTTCATAACGGGTATAAAGCCCGTTTTGATCAATCAATGGACCCGTTGTAAAAGGCTCACCACTTTCATCCAACACATTAGGGGTCTTCCCTACTTGCGTTAAATAAATAGTCCCTTCAGGAATGGACTTTGGATCAATACTTTTGCAAACATCCGGCACATTATTGGACTGTTCCCACCCAGGTGGCTTTACGCCATCGGGTAAAAAAATATCTCGGCTTTCTTTCCAATGCAGCCACACGACTGGCTGGTTAGTTTTTTGCCCAATGGTGGACATGGTATTGGGTGTACCATCGGCATTTGCTGGCCAGTTAAGTGCAATAAACGATTGCCAAGAAAAATCATCAAAATCATGTTGCAGGCTTTCGAGTGAGAACGGGGGTTTTGCAGTGATTTCCAGCGGCATAACAGGGCTTAACGTGGGTAGCGTTATAGCTGCTTTTGTCTCTACTGGTGCTTCTGCATGTACAGCAGCACTCATACACAAAAAAAGCGCACTATAGCGAAAAGATTTGATAGACATGAAATTAACTCTCCTTGTTATTGGGACTTATTCAATGCTTAAAACGTTTACAACTCCACTTTCTTTAACGACTTAAAATCAGGGCTTTCACAACACCCGCCACTGCAGGCGTGATGTCACGATACAAATAGCTTACAAGACTTGACCTCAACCAAATCCCAATAAATGGGTTTCGATATTAAAATTGAAGTTTGCTGTTTTGATCGCAGTCTCTGGCTTACTGAGCCGGTCTGAACAGATTGATTGATACGGATAAATATTAACGTCTTTCATTGAAATTCCTTTTCATGATTGCGTTTTATCACGATACCTTGAGTCTAGATTATTCATTGAGGATCACCTCAAATGAACCTAGTAATCTCAGTGGAAGGGTTAAACACTCCTGTGTTCCCGTAGTGAAAATAATTCTATTCTGCAGAAAGAAAAGTAACCTTCTGAAAATGTTCCATGTTAAAAGATTGTTTACGTTTCACTTATTGTCAAGCGTGAGGCAGGAGGTTTATTTTATTTGCAAAAAGGCTCGCCGCACGACACAGCGGTAACAGCATAATGTGATATCAAGAGTTCAACATTGCTCTGAAGTCTGCAAGGACCAAGCGTGGACAAGAACTGACTAAGCGATCGTAAAATCGGTCGCAACCACGTGCGGCCTATTCTTATTTAGTAGCCATTGATTCAACAATATCTGTTAACGTTTGGAAGATTTCGACTCATTTTCATCATTAGATTCTGTAAAGAGTAAACTCAGCATCTGATTATATGGCCCTGCTAGTGACTTTAAATAAGCACTTTGACTGAAACAGAACACAACTTGTTCTTACTGTTGAAACAGGAAATCTATTTTCTTGTACTGACGAAAACTCTAAGATTAAAAATGATGCCATTTGGGGATGCTTTGACCTACTTAGGTAGCCCTGTGAAATATGATCATATCGTTCCACTTGCTTCCCACAATTGAGCCGCAGTGTACCTTCACAAACTTGTTATTCACCGATGTTTGTGCCCATAACCAATACATTTATACCTTTATAATTCACTTGTTCTATAGGCTTAAACCCATGATGTAAGTACAAACCTCCAGTTAAATCTTCTGTTTGAAGATATAATTTTTTCACACCTATTTTATGTGCTAGCGATATTATCTCTTTCACAAGTTTTGAGGCGACACCCTGTCCCCTAGCCTGCTGAGTGACGTAAACACCACCAAGCCAAAATTCAAATTCTGGGTATATGTCCATTTCTCGAATTTTTAGCTCTGCTGAACCAGCAAGAACACCATTTACTTTTCCAATGATCAGAATAGGCGCGGTATCTCGATTTATTGATGCAGAGACTTTTTCAACGACTTCCTCCTTGGTATAGCTACCATTGTCTTGGCACCATTCGTTGAAATACCAACTAGCTACCGTGTCTATCGCAGAGGGATTATCGGCAAGTAATGAAATTTCCATATATGTCCTTAGATGTACAACGATTTGATTTTCTTTATGAACAACATCTTACCAACTTAACCTTGCAAGGCAAGCAGCCCACAACCATTGATGTTTGTAGTCAAACTATACTGGGATTTCCACTGACTTTGATTGCTGTTCCGATAATCTCACCACGCCAGACCTAAAATACTATATTGCTAATTGAATCGCCTCCCATTAATGAAGCACAGTCAAACTCGACCGCAACGGGTTACCGTGTTTCGACGTTCACATCCTCAATAAATCTTGGCAGTGGCTTCATATTGTCAAACCGCCATAAGTGAAACATCAGTTTGTTATCCTTATTCCTTACAAAATCGCGATTGTCATCAGCACTACAACCTACATCAAAGTTATGCAATCCATCTGAGCTGGATTAGCGCTCAGTGCAAACACGACTCCGCCATCGCTTTTGTACGCAGTATCAGCACAGCTCGCGGCAGGCTTAATAGACAGCAAGCAAAGTTATATCTATTAATAACGTTATGATGATGTTTACTTTGCGGTGGCTTTACTACTTGATTCGACATCACTGCGTGCCCGCAGGAAACTGGCAAACCGCGGTAAACCGTTAACGGTAAGCCCAAGGTATTTATAGGTGATGATAGTGCCCACTGCGGGGGGATGTTGGCGCTCTGCGAGACTAAAACCTGTGCCAATACTAAAAATTCGGCCGTCTGGCGTTTGCACTTTTAATGCGCCCATCTGCCCTGCAAATTGACCTTTACCAGGGATATAAGCGATAACAGTAGCTTCAGCATCATAATAAGGTTTTAGCTTCATCAAATGAGGATTGCGGCCACTGATATAAGTCGCAGAACTGCGATGCAGCATCAAGCCTTCGGCGCCTTTTGCAACTAAGGCATCGAGTTTTTGATACAGGGCTTCAAGGCTTTCTACTTGGAACTGCACTATGACTTCAAGATAATTCGATTTGCCACTCAGTTCAGTCAGCGCAAATTGATAGCGATGCTGAAAGTCGCCACTCGCCTTGGGGACATCGAACACCATAAATCGCACTTTGCGCCAATCATCATCCTTAGCCGAAGTTTGTCGAACTAAACTCGACATCGCTTCAAACTGGCCTCGCCCAAGCCATAATTCACCATCGAGGGGATAATTCGGAAAATTCGCAGTAAACCAAATGGGTGCGGCGATGGCATTTCCCTGCCGAGTGAATAATTCCTTGCCATTCCAGTAACCTCGAACCCCGTCGAGTTTCTCACTAATCAAAAAATTTTGAATATTAATATCTTGCGAAGTTCGAGTCGCATCAAACTCGGTAGCAAGTTGTATGGCAGGAGGTGAGGTGTGTGCGTTAACCGAAAGAGCTAAACCGCAAAGTATGAGCAAGCTGAGCTTAAAAGCACTAAAACGGATGAAATGATTAAATGTTAAATTTCGTAACGGGTTTGTATGAGTCATTCCCTTGCCCACGCTGCAATATATCCTTCATCAAGCTTAGGCCGCACGGCTAAAGTTGCACTAAAATAACCGCAAAAGTCACTAACTCCCTAAGTTAACAACGAATGTTGATGATCAAATTTGCTCAGTTAATTGTTTATGCACTTTTCATCTCAGGCTATACTGCGGCCAAATTTATGACTCAGTCAAATGTTAACAAAGACAACAGTAGGGTTTATTCCCCACTGTTTTGAATGAGCAGAACCTCAGCGCTTTGTCGCTAACGTCAATTGGAAACACTATGAAACCAGCCAATAATCACGGTATTAAGCGCATATTCAGAGCGACGGGATTTTCGATGAAGGGCCTAAAGGCCGCTTGGATCCACGAAGCCGCCTTCAGACAGGAATTAATCTTGACGATCGTCATGTTACCCGTAGCCTTATGGGTTGATATCAGCACTATTGAACGCCTTATGCTGATTTTCACGTTGTTTATCGTGTTGATTGTTGAGCTATTAAACTCGGCAATTGAAGCTGTGGTTGACCGTGTCGGCAGTGAAATACACCCGTTAAGTGGCCAAGCCAAGGACATTGCCTCGGCTGCCGTCTTTATGAGTCTTGCGCTTTGTGGATTAACTTGGCTGGTTGTATTAACGCCGCTAGTGCTTTAATTCTTAGTTTCTAAACCGTCGCATGAACAACCATTGAGCCATCGTCCCTTAAAAAGTCAATGGCTTGTTTGATCTGGGCTAAGCGGTCATTCTCAGCCCAATACGCAAGATACACATTTCGTGAAATGGCATTCGCGCCGCTGACGAGATGCAATTCGCCGCCGCGCAATGCATGTTGCACTAGATGCTCAGGTAAAAATGCGCAGCCGCCATTATTCAAGATGAAATCTAACGCAATACGTGCTGAACTCGTGTGCAGCGTTGGCACTGGCAGCGAGGCATATTCCTGCGCGTGAACAATATTGAACGCCGTACCCCAATCGACTTTTACATATTGCCCCGGCACAACCGCTTTTACCGTTTGACCTTTTAAGCTCGACACCAACAACAAATTAATTTGCCCCAGTTGTACTATCTCAAATTGATCAAGCTTTGGCGGATCGAATGAAATCGCAATATCTAAGGTGCGATCCATTAGCTGACGCGTCATTGCATTCGCGGGTAGCACTTCGGTGCGCAACGCCACGCCTGGTAAACCGACATGCAATCCCTGTAAATAACCTTGCAAGTAAGCGTCCCAAATATTCGGCCCTGCACCAATGGCAAGCTGCGTTGTCTGTAACTGGCTGAGGGAAACATCTTGCTTAGCCCGCTCCCATGCTGTTAACACCGCTTCGGCATGACCAAGCATACGTTCGCCTGCTGGCGTGGGCTGAATATTATTACGTTGCCGTTCAAATAAGGCGACACCCAAAATGCTCTCAAGCTGTTTCACCCTAAAACTCACAGCGCTTCGGGTGAGATAAAGATTCTCAGCCGCTTTACCAAAATGGCGAGTACGGGAGACTTCGAGAAAGGTTTTTAGTAAATCGGTATCCATAAAAATTCTTGACCAACATAGGCAAATTTTTTTGATTTATAAATCAATAATACTAGCCAATACTCCAGTTGCAAATCTTTGTATATCAAAAACTAGAGGGTATCTGCCATGTCTGAACAGTCTTTTTTTAACGCTAACAAGGGTTCTGAGACGTTTAACGGCTCAGTTGCTGCCAGTTTTGTCTCTCAAAAACGTTTCTACGACGACGCTAATTTCCCCAAAGGCTTTAAACGAAGCGGCGATTTTACCAATAAAGAAGCTGAACTCCTTGAATTGCATGGTCATGCGATGAAGAATTTAGCGGAAGGAAAAACGCTGCCTTGCACCTCTGATGAAGCCCAATTTGTTGAAGTCGCCAAAGGAAATATCGCGCCCAGTAGCTTGTTAGAGCAGATCTGGGTAAAGTATCGCAGGCTCGCCATGGGGAAACCCTTTTATGCCGTGGTTGGTACAGTGCATTTGCCTGCAACCAAGCCCGAGATAGAAATAGAGGCTGAGGCTGTATTTGATATTGAAGATGATGTTCAGGATGAACCTGAACCCGAGGATAAAGAATGAAGATTAAGGTTTGCTACTAAATGCGTGGTTGGATTTTATATAAAGAAACCGCGACTCAGCTAAAACCTGAATGGTATGAAATTGAGCGTCTACTGGCGGCAGCAAAAGCCGATAACATAGAGTTGGAAGTTTACGCACCTGATGAATTTGATCTGACTGTCACCAGAGAAGATAACAAGAGTATTTTATTGAATGGGCAAGCCGTCGAGCTGCCCGATTTTATCATTCCGCGAATGGGCTCAGGCACGACCTACTTTGCTTTAGCCATTATTCGTCACTTAGAAAGATTAGGGGTATATTGCCTCAATCCATCTAAAGCCATTGAAATCGTTAAAGACAAGTTATTCTCCCAACAATTGTTGGCCGAGAAAAATCTGCCTACGCCTAAAACCATGTTGGTTAAGTTCCCCGTCGATATCGCCCTCGTAGAACGTCATCTCGGTTTTCCTGTGGTGATAAAAACACTTTCTGGCTCACAGGGCAGTGGTGTGTTTTTATCCCATAAGGCGCGTGAATTTGACGATTTAATGCAGTTGATTGAAGCGACCAATAAAAATGCTAACATCATTCTGCAAGAGTTTATCGCTAACAGTCATGGGCGCGATCTACGCGTATTCACTATTGGTGGTCGTGTGGCGGGTTGCTATGAAAGACGTGGTCAAGAAGACAGCTTCAAAGCCAATGTCAGTGCCGGTGGTTCAGCGCGTCCATTTCAGATCACTCCTGAAATTGAATGGCTTGCCACCCAAACAGCCAATATCCTCGATCTTGATGTTGCAGGTATCGATTTATTGTTTGATAACGGCCATTACAAAATTTGTGAGGCTAACTCATCTCCAGGGTTTGAGGGCTTAGAGTCCTGTTTGAATGTGGATATTGCCGCGCAAATTTTGCATTTTATTCGCATCCGTTTAGGCATGTTTAATAAAGATGAACCAAGTAGCCCAAAAATCGTGGCTGATAGCGTAGAGGCTGAGACTTCTACCCCGTCACCTCTATCGTCCTCTATCGAGACGAAATAGAAGTACTAGGACATATCAATATCTAGCGGGATCGTACCGCTAGATATTCTCAATATCGATGATTCTCCACCATGTTTGTGTCTATATCCATTTGTATCTCGCCCCATCCAACACAACAATCCTAAAGCCGTTCAGGAAGCACTTGCCCTTAGTCTTTCAATCCACAATTGATGTGATCGCTCACTCAAATTTCATTCAACCTCACGAGAACCAGCTCTACTTTTGTTTTGAATCACAATTTTTTGCATTTTTCAAAACATTTTGTTCACATTAAAAAATTTGCTGTTAAACTCCAAATGTTGTTTTTTTATGGCACTAAATTCTGACCTTATCGCTAAACATAATAAGAATAATGCAGGAGTCACTCCTTAACATGTCGATCCGCCTATTACCCCTAATCATAGCGTCACTGCTCAGCACTCAAGTGCAAGCCGATGATTTTACTATTCAGTTAGGCGGCTTTTATTCGCAATCAGACACCAATATGGAAGTCACTAACCCTATTTCGGGTAATAATTTCACTTTAGATTATGAGTCCGATCTACAACTTGCAGAAAACGAATTTTTACCCTTTATCGAGTTAAATTATCACTTTAACGAACGGCACAATATCTACCTAGACTGGAAACAGCTTCATCGTAACGCCGAAACCCAAGCCTTAACCAAACCCTTCCAGCTCGAGATTAACGACACCATTTACGATATCAAAGCAGGCGGTAATCTAAATTCAACCTTAAACATTGATGTACTGCGCTTCGGCTATGGCTATGATGTATTTCAAGGCAGTAACTATGATGTCGGTCTATCACTTGGTTTACATACTATGTTTATCAAGACAGGTTTTGAAGGGGTGATTGGTGTTTGCGCTTCATCGGAATTACTCAATAATGTCTGCGGTAGCCAAGCAATTCCGCGCATTGTTGACGAAAATGTCACTGCGCCACTGCCCGACATTGGCATATATGGTCAGTATGAATTTGTTCCCGGTTGGCAAATCACCAGCCATGCACAGTATTTCTATATCAAACTCAATGATGTCAAAGGCGAACTGGTTGATATTAAAGTGGGGGTTAATGCACAAATCACCCCAAACTGGCGTATGAGCGTGGCCTATAACTACTATAAAGTTGACGTTGATATCGCCCAAAATTCGCCGAATAAAGATACTCAAATCGCCGATTACAACATCTATTACAATTTTATTGGCCCTATGCTTTCTATCAGTTATTCCTTTTAATTTTAATGCTATAAAAAATCTCTTCCCATATTGTATTAAACACCCCTTCTCGCTCAAACAGTTGCCCGAACCCTGGCCCAAATTAGTGCTAAAAAATAAGGGCGCCTACTGGACGCCCTCATGATCCAACCCATTAAACCTATTTACGGCCATCCTGCTCACGTTTGGCTTTAAAGTCTGATGATTCAAGCCAATGGGGCCAATCTGAACCATTCGCTAAGGTGGTTATCATACTGGCGATCAAGTCTAGGTCTTGACTCACCCCCTCCAACGTCCAATTTGGATCATAATCATCGGCTCCTTGGTGATATTTATGCGCAATATAGTCAGGATCTGTATCCCCAAGACTCATAAATAACAATCCTGGTACACCTTGCTGGGCCAGCGCAAAATGGTCTGATCTAAACATCAATCCATTCTGTGGTCTTGGATCCGCTTTTACCGAACGGTCTTGGACTTTGGCGGCTTTATCTAAGTATTGCTCCAACTCAGATACCCCTTCCCCATAGCGCAAAATGTAATCCACGCCTTTATTTACATTCATGCCATCGATATTTAAAAAGGCGACGATATTTTTGGTTGGCACACTGGGATGCTGAGCAAAATGCTGTGCACCAATCAGACCCGTTTCTTCTGCAGTAAAGGCACTGAAGAGCACCGAGCGATCCAGTGCCGCCGTGCTAGCCTGCTGTTTGAAGTAACGCGCTAACGCTAAAACCCCCGCCACACCGCTGGCATTATCGACCGCACCGTTTAAAATCTCTGACTTACCGTCTTCAATCACAGTGCCAAGGTGATCCCAATGGGCATGCATCATCACCACTTCGTCGGGGCGCGTTTTACCGGGCAGTAAGGCCGCGACGTTATGGGACTCGGCGCGTTCAATTTTATTGTTTAACGTGAGCTGCGCGCTCAGCTTAAGTGGGATAGCCTTAAAGTTTGGCTTGGCTGCTTGCTGTTTTAAGGTATCAAAATCCAATCCCGCTTTGGCAAAGATTTTTTGTGCGGTTTCGTGCTGAACCCAGCCCATCACGCCCACTTGACCTTGGTTATTATTGGCATCGACCAGAGTAAACTTAGTCCCTATGTTGGAGTTTTGCACCACTCCCCAGCCATAGGCGGCTGGCGCGGTTTCATGGACAATAAACACGGCCTCAGCGCCTTGACGCGCCGCTTCCTCATATTTATAAGTCCAGCGACCATAATAGGTCATAGCATTACCTTTAAATATTGTTGGATCTTGGGTCGCAAAGCCGGGGTCATTCACGAGTACGATGACCGTTTTGCCTTTTACATCTAGCCCTTGATAATCATTCCAGCCATATTCGGGTGCATTGATACCATAGCCAACAAATACCACATCGCTTTTATTCAGGCTCACGGTGTCGGCGATTCTTTGGGTTCTCGCAGTAAACTCACTACCATTAGCAAACTTCAGCCCACCGATATCAAGCTGCATGTTTTGATCGGCACTAATTTGCGCCAAAGGAACCGCCTGTAAATAGCTATCGCCAAATCCGGGTTTGAGACCCATATCTTTAAATGCTGTCACTAAATAGTCTAAAGTTAACGTCTCACCTTCAGACAAGGGCGCGCGTCCCCCAAAAGCATCGCTCGCTAAGGTTTTCACATCGGTTCGGTATTGCACGAGATCGAGACTTTTCACAAATGCCGTTTCAGCAAAGACAGGTAATGAAATAGTGGCCAACAGACTTGTGGTTATGATTAAATTTTTCACAACTTTCTCCCAAGTTATTATCATTATTTGGTTTTAAGGATAGACTTTACCATATCATCTTTAATTTATGATGGAAGTCTTAGCGCAAACGGAGTCGCTGCATCCAAGAGTAAACGGTAATCATGTCTCCATCTGACCGATATTCTTGTCGTTGACCTAAATCTGACTGCAACAGAATAAAAAATAGCGAAAATTTTAAAATATCCGTGCATTTTCATTAAGTAAGGTAACAATATGTCGCTAGAGTTATTACAAGCCGCTGCACTGAACCTCAAAAAAGCAGTGCCTCTGATGCTCAAACATAAAATTCCGACTACACCCGTTAACTATGCGCTTTGGTACACTTATGTTGGTGAACAAAATCCCGAATTAAATCAACAACTCGATACTGTAATTGCCCAATACAACACTTGCCCTCCTGTCAGTAGCGAAATCTTGTATCGCCAATATGTTGCCGACCCAGTTGAACTCGATGTCAGAGAAATGCGCCAAAATCTGGATGCTATGGTGACTGAGCTTTCCCAATCACTCAAAGATACCAATCTAGATGCCAATGACTTCCAGTCGCGTATCGAAAGTAATTTTGAAAAGCTCAACCGCATCGAAGACGAAGGCTTTAGCGTCGAACAAGTACTCGATCTGGTCCGCAGCTTAGTGAAAGAGTCGGACAATATTCGCTCGAGCACAGAGTTCTTTACCGGTCAGCTGCAGAAGGCTCAAACCGAAATAGACGCACTAAAGAAAAAACTTGAACAAACAGAAAAAGACGTTCTCTACGATGCACTGACGGGCTGCTTTAATCGCCGCGCCTTTGACACTGATTTTGCAGGAATGATAGCCCAAGCCCCCTTAGGCACTTGTGTGATCTTGGCCGATATCGACCATTTTAAAGTGTTTAACGACACCTATGGCCACCAGCTCGGCGACCAAGTGTTACGCGCCGTGGCGAAACGACTACAGGAATCCTGCCGCGATGGCACGAAACTGTATCGTTTTGGCGGTGAAGAATTTGCGATTATTGTCCCTAAAAGTCAGCTACGTATCGCAAGGCAACTGGCCGAAGCTATGCGCCGTGGACTCGAAAAACTCAGTTTAAAAGACAGACGCAAAGACGAACGCATCAATAATATCAGTGCTTCCTTTGGCGTCGCCCAATGGCAAGAAAAACAAACGGGTATGCAATTGATTGAAGCGGCAGACAAATTACTTTATGAAGCCAAACGCTTAGGACGAAATCGTGTGCTGCCTATCAGTAACTGATGGTTATAACTTAGCCTGAAGCCGATAATTCAGCTTCAGGCTAAGATGATTAACAAAAGAGCATTTTTTTGAAAGCTATATGAAGGATTTAAATTAGATTTCAGATTAATGTTTGAAACTGCGAGAAACAGTTCCAATATTTCCTTGCACGCCACTCCCTATTGAAACGGATGCATTCGTACCGTGTGTTTCCATCGACTCATTTTCGACGGGGATCGCCTGCACCACAAACCGCAGTTCAGCACCGCCTTGAAGTGAATCGAAGGGATAACACGTAATTAACGTTAAGCGATTATCATCGGATGGCGCCATAAAGTGAGTTTCTGTTTCATGTACGACCTGAGTCGCCACCACTTCATAAATAATGTGATTGCCTTTAAGCGTTTGTAACGATAATCGACGCCCCACGGCCATGCCATTGAGTATCGCAAAATGCGTATCCCTGTGGCCGGCAATCACAGTATTGCCTTTTTGCCCCGCTGGCGCACTGGACAACACCAGACTCGGACCAAAGGCCAAATTTCGCCCAGAAGCCCCCGCAAGAACATATAAACTGTCATTAAGCTCTGCTTCAATATTGTTGTTCGCCGCCACTTGCTCACGATGAATAGACAGCTTTGCCACGGGATAGGTATCCGCCCATGACCAAGGTTTATGGGATTGGCCATCAACCAAGGTTTTAGTCCACGCCTGTTCAATCAAATACTGGGCAAAGTGTGCTTTAGCTTGCATATAGAGTCCCTTTCCTAACAATGTTGCGCCAATTAAAAATAATCCCACCACTAAAAATCGCTGTGTTCTGCTTTTGCTCATCGCGCTTAACTCATCGTTCACTGGTAAGTGCCACCAAGGCCGCCTTCTCTTCCCGTCTTTGTCGAACAATCGATCCAGTAAGAATCAAGGCGAGTAGCAAGGTCAGCGCACCTAATAACATATCCAAACGGCTTGACGTCGCGGTTTGCGGCAAGGCGCCAAAAGGTTGCCAACCTAAGGGCAAGTGCTGACGAACCACGGCATCACGGCTCATTGCAGTTGAATCAATTGGGGTTAAGTCCACCGCCACTAAGCTGGTATAGGCGCTGACTAAGTGATAATTCATTGATAAGGCCGTCACTTGCTGTTTGACCTTGTCATCATTCGCGCCATTTTTACTCAACTCCAATGCACCAATCTGTTTACGCGCCCACAGCAAATCTAAACCCGCACCTTGATGGGTCATCAATCCTGCGGAGTTGTCCTGCAGCGAGAGCGACTGTTGCCAGTTTTGATGCCCTTGGCGTCCTGAAATCACTAACTCCTGTGGCTCACGGGCGCTGCGCTTTAGACTCACGAGCACTGGCTCACCGCGGTACAGATCGGCAATCGGTGATGGCCAGTAATCGGGCACACTGCCATCATCAAAACGCACTTGAATATCGGTTAACACT
Source organism: Shewanella sp. SM21 (assembly GCF_025654335.1). NCBI lineage: Bacteria > Pseudomonadati > Pseudomonadota > Gammaproteobacteria > Alteromonadales > Shewanellaceae > Shewanella > Shewanella sp. SM21. The sequence continues at coordinate 16,761 of NZ_JAKKRL010000007.1, forward strand.
GGATATTGAATTTTGCTGAGTAAGGCGCTGATCTTCTCATCGACTTCATCCACTTTGCCAATATAGGTAAAAGTGCCACGACCGAGTTCAGCCGCCCTTTGCATAAAGTGAGAATTAGGCGCCGAACCTATGCCGACAGTAAATAGGCGACTCTCACCAATTTGATAGCGGATCAAATCAAATAACGCTTGTTCATTGCCCACAGAGCCGTCGGTCATAAAGATCACTTGGCGCAAAGGCTGCGTTGCATCAAGCGATACACTGCCCAAGGATTTTGGCAAGGCAGCGTCCAGTGCTAACGCCATTTCAGTGCCACCATCGGCCTGTAAACGGCTCACAAATTGACGGGCCCGTGACAAATTCGACGAAGTCGCCGGTAATGGTACTGCTGAGAACTGAGATAAACTGGAGTTAAATTCGATAATGTTAAAACTGTCCTCCGGCTTCAGTCCTTTTAACGCGTATAACAGTGCATTTTTAGCTTGAACGATAGAATCCCCCGCCATAGAGCCCGAAGTATCAATCACTAAAATTAATTCACGGGGCAAACTCGTCTGAGTACTCTTTTCAACCTTAGGAGGCAACACCATGACGAGACTGTAATTATCATCATTTACGCCGCTGGTTTTACTTGTCTCAAGTGTATCCTGAGACAGATTTTCGTCATCGAGCTTATGGGTTTTACCTTGCTGATTAAACACCCAAGCCATTGGGCTCGTGCCCTGCTGTACTCGCCATTGCAGCACAAAATCCCGATTAGCGGGCACACGTTGCGCCAGCGATACATCGACCGCGCCGCTGTTGTCTTGCTTGAGTTTGATGTCATGGTAAGGACTCTCAATGGACGCCTTATCAACCCCCTTTGCGAGTAAGACTTGAATGTCTGCCTTCAGCACAGGATCGCGTCCACTGGCGCCGTCCCGCACTGGTGCCACAATCCGGTCAGCATCAAACACCTGCGAACTTGTCACTCGGCTTGATTGGCGCACCTGTGCCATAGGATCATGTGAGTCGCTAGCACTTGAATCCGATGTTAATCCCGGAATATAACGGGGCGCGACCACCAGCGGAAAACGTAAACTAAACAAACCATCTTCATATTTAATGGTCTCCTGATAACTGATTTCTACAATCAGCTCCTCTTGAGGTGCTAGGTTTGCGACTTCGGTCGTAAACATATTAGGCCGCTCTTGGCTCACTAAGCTGGCACGTTTACCTTCAGCTTTCGCTTGCTCAAAAATCTGCTTGGCATCGGCCTTAGGATGAATTTGCCCTTCGATCACTCTCTGGCCTATATGTAATCGCAACGAATCCACCGCAGCCTCATTGGGCAGCGGGAACAAATATTGCCCATTCAACACAAATTCAGTGTTGTTGCGAAAAACCTGTTTCACGCTCACGCGATTACTTAAGCCAGAGACTTGCATCGACACTTGTGTATCGAGCGGCAAAGATGGCTCCCAAGCACCGCTCGGCTGGCGATAAAGCAACAGCCCCTGCGTGATATCATCGTAATTAATGATGTGTGACTCTGCCGTTCTGTGAGCACTATGTTGCCCGACCAATGCCGAAGCCATATTCTGTGGCGCAGACAATGTGCTGGTACTATTCGGCGAAGCTAATGCCACAAAGGGCAAACCCCAACACACGGCGGCACTGATCAGCAATACCGCTACCGCTTCACTCACTTCTTTTACCCTTTTCCCTGTGATCATCACAAAGGCTTCCTCTATTAACAAATATGAACTGATGTTGGTTGTCGTTAATATGAACGACGTAAAATGGACAGCTTAAATTGACCGCTAGTCAGCAGCGTGCCTGGCCGTCAAGGCTAAATGAGGCTGTAGTGTTAATGTCACGCGGCGGTCGAACACATCCGATTCTCTGTCTTGGTCGGCTTGCAAAGGCGATAAAGCGCCAAAGGCTTGAGTGGTCATACGCTCGGCAGTGACGCCTTGCTTAATCAGGTAGCCACGCACCTCCAGTAGACGCTGCTCAGAAAGGGCTTGGTTGTAACTCTCATCACCACGGCGGTCGGCATAGCCCTTCAGCTCAAGATTGAGTTCTGGTGACAAATTCATCACCTCAGCCACATCATCTAATTGAGGCAAAAAATGCGATTCAACCTCAGAGGAACCGGTACGAAACTGTACGCTAAGCCCCAAGGCGAGTTCACTGAGCAATTGACGTTGCGCGGATAGCAACTCATCCAGCTCTTGCTGCGCCTTGGTATATTCGCTCGCCCGTTTTTCGGCGGCTTGCTGTTTTACACTCCACTCGGATAACTGGGACTCTTGTAAATGGATCTGTCTTTGCTGAACGTGCAGTGTGTCTGTATCGCTGACTGATTTGCCAATCAAGGTGCCTGTGAACGCACCAATAATGGCCCCCACTGGACCACCGACTAACGCCCCTACTAAGGCTCCACCACCGAGACCAATTAAGGCTTCCGGTTGTTCGTCCTCGCTTGCGTATTCGTCATCCATCGCGATACCGCTAGCATAGGCATCATTTTCTAGGGTGAGGTCTTGTCCTATCACTTGGTTTTGCAGTGAAACCCGCGCCGACACACTGGCTACAGGTGCGCTTAATAAACTCAAAACCAATAGATTAATTAGTGTCTTTTTCATCATCTCATTCCTTTTTGATTATTAGCTGAGCTTGGACTCGTACCTGAAGCAATCCACTCAACACCACATCAGGTCAAACGGGTACAAAACTGAATGGGGCTATTAAACACAAGTGGAATGGCATGAGCAGGGATGGAAAATGGCAATACAACTATCAATTGTGGCAACAAAATGGCAATTGCATTTGTGGCCTTTTTTCTCGGGTAAAATCCTGTATAGTCACGAAAACTTACTCCCCAAAGTCAATAGGAATACGGCTCTATGAAGCGTATCGCCATAGTGGAAGATGAAGCGGCCATTCGCGAGAATTACAAGGACGTGCTGCAACAACACGGTTACAGCGTGCAAACCTACGCCGACAGACCATCGGCCATGCTAGCCTTTAATACCCGTTTACCGGATTTAGCCATTATCGACATCGGCTTAGGTAATGAAATTGACGGCGGCTTTATGCTATGTCAGTCATTGCGCGCCATGTCGAGCACGCTGCCGATCATCTTTTTAACCGCCCGTGACAGTGACTTTGATACTGTGTGTGGCCTGCGTTTAGGCGCCGATGATTACTTGAGTAAAGAAGTGAGTTTTCCCCATTTAACCGCACGCTTAGCCGCATTGTTTCGACGTTCTGAACTTGCGGCCAGCCAAACGGCGCAGGAAAACTTGCTCGAACGTGGCCCACTGACCATTGATGCCAACCGCATGCAAGTCTATTGGAACCAGTTACCAATCGAGCTTACCGTGACCGAATTTTGGATGGTGCATGCGTTAGCCAAACATCCAGGCCATGTACGCAGTCGCCATGAATTAATGCAAGAGGCTAAAATCTTTGTCGATGACAGCACTATCACCTCCCATGTGAAACGCATTCGCAAAAAGTTTATCGCTACCGCGCCAGAGTTTGATTGTATTGATACTGTCTATGGTATGGGTTATCGCTGGGACAGCTTAGCCTGATCTATGGCTTAACCAACCTTTAAGCGCGCGGCGTTGAACCAGATAACCTTGGATGAATGAACTTTTAAACCCATTAATGCTGATCCCTAACTTATGACACGTTTCCCCTTTGGTCTACGCACTAAAGTCATCGGCCTTAGCCTGTTCTTGCTCTGCCTACCTTGGCTGGGGTACCAATATGTGTGGGAAATGGAAAAGTATCTTCGCCACGGACAAGAACGCACCTTAGAAGGCACTACTCAAGCACTGGCCACCGCGCTGCACGAGCGGCCGAAATTGTTCGATGGGCAAGCAAGTTTTTTAAAGCAAGTGGAAAAAAGCCGCGATCTATACGCCTATCCACTGGCGGGGGCGATTTTGCTCGACGGCAAACTCAACGAATGGCAGGAATATCAGCACAGATTTATCCAATACGGTGAGGCGCACCAAATTATGCGTGCCGATCCGAACGCCCCCCTGACCTTAAGCTTTACCCACATGGTCGGCCAATACGATGGTTATCTGTATGCTTTTTTTCAAGTCATTGATCCAACCGTGGTACTGCGGGGTAAAAATGCCCTTAGTGTCGATAGAAACGATCATCTCTCGATTGCAACACTCGCGCCCGACAATAAATTCAAACGCTATATCGTTGCCACGACTCAACCCGGCTGGATCAGCGCCTTCGAATTACCCGCTAATCCTAAGCAAACGGTGCCTGTTACACCTGAGGTACGTATCCAAGGACAATGGGCGACGACAGATGTGGGCTACAATGTCGAGCTGCGTATTCCCTTAGACATGGTCGGCAGCAAACTCGGATTTGCCATTGCCGATGTCAACGACAGCAAATACCGTGATGTGGCTGCAGTTGTCGGCACCTCGGCGTTAGACACGGTCGACAATCTCGGCACTGTGCTGGTACCATCACCGGAAATTGAAAGTATTATCAAAGGCATGAGCCACTATAGCTCACGTATTTGGGTGGTCGATAAACACGGCCGCGTACTGGCAAAATCCGGTGACATTCGTGCTAATGACAGTGTATGGACCCGCACCTTAGAAGATGAAAAGAGCACCGCGCTGTGGGATACCTTCAAGCGTGATTATCTGCATCCGCTGTACTATAAAATTCTCACAAAACCGCCCAAAGACTTTATTGATTCCTTGCAAGATTCCACCGAGCTTGACGGCAGTCATATCCAAAAAGCCCTCGCGGGTCAGCAAAGTTCGACTTGGCGGTTAACCCCAGACAACAAAGCCGTGGTACTCGCCGCTGCGAGCCCCATTTGGATTGATAACAATGTGATGGGTGCCGTCGTCGCCGAAGAAACCACCCACGGTATTCGAACTCTACGTAACCGAGCGCTGGAAAAACTCTTTAACGTGATTTTGACCATAATGAGTATGGGCACCTTGGCGCTGTTCTTCTTCGCCTCGAGTATTTCTAACCGCATTCGTAAATTGCGCGATGAAGCCGAAAATGCCATCGACAGCCAAGGCCGTGTGCGTAATCACCTCAAACCGTCGAAGGCTCGGGATGAAATTGGCGATCTGTCCCGTAGCTTCTCTAGCATTGTGGGACGACTGGGTCAGTACACTCACTATCTAGAAAACATGTCGTCGCGCCTGTCCCATGAGTTGCGCACGCCCGTGGCTGTGGTGCGTTCATCCCTTGAGCATTTAAACCTGCAGACCTTAGATAAAGACACGCAAAAATATGTCGACCGCGCCCAAGAAGGTGTCAGCCGCTTAAGTATGATTTTAAACAACATGAGCGAGGCAACACGCTTAGAGCAGAGTTTAACGCAGGCCGATATCACTAAGTTCCCACTATCTCAAGTGGTCAGCGGTTGTATGCAAGGTTATCAAATGACCTATCCAGAACAAGGCTTTAGTGTGAAAGTGCCCGAGCAACCACTGATGATGCAAGGTGTGCCAGAATATATCGCCCAGTTAATGGACAAACTTATCGCCAACGCCATTGAGTTTTGCCATAAAGACAGTGCTATCGAAGTCACGCTCACCCAAGTGGGTAAGCAAGCAACTCTGCTTATCAGCAACTTAGGACCTGAACTGCCCATTGATATGTCGGAGCAGATTTTCGATTCCATGGTGTCGGTGCGGATAAATCAAGCCCAAGATAAACCCCACCTAGGCTTAGGTCTGTATATCGCGCGATTGGTCGCCGAGTTCCACCAAGGACAAATCCTTGCCCGTAATCGCAGCGAACATAATGGTGTGGATATCCTTGTTACCTTACCTTTAAATTAAGAACATACGGGCTTTAAGTTAAGCGTGTTACAGCTTTTAAGCCCTGCGTCATAATCTCAACAGCTAAAATACAGGAGGCCAATAACATGAGCCAAACTCATCACGCGCCTCCTGTCATTTATGCGGGCAGATGCTAAGATGACCGCCATAACAATCGATAAGAAACGCCAATTATTCTCCCAAATTGTTCAACCTATTCGTTCAACCTAAATGCCAAGGTAATGATCCAATGACAGATAAACATCATCAAGCCACCCAAATCGTCAGCTTAGGTCGAGACAAAAAATGGACCAAAGGCGTGATCAATCCGCCCGTCTTTCGCGCTTCGACTATCGTCTTCGAAACCATGGATGAAATGCGCCACGCCGCGAAAAATAAGACCAATGGCGAGATGTTTTATGGCCGCCGTGGCACCCCAACCCATTTTGCCTTTCAGGCCGCGATTGCCGAACTAGAAGGCGGCGTCGGTACGGCGCTGTATCCTTCTGGCGCTGCGGCGATCAGTGCGGCGCTACTGTCATTTTTAAAAACGGGCGATCACCTGTTAATGGTTGATAGCGTGTATGAGCCAACGCGGGATCTGTGCACCCATATTCTCGGCGGTTTTGGTATCGAAACCACTTACTACGATCCGCTGATTGGCGCAGGCATTCGCGACCTCATTCGCCCCAATACTAAGGTACTGTTTTTAGAGTCTCCGGGTTCCATCACCATGGAAGTGCAAGATGTACCGACCTTGTGCCGCATCGCCCACGAACATGGGCTGATCACTATGCTGGACAACACTTGGGCCTCGCCCATCAATAGCAAACCCTTTGAAATGGGTGTAGATATCTCAATTCAAGCGGCGACCAAATACATCGTCGGTCACTCGGATGTGATGATAGGCACGGCCACGGCCAACGAAAAATACTGGCCACAATTACGTGAACACAGTTATTTAATGGGACAAACCACATCGCCAGACGATGTGTACCTTGCTGCCCGCGGCCTACGTACCTTAGGCGTGCGTATGGCGCAACATGAAAAAAATGCACTGCAAGTAGCCAACTGGTTGAAAAATCGGCCAGAAGTCGATCATCTACGTCATCCCGCGTTTGATACATGCCCTGGGCACGAATTCTTTAAACGCGACTTTAGTGCCTCCAACGGCTTGTTCTCCTTTATCTTAAAACAGGGCGATGCCGATGCCGTCACCGCACTGGTTGAAAATATGAGTCACTTTAAGATGGGCTTTTCTTGGGGCGGCTACGAGAGTTTAATCCTCGGCATTTTCGGCATTGAAAAAATCCGCTCAGCGACTCAATGGAATGCGAGCAAACCTTTGATCCGTTTACATATTGGTTTAGAAGATCCCGCTGATTTAATCGCCGATCTCAGTGCTGGGTTTGAACGCTTTAACGCAGTATTGGCGGCCAAAGCTAAGTAACAATATTTAATGTGCTAAGTGCTAAGTGCTAAGTGCTAAGTGCTAAGTGCTAAGTGCTAGCAGAATATAAAAAGGGGCGGAATAAATATTCCGCCCCTTCTCTTATCGATACTGACACAAATACGAATGTTTACTGCAATATCATTATGCTTATAGCAAATAAACCGCTAAACCATAAACTCTAGGGTGATTAATTCGCTTTCGTTCCAATGCTTAATGCAGGATCGACCCAAGCCGCAGAGCCATAAAGCGGCACTGTTGAGAGCGCATGTTTATGGCTGCCATTGGTCTCTTTCGTCGAATAGGACAAATACAACAGAGTCTGATTTTGTGCATCATAAATCCGGCGCACTTTTAATGACTTAAATAAAATACTCAGGGATTCAGTGAAAATCACTTCGCCGTGTTTCCCCATGTCTATCTTCGCCAGATCGGCCGCAGTAATTGGCCCAGTTTGACGGCAACTGATCCCCATATCGGACGGATCAGCAAAATCTAAATTGGCTTCGATACGACTGATATGGCAAGTCACCCCAGGTATTTTAGGATCGTTTTTAGCATCAATAATCACATCTTTAGTGGTAAAAAGCCCTAAGCTCACCTTACCCACATCGTCACCACAACCTGCAAGCAATAGACCTACAGAGGCCGCAAACGCACACTTCAACAGAGTTTTCATTCATACATCCTTTTACATTAGTGCTGATATGCTAGCGCTTATATATTAATGCGTAGCGAATAGCTTTTGTGCCCAGCGGGTTAATCCGGCTGTCACAGAGCCAAAGTGATCGCCGACCACGACCGGAATATCGGGATAAATACCAGCGATTTTCGCATAAATCGCAGGGCTACGTGCCGTACCACCCGTCACGTAAATCACATCGGGTTTGCACTCTGCTTCAGCGGATAAATCCTCTGTTGCTGAGCGGTTTACCGCGACATTTGTTGCAGCCAAAGTTTTTGCAGCTTGCGCGAGCGCTTGGTGCATCAGGGCTTCCACTTTCGTCAGCGACGGCTCAATGGCATTTTCAAACAATTCACGACTCACACCCGCGTGCAGCGCCGCTTCGATAAAATCCAGATTAACATCTGTATTATCGGTATCTGACAGCGCAATTTTCGCACGCTCGGCTTGGCGAACCAGTTGATAGCTTAACTGCTGCTGTTGCACCTTTAACAATCGCTTCAGTAACTGTGGCTGCTCGGCTTCTTTAACCAATTCATCAATCAATTTACGGCTACTTAAGGTACTGAATTCTCGCTGGGCGCTAATATCATTCACTGCGACCGCATTCCAAAATGTTTTACTGGGCATAGGTTTGCCATTGATCATCAAGGAACCTAAACCAAAGTGCGGCATAAAGGCATTCATTGCAAGAGCGATATCGAGATCGTTACCGCCGATCCGCTGGCCGCTGTGACCGAGGAAATCTTCACTGCGATCTGCTTTTTGTTTATGGGCTGGGCCCATTTTGACAACAGAGCAGTCCGTTGTACCGCCGCCTACGTCGACGACCAATACCGTTTTGTTGTCGGTCAAGGTCGCTTCATAATCCATCCCCGCCGCTAACGGCTCGAACAGAAAATCAACGTCAATAAAACCCGCGCGTTTTGCCGCTAAGGTCAAAATGGCTTCGGCCTGACGGTTACTCTCTTCTCCGCCTATGCCTTGAAAGTTCACCGGACGACCAATAATCGCATGGGTGATCATCGCAGTGCTCCCCTGATTAACAAGGTCCTTTTCAACTAACACAGATTCGGCGCGCACTTTAATGTGCTGCATCATCAGGGTAACAATATCTTCAAACAGGGCCACTTGTTCGGGTCTAAGCCCTGTCGCGCCTAAAAAGGATTTTGGCGAACGGACATAGAATCCCTCCTCCGGCATCTCTAAATACGCGCTCACCGCCTGCTCGCCAACAAATACAGCCTGAACATCGGCATCGAGATCTAACTCATGGCGCACCATACGGGCGCGACTCAATTGCGCGGCGCGCTTTTTGGCGTAATCGGCTTTCAATTCAGTGGGAAGTCCACGATAAACCGCCTCGGCGATCAGTTCCCTGTCCATCGCGTATAAGGTCGAAGGCAAATAAGCTGATTGCTCTGATAACGCCAATAACTGCACACCATCATCCAGCATGATCCCTACGGCGCAGTTAGCACTACCATAATCAAATCCAACAAACATACCTTTTACTCCCGCGATAAAAAAGCCGAGCAAGATAACATAGTTTGCGATAATGCCCAAGGAGTTAACACTGACGGATTTATTCTCAAGGAAGCCGCGCTTGCACAGTTTCTCAAGGCTTAAATCGCAGTAACGCGAACAGAATTTAAGCTCAATCCAAGATGATCATCATAAGGTCATATTTCTGTCACACTCGTCATCAAGTTGACATATTTCCCTCGTATCTTTATCCCAGATAAATCCCAGACTGATTTTGGCGTGTACGCAATATTTATCATTGAAATTCCTTCACTTGTCGGCAGTAAATCTGATTGCACAACGGCGGATGAATGCTATTGTATATTGCGCCATGACGCTTGCTTAAAGGAGCTGTGCAGTGTCCCCGAATACCGATAAACTTTCGATTGATAAAGAACTCTCTTGGTTGTCTTTTAATGAGCGGGTATTGCAAGAAGCCTGCGATCACAATGTTCCCTTAGTGGAGCGAGTCCGCTTTTTAGGGATATTTTCCAATAACATGGATGAGTTTTTTAGGGTGCGTGTGGCTGCGGTCAGACGCTCCATTTTACTCTCATCCCTGCAGGAAGGTCGCAGCAACAGCCGCCATTTAATGGCCAAGATCCAATCGAAAGTGATGGCATTGCAAGAAAGGTTTGATGGCATATACACGGATTTAATGCGCGAACTTGTGCGTCGTAATATTTTGTTAATCAATGAGAAACAATTAAGCGAGTTCCACAGCGACTGGCTGAAAAAGCATTTTAGAGACCATTTCAAACGCCATATCGCGCCGCTTATGGTCAATAATAATCGCGATCTGATCAAGCAAATCAACGACGACGCCACCTATTTGTGTGTGTGTTTGTTCACTAAGGCGCGTCGCCAATACGCCTTAGTCGAAGTGCCGACTAAAAATGTACCGCGATTTATCGAACTCCCAGCCGAAAAGAGTAAAGCGAAAAAATATCTGATTTTATTAGATAATATTATTCGCCACTGCGTAGATGAACTCTTTGGTCCCTTCTTCGAGTACGATGCTATCGAAGTGTATTCGATGAAATTAACCCGCGATGCCGATTTTGATATCACTGACGAGCTTGAACAAACCCAGCTTGAGAAAATGACCAAGGGATTGAAAAAACGTCTTACCGCCGAGCCTGTACGCTTAGTGTACGACAAAGAAATGCCTGAACACATGTTAGTGATGCTCAAAGAAAACCTGAACATCAGCTCGACTGAATGTTTGATCCCAGGCGGGCGTTACCACAGCTTTAAAGACTTTATCGCCTTCCCCAACCCGAGCCGCGACTACCTCGAAAACGAAAAACTACCGGCGCTCAATAGTGCAGGTTTTGGCCGCAGTGCCAACAGTTTCGATGCGATTCGGATGGGCGATATCATGCTCAATTATCCGTACCATAAGTTTTCCCACTTTACCGAAATGGTGCGCCAAGCGGCCTACGATCCGGCGGTGCGCTTTATTCGAATTAATTTATATCGAGTGGCGAAAAAATCCCATGTAATGCAATCGCTTATAGATGCAGTGAAGAACGGCAAACAAGTCACCGCCGTAATTGAACTCAGGGCCAGATTCGATGAGCAATCCAACATCGAATGGACCCGCATCTTGGCCGAAGCGGGCGTCAAAGTTCACCACGGTATCACCAGCTTAAAAGTGCATTCCAAGTTGTGCTTGATTGGCCGCGAAGAACAAGGGGAAATCAAACTCTATTGTCACGTCGGCTCAGGCAACTTTAACGAAGGCACGGCGCGGGTCTACACTGACTTGTCGCTGTTCACCGCTAATCAAGAAATTGCCCGAGAAGTAGAGCAAGTATTTGACTTGATTGAACATCCGTATCGCCGCGATAATTTCCAGCATTTAATTGTGTCGCCCTACGATGCCAGACAAAAACTGAGCCATTTAATTGATAATGAAATCGTTAATGCCCAGAGCCATATGAAGGCGGCGATTACCTTAAAATTAAATAACTTACTCGATGAATCCTTGGTCCAAAAACTCTATGAGGCTTCAGCCGCTGGGGTCAAAATTAAGTTACTTATTCGCGGCATGTGTTCGCTTATCCCGCAAATTCCGGGGATCAGCGACAACATCGAAGTCTATAGTATCGTCGACCGATTCCTCGAACACTCACGAGTGATGCTGTTCCACGCGGGTGGAGAGAACAAACTCTTTATCTGCTCCGCCGACTGGATGAGCCGCAACATAGATAATCGCGTTGAAGTGAGTGTGCCGATTTATGATCTGCGCCTAAAACAGATGATAATGGATATTTTATCCTTACAGTTCAATGACAACACTAAAGCACGTGTCATCAACAAGGAACAAAGTAATCCTTATCGGAATCGCGGTAACAAACGAAAAGTGCGTTCTCAAATTGCCATTTATCAATATCTGATTAATTATGAGAAGCGCCAACTGCAAGAATTTAATGCCTTACGTATGTCCACCCATGAGGGTGACGCTGAGCGAGAAGTGAAAACTCAGCCTGACATAACACCTGAGTTACGGGCCAAAGCCAGCTAATCGCTGGCTTTATATCGCTTTGATTGCCTAAGGATAATCCGATTGGTAACCACATATTCGCACACACAGTCACATGCTACGCCCAGCAATGTACTCGCAAACTCTACATCGCGCCACTTTGTCGCCATCGATATGGGGTCGAACAGTTTTCATCTGGTCATTGCCCGCGAGCAAGATGGCAGTTTGCAGATTTTACATAAAGAAAAACAACAGGTTCAGCTCGCCACTGGGCTCAATGCGCAAAATATTCTCGACAATGACGCCATAGAACGTGGTCTCAATTGTTTGCGGGATTTTAACCAACGATTTTCCAATCTCGACCAAGCTCAAGTACGATTAGTCGCCACCCACACTCTGAGAATTGCCAAAAACCGCGATCAGTTTATCGAGGCTGCACTCGCCATCATGCCCTATCCGGTGGAGGTCATTTCGGGCCATGAAGAAGCGCGTTTGATTTATAACGGTATTGCACAAAGCCAAGTGCTAGGGAAAAGTAATTTAGTCATCGATATCGGTGGTGGTTCTACCGAAGTGGTGATCGGCCAGAAAAATACCCCAACTCAGTTATCTAGCCTGCGCTGCGGTTGTGTGAGTTTTAATGAGCGTTTCTTTATTGATGGGCTCATCACCCCTGCCTCATTTCGCGATGCCCAAAGTGCCGCCGATAAGCAGTTCGCGTCGCTCTCAAAGGAATATTTCGCGGGCGGCTGGGAACTCACCTTGGGTAGCTCAGGCACAGTGAAAGCCATCTGCGAAGCAATTCAAGAAGAGCACGGCGATGAAACCATCACGCTGCCACGACTCAAACAGCTCAAAATCAAGTTGATCAAATGTGGCCATATTAGCCAAATCCAATTTGCCAACGTCGATGATAAACGCATTCCCTTAGTGCCTGCCGGACTTGCCATTTTGATCAGCTTTTTTAGGCGCTTACCAATTCAAAAACTTGAGTTTAGCCCAGGCGCACTGCGTGAAGGCGTACTCTATGAACTGGCAAAGATTGGTCAATATCAGGATATTCGCCACCGCACCGTCGACAGTATTGCCCAGCTTTATCATATCGATATGGCCCACGCCGCTAAGGTACGCGACACTGCGATGGCCTTGTTTGAACAGGTCGCCGACGAATGGCAATTAAGGCCCCATGCGCGCTTGCTCGCCTATAGCGCGACTTTACATGAAATCGGATTACACATTAATTCAAAATCCCTGCACAAACACGGCGGTTACATTATCAGTAACAGTGACTTACCTGGGTTTAGCGAAGCCTTGCAGCTGGATTTAGCACGACTTATCACCAATCACAGAAAAAAGCCTAACGAATTAATGCTGGCTGAGCTCGATCCCAACCATAAGCTCACACTCAATCGCCTGCTCTGCCTGCTTAGGCTTGCTGTCTTGCTCAATCTTGGCCGTATCGCTAAGACGCTGACCTTAGATCATATTAAAGTGATCCCCGATGGACTCATGCTAGTACTACCAAGCCATAAGCGGAAAATCAGCTTGTTTATGAAAGATTTACAGCGAGAACAAAAACAAATGCTCACCCTTGGAATGAACCTGCGTTTAGTCTCTAGTCTGACTTAGCTGTTACGGCGTTAACTCAGCCGAACGTGCCTGAAGCGAGTGTGGGTTAGCTCTGTGTGAATGTGTTTAGCGAGGATTCGGCACTAAAACATGCCCTTAATCGAGGGCCATTATCTCGCCTAAAAACAAGGTTAAGTTAGCTGTCAATCTGGCTAGGTAACGGGATTTCAACAGCATAGCGGTAGACTTAATCCAAGCACCACAACAGATTAAAGTTTAAAGGATTTTTAACCCTTCACTAAAGCACAAATTCCTGCTCGCGCGTTTGCCGCTGAGTGGGGATTTCTGCTATCATCCACGGCTGACTAATCATAATTCCACGAATTTAAAGATAATCAGAGTCAAACCCTTTTTATCTCGCGATATCAGCCCCATCGCCTGCAGGTACAAGTATGATTAACCACTTTAGTGTGCTTGGTATAAAACCCAGTGCCAAAGAAGACGACATTAAAAAAGCCTATCGACGGCTGTCAAACAAATATCATCCCGACAAGTTGTTAGGCGCCTCGGAAGAGGAAAAGCAGCAAGCCGCCGTACAACTTGAACGCGTTAAAAATGCTTATGATGTGTTGTCCGATCCTAAGCGACGTAACGCGTTTATCAAAGATTTCAATAACGTCATAGTGACCGATCCCGCGAGCGCCATGCGCGAGCTGTGGGATCAATTTTATCCTTGAGCGTTTTCTAGAGTAGTGTCAAATGGTCAAAAAACTGAATATCTCACGCATTAATGAGCTAAAAAATAATGCCTACGACAATATCGAGTCCTACGACGATCCCGATACACCTAAAGCGCTAGAGCAATTTACTAGCCAAATCAAAAAGGTGTTAGAAGCCGATCCTAAGATGCTCGATACTGTGCCTGAGTACCTGCCTGTCGCGCTTTACGGTCGAATTAAGTTTCCCGCCGAAGCCAAACTCAAGTGGGCACATTGGATAAACACGGCAACTCAACCCGAGTGGGATGAGTTTAAAGTCACGATTGGCTTTAACAATGCTGATTTACCTTTAGTGTTAGCCGTGCGTGGTTACTCGGAAACCTTACTAATTGAAAGCTGCGCCGTGCTGTATTTACTTGAAACTCAAGGTAAAGCAACGCCAGCAGCAAAACATCACGACGATGAAGATGATGACAACGATTATGTTGGCACCTCAGATAATGACGACGATGATGAAGGCGAAGAGGAAGATGGCTACTACGATCACTACGATGATGAGGACCGCTAATGAACACTAGTCTCATTGAGATTACCGTCGCCGAAATTAAAGAGTTGGCGGACGTAGAGCCAAAACAAGCGAGCAAACGCTTTGAAATCATTGCAAATACCATGAGCGACGAGCAATTAGTCGAAGTTATCGAACACATGGATATCGTCACGCTGACGCAAATCAACAGTCACCATGATATCTCTTGTCCTTCGATCATGTCTGAACTCATGACCCCGGAACAAATTCGCGACATCGTCTGTCAGCAACCTTTGTACTGGGAAGAAAAAATCAAAAACAATGCCGAAGAACTTATTCAGCATACCTTTGATTTTTTGACCTATTTAATTCGCATCCAAGATAGCGAAGAAAAGCAAACTGCGATTCTAGAATGTATCGCCGAAGATCCAGCGGGCCTCTTCTACCTGTCGATCCCTTTCATCGAAATGATGTTAGGCGAAAAGCATGAAGATGAAGACGGCTATACAGATCTCTACGATGACGAAGAAGACACTGAAACCATCGGCTACGACAGCCGCGTCGCCAGTGAAGATGCACACAGCCTCAGCATAGACGACCCACGCAGCCTAATGGCCTTGATCCACGAACTCGCGCCCGATGTTGAAAAAGCCATTAAGAGTCTGCTGCGAAACGAAAGCTCAGGTTGGGAAATGATCATCAGCAAGTTTGTCAACGAGCTGGTTATTCAAGCCAAAGAGAAAAACCAAGTGACGGATGAATACGCTGAAGTCGATGATATGTTTAGCTTTTTGGATTAAGGAATTATTTGATGCAACTGGTACTGCGTGATGTAGATCAAGGACCCTACCTGAGCAAGGTATTGATCCAAGGCCAAGCAGACGAAACGCTGAGCGGTGAACAGCTGTCACAAATCAAATCCAAAGCCATTTTGATGAGCCTCAAACTGGCCGATAAGTTTTACAACAAGTACAAAATGCACCTGCTCGAACAAGCGGCGCACGATGTCATTGGTGTGGTGAGCCTTGGTTTGATGGAATTATCAAACCAAAATCCGCAGCAGGCGATACGCCTGTTGATCACCGCCGATGGCGTAGTGAAATGCTTTCAAAAAGGCTGGAGCATGCTCAGCACTGTCAGCAAGCATAAACTCGTCAATGGCAAGTCACTGTACGGCGATGTCGACAAGTTCTTGCTCGAACAAGTGTCCAGCCCACCCGATGCGGAAGAATGGTTAGGCTATGAAGCCTATCAAGATGCCCAGCTTGAGCATCAACGCCAACAGTCGATTGCGGCCCTATTGGCACAGTTTTACGCGCAATCGAGCTATGATCCGCTAGATTTTCTCAATCTAGAGAGTGTATTAGCCGAAGCGGTACTGTATCGATTGTTGTTTGATGGCGCCAAAGTCAGACAGGATTTGAAAAAGCGTATCGGCAAAATCACCTTAAAAGAGGAATGGTTTACCCGTGAGCATATCGAATTGGAAACCCAGAAAGCATTAGCAGAATTGCCCGCAGAACTCGCTGAAACCATCAGTAAAGATCTCGGTAAAAACTTTGTCCCCGCCCTACTGCGTACTCTGCACTTTGCGAAAAGCTACCGCGAACTCTTACTCAGCGACGCTTCACCCGAGCGCTTAGAAAGATTCGAACACAAGGAAGGTCTCGTCGGCCTTCTCGGCTGGCCACTCTACATAGTACTTTGATCGGTACTTTAATCAGTAGTGTGTTCAGTAGGTTAACGAGTGCTTGAGTCGCTTTAAAATGAGTGCTTTATTGAAAAATAAAGCACTTTTTTACTGTCTTGTTTCTCTATGTTCAATCCCAACAATCAGTATTTATGTCTCAGTTTTGAGTGGTTTTAGCTTGAAAATAAGTAACTTACATAGATATAACTCTTCAGTTAGATAAATTCTGGAGATTCATCCCTCCTCAGATAACCCCAAATCCGAAACATACCATTTTCTATTGAATAAGGAATTGAATATTGGACTAATTGTGCGCTTACAACATCAGAAAAGTCCGTCACTCGATCCGCCACTAATCGGCCTAGCCATTCTCTTTTGAATGGATCAACTTCTAACCACTCAATGGTTTCTGCTATTTCAAGTAACTCGTGCCACCACACAGCAGTAAAACCTGCATTAGGGTTTTCATCATAAATCAATTTGTATCGCACATAGGGCATAAAGTCTTCAGATCCATTTAATGCCTTTTCAAGCTCGCACCACTTTGTTTTATTCATTACAGACGAAAGCTGATGCTCGTTCACATACTTCAAAACTTCAGAATTCATTTTTTAGTGTCCCAAGCGACTCAGTGAAAAACTAAATGATATAGCTTTAATAGATATATATTGCCAATAAAAACTAATTAATATGACAGATAAAATGATGGGTAATAAATTAGGCCAGCCATTTTAAACCGTGGAGCGCTTATTGGTTTGACCTACTCATATTGGCTTGCCATCGTATTGCTCGTCGACAGGGTGAATAGAAGCCTAGGGATTCTAAGTTTATGAACGAGGGCCATGGAGAGCGAACGGTCGTATCGCAAATCACCACGGCTCACCTTTCGAGCATTCGCGTAACCTGTAGGTTTAAAAGGCATACGTAACATACTTTTGGACAAAACCTTGTTAGATAATTCACTCTGCTTAGTCAGATTCGGATTAGCTATTCTATTAGTAACGTCTCTGTTGACTGTAAATTAATCAACTCTCGATATTACTAGTCGGAATAGGCATAGCAGGGACATGAGATTTGATTAATCTCAAGGGAAAAAAGCGCCCCAGAATAGCTGCAAACGGGGCATTGGGGATAGCGTGAATCAGTCTGATGTAGAGTGATTCACGGGCACGATTTTTAGTTAAACAACCATGAGGGAATCTATGGCTAATGCTCGACTCACCGAGCAGATTTAGTTGGTCGCTCTTTAGACGTGTTTTTTGCACTAAAGCTGACAACTACTATGCTTTTGAATTTATCAATCAACAAATATAGATTCTTCTGAAGAATCAGCATCAGGTAACATTTGGGCAAGGACTTTATCTACCCTTTTACCGTCCATATCCATAATTTCGAGTCGCCAACCTGCAACTTCAACAATATCTGTGGTTTGAGGTATTTTCCCTAATTCATACATTAAAAATCCATTTAGCGTTTGATAACGCCCATCCTCTTCATTTGGCAATTGCTTTATACCTAAAGCGTCTTTTAGGTCAAAAATAGGGATTAGACCATCTAGTAATAATGAGCCATCTTCCCTTTTTATCACCATCTGATCATTCACATCTTCCTGTAAAAACTCACCAGTCAGTGCATCCATCATATCTTGAAGCGTTACCAGCCCTTTCAAATCACCATATTCATCAACAACAAACACCATCTGCGAGCCTGTAGTACGAAAATGCTCAAGTAACTCCATTCCAGATAAGCTGTTGGGTACAAAGTTACAATTCTTAACGAGATCCACCAGTTCTAAACGTTCACCCGCGATAGACTGTGAAAGGAGTTGTTTAGCTGAAATAATACCCACCATATCATCAACATTGTTACGACAAACAGGAAATCGTGAGTGAGGAGACTGCATAACAGTTCGCAGATTTACATCAAGAGGCAGGTTTAAGTCGAGAAATACAATATCAGACCGTGGCACCATCAATGAAGAAATAGTACGTTCATCTAATCGAAAAACGTTTTTAACCATCGCATGTTCATTGTGCTCAATCACCCCAGCAGATGAGCCTTCCTGCAACATTGCCTGAATATCTTCCTGAGTCACATTGTCGTCAAGTCTATGCGAAAATCCCATTAGACGCATAAGAGCATGAGTTGAACCGGATAACATCCATACAAATGGTTTGGTTGCTATTGCTAGAAATACCATTGGTTTAGCCATTAGACAGGCAATACTTTCCGCACTGACTTGACCAATTCGCTTGGGAACTAACTCACCAATGACAATTGACACATAAGTGACAATGATAACTACTAGAACGGTTGAAAAGATGTTGGTTAAATCTGGACTTAGACCAAAAGTCTGAAGCCAAAGTGACAAAGGTTCGGCGAGGATGGATTCACCAAATATTCCGTTTAAGATCCCTATTGATGTTATGCCTATTTGCACAGTTGACAAGAATTGCGTTGGATCTTCTGCCAGTTTGAGCGCTGCTTTAGCAGTGCTGCTACCGCCATGAGCAAGGGCTGTTAGCCGTGACTTGCGAGCAGTCACAATGGCGATTTCCGACATAGCAAATAAGCCATTTAACACAATCAAACCAATAAGAATAAAAATTTCCATAGTCGTGGCTCTGGGTTCCGCTTTAAGTTGAACAAGAAAAAATGAATAGACAATTGATACTGAAACTCAATGAGCTCAGCTAAATATCGAAAGATAGCTTAGATACAACTCATGAAATAATCTTCTTAAAAAACAAAAGAATATAACGAAATGACCTTTCCCAGAACGGGCTTGGGGTATGATTTGAAATTCTCAGAACAAACCATCTACTACCTGCTATCAACTTTTTGATTAGCCGTGTATTTGATTGTGTAGAAAGTTGTCTTAACTCATTGAAATAAATGGAAAGACAATGTTTATTGATAATGGCTGCAACAACTGAAGTTACAGCGTATCGTCGGTGAGGGTCCATAATCCTACATAAAAAAGTGATAGTAATTCGCATATTAAACGAAAAGAGGGAGTTGTAAAGTATTAGTAATTAACATAATTAGTACGGATACTTAAGCTCTAATATTAAAAAATTATAGCTTAAGTGTATGAGTAGCGAAGACTACTTAGGTCATCAGTTGTACGGAATACTTACGTTTTTACCTTAATTAAGCACACTAAGATTAACAAAAATTTAAGAAAAACACCTAAATTTTAATGAAGCTCTAGTTGATTAGAATAAAACCAAAAGGCATAGTGCGCACATAGATTTTAACCGTTATCGCATTAAAGTGAATTTTTGCAAAGTGTCCTTATCCTATCTCCAATAACAGTGGCACTGAGTGAATGATCCATTTTGTGAGAGTGTAAAAATGCTATACATAAAAATTTTGGGCAATGGATGCACAAAATGCACAAGTACAGCAGCGTTAATCACTACTATAGCGACTAATCGTGGCATCAGTATTAACTTGATTATGGAGTCAAATCCAGAAGTGATGATGGACTATAGAGTGGTGAGCTCACCAGCGGTTGTTATTAACGAAAGATTAATGCATTGGGGCTCTACTCCCCAACCATACATGGTTGAATCATGGCTAAACATTTTGCGCTGAATTGCTGCACTATTACTGCTCAATAAATCAACAGGTTACTTTCTTGTTTTATCGTCACCTCAGATCCCAATTAACGTTCTATACATATAGAAAAAAAGAAAAATCACACGTTATTTGTTGATTTGTTGATTTGTTGATTTGTTGATTTGTTGATTTGTTGCCTTATTTTTCCAGAATAGCTGTAAGCACAACAATACTCATTAACAAAGGCCGGTCAATATCCAAACTTGATACGACGAGTCTACTGGTTTCAATTAAGAATGGAGCAGAAGTGCTTTAACCCAAAGCTAACGCCGAATACTAGATTTTGCTCCCGAGAATCACTTCAAAGTCTGATCAACTGTAACGGTTTATGCAATCCCTGATGGTCAGGCCTTACTTTTTGGTAGTCATTACTTTATGTATCTCAAATTATCAGACAAAAAATGGCTGAACTTCAAGCTGTGGTAAACTTTGGGGCATTAGCTTTTCAGCTAATCGAACAACGATAGGGTTAATGAGGATTGTCATTGTTGCACCTGTAACCTTCTAAAACAGGGATATTTTATTAGAGCCCTCAGGGATACTTCTTGTTAAATACAGAGGCGGCGAGTCACTGGGGAAACAATGACAATTGATGCGTCACAACTGACGACAACTTTACCTTGCTTTTAGGCAAAAACAAAAGCCCGCGGCTGCGGGCTTGGCGTCACTTTAAATATCAGCGGAATAAAAGGACTGGCTTAACGGTAAGTCAGCGTTGTGGTATCCGTTAACTTGTCGTTATCTTTAACGGTCAGTTCAACAGTGTGTTGTCCACGGCGGGCAAGGCGCAGTACCACTTGACCGTTAGCGCGAGTACCATTGTCGAACGTCCACTTATGTTGCTTGATCACACCATCGGTATCATAGCTAGTCGAGATAAACATATCGACGAACAGTAAATTGATACGCTGAATTTGCGCAACGGGTGGTTGTTTCACGTTATCAGCAACCACTGTCACCATTTGCGACGTGCTATGGGTTAGGCCGTCGTTATCAGTCACAGTTAGCGTGACCAGATACTCACCGCTTTGGCTGTAACTGTGAGTCACTACCTCACCCACTGCGGCAGTGTTATCACCAAAGCTCCACTCGGCTGACACGATTTGTCCGTCGCTGTCGGTTGAAGTGGATGTCAGTTGCACCGCAGCGCCATTCACCACTTGAGTGAAACTGGCCACTGGCGCGACTTTTTCCACTTCGAGCAAGAGTGAAATCACCACAGGATCGTGATCCGATGAGCGATAAGCATCACTTGCGAATAAGTCTTGGATTTGAGCAGGCGTCTTAAACTCTTCGTTGTAATCCAATACACGTGGTTCGTCGGTATTGATATGCCACTGCGTCACATCCACCACTTTATCCAGCAGGGCAGCGTTTGCTAAAGCATGGTCCAACTGACCCGATTCAGCCGAGAACACATAGGAATAAGGATTTGGCTTTTCAAGTTTGGCAAACAGCTCACTAAAGCCTGCATTACCTAAAGCCGTTAATGGATCTTCCTTCGCATAGGCGTTCAAATCACCAATCAGCAGCACGCCTTGATCTGGATATTGCTCGCTAATCCATTGACCTGCAGCCGTCGCCGCACGGGTACGAGTGATATTACAGTTGCCTTGACCGTCGTTAAGATCAGGTTCGCCCGCACATTCACTGCCCTTAGATTTAAGGTGATTAACCGCAACAACCACGCCTTCTTCACTGCCGTTCACGCTAAAGGCTTGCGTCAGCATTGGACGGTTTTTGCTATCGTCAAACAGGGGCTGTTGATCGCTATCTAATGGCGAATTCGCACCGGATAAAATACGCGCAGCACCCTGCGGCGTGACTTTATCACTGCGATAAATCAAGCCGACTGTGATGGCATCGGTACCAATCGCATTCATGCCTGTTGGCGCGATATAAGCGTAACGCGCTTCACCCACAGCAGCATTCAAACCTGCGACTAAATCAGCAATGGCTGAATTGGCGCCAAAGCCATCGTTCTCGATTTCCATCAAACCGAATACGTCGGCACTAATGCCCACCATGGCGCTGACAATCTTCGCCTTTTGACGCTCAAACTCGCTTAAGGTATTGGCACCACGCGCGGTTGGGAAACCTGCACCTTGGCCATCACCATTGAAGTAGTTAAGCACGTTAAAGCTAGCGACTTTTAGATTACCCCCCTCAACCAATGTGGGCGCAACTGGGCGTGGGTTTTCCGCCACAAAGTTCACCGTTTCGATTGGCATAATGCGATACAGATTAAAGCCATAGTGCATTACACCCGTAAGCGATGTGGCTTTATCGCCTACACGCACTGTGTTTGATGCGCTCAAACCAGGAGCGGGGAATTGCACAGGATCAGGATTCTGCGCCGTTAAACCGTCATCCAATAAAATACTGTCACGTTGGTTGGCAGCACTCACCGCTAGCGCATCCGCGCCTGGTGCAGCCACCTGCGTACCAATAAAGTGGCGCTGACTGCCTAATGAAATCTCGCCATAACGACCGAGGTTATAGACTTCATTCACCACTAAATCTTGGCTAAAACGAACACGCATGCCCTCAAAGGGCTCAAAATCATCACTGCTGTTAACAGGTAAGGCCACTAGCGCGGCCTTTGGTAACGTTTGTCCTGTAGCACACAACTTGTGTTCTGATAAAGTCGTTAGTTCAGTTAAGCCTTGATATTCAGTGACTTTAGCTTTTAAACGAATACGATCGCCCGCCACATAAGCTGTGGGCGCAGTGCCGGTATATACAAACACACCTTCCGAGGTTTGGGGATCGCTATCGGCTTCGTTATCGGCCATTTGTACAAAAATGCCCTTAAGACCTGCTTCTTGATTACTGACGACAACCGCCTCAACCACTAAAGTTTGACCATTGAGAGGGCTAGCAGCGCCCGCGCCTTGAAGCGCATGAATTGCTGTGGCCTCTTCGCCGCACACTAAAGAGCTTGGTGGAGGATCGACTGGATCGGTTGGCGTACCCGCACTGAACTTACCAAGATCAGAAACATCGTCCTTCGCAAAACCTAGCCAAGTGCTAAAGCTTACTGCATCGGTACTGATAGGATCGGCAATCAGCAGATCAGGATTACGGCGCAGGGTATTATCTTGAGTGGAGAGATCACCACTGCCCCACTCGGCACCGGGATCAACACCGACTTGGCCTAAACTATCAATGACTTGATTTTGATAGGTCAGTTCAATCGCATCGTCGCCGTTAAAGAAGCTGGCGGTACTTTGTTGATTTGTAACCGCAAGGATATCGGCAGAAGAGTCATTATCGGCAACCACATAAGTCGCCCCCGCCGCTAATGAGCCAGTGAGCGCAATGGTCGTGCCGACGTTTGTGCTGCCATTAAAATAGAAGCGCAATTGGTATTGGCTTAAATCAATAACGCCCGCGGTTGGGTTATACAGTTCGATAGCTTTATTATTGCTGCTGCCTTCGACATATTCAGAAATGATCAAATTATCCGCGCCATGGGCAAGCCCACAAACGCTGCTGATGGCTAACGCCAGCACAGTTTTAGTGTTAAACATTGAGACCCCTAAATGTATTGTTTTAATATTTGGTATTTAATTGATGCGCTTAGATGCTTCAAGGTGATGTCACCTCGAAGACTGACGATACTATAGGCGGCCAAGGTTACAAATTGGTTGCATCAAAGTTGCAACTTAAGGTGGATATTATTCGTGCGATTTAGCGATCAGAACTAGGAAGAAAGCAGTACGGGAGATGTTGGCCGCACTACACAGTGCGGCCAGAGATAAATCGAGGTTAATCAAGTAAGCAGAACCAATGGATGACAATTCTGACACAGGGTTATAAGGGCTGAAGCTTTTCATCGAGTAAACTGACGAGCAGCAACTCACCTTGCAAATTCACTCTAAACTCACCGTATTTAGCTGCACTAAAATGATCGGCTTGTCCTTCTTCAAAGAAAAAACTGTTCGATGCGAGCTTAATTTGATTACCACGGACACGAAACTGCACTCGTAATTGATCTTTACCGAGTGCTTGGTCGGTATAAAAGTCTACAAAACGCGCCACTTTTTGCCCATCAACAGCCAGTAATAACTGGCCCTGCATTTGTTGCGGCGCTAAGGCGCTACGCACATCGCGCGCAATGGCATATTCAAGCGCCATGTAATCACCCTGCATTAATGAGCGCGGATCGACCGGTGCTAATGCAAAACGCACCACTTGGCCGTGATTAAGCAGTTGTTCGAATTTGAAAATGCGCCAATTCACGCCAGCGAGAATCGCAACAGTCGTGAACAGTACTATGCCCAGCGCCCATTTATGTGGGGCCGACAGTTTTCCCTTCACATTGCCCATCACATTTCCCATCACATAGTCTCCTTGGCATTTTCATCGGCAGGAAATAACCGCCACATCACTAACCTTGCCACCAACAGCAAGGCGCCTAAGCCCATCAAATAACCAGATTTAAGTAACAGAGTCGTCTCTAGGGAATAATAATACCCGCTGACAAATAACAGCGCCGACACCATTCCCATACCTTTCAACCAAGACTCGTTGCAATAATGACCAAGCAAGATCAATAGAATAGCCGTTGATAAACCCTGCATAGGTAAGGATAAACCGCTAACGATGACTAAACCGATAACACACCCTAGCGCCGCTGGTGAGCTTAGTGATTGCTGGCGCTCGCGCAAGATTGTCACCAATAAAAATCCGCAAATAGCGAAAATAATCAACAGATGAGTCAGTGTCAGCCACAGGCTTTGCTGCCAAGGGCTAAATAAGGCTTCAAAAATACTGTCCATACTAAAAGCGTGCATCAACTGCAACGAAAGCAACGCGAGTGCAAAACCATAGATGAGCATCCGAGCCCTGCGATAATGACACCCGAACTGATTGATATTTAATAACACTAGACTAATGACTACGGCAAAAAGGCTCGGGCTAAAATTGAGCAGTTCAAATTTTGCCATCAGGCCAATCACGCACCAACTTAAGCAAAAAGCGAATACAAACTGGGCTAGCCCATGGGCAATCAAGCCCCACAATAACAATGTAATACCCGCCATACAGAGATACCATGTGAGGCTAAAATCATTGTTAATTAAATCAAATAATCCCCATGCCACACTGATCAAACCACTCAAACAGGCGGCAAAAGCAAATTGTTCAATAAAAATCTGTTGCCGCGGTAAAAAATACAGCCCAATCCCCAAGGCTAAATAGGTTAAGCCGATAAATAAAATGACATCTTCTTCAACATGCTCAAAAATGGCACCAAACGCTGCCATCATAAAGCTCAATAAAAACAACGCCGCTATCCAAGCAGCAAACGCCTGCATAGTGGCAATATACCAAGGGATATCATGGTCTTCTGGCATTTGAGCTGCACTAACATTGCCTTCGGCATACAAAGCTTGCCAGAGTTTGATTAGACTTAATTCACTCGAAGCGTCGATTGACGTAACACTATCAGTGCAGGGTCGAGTGATCATTTCGCTATCCTGTAAACCATTATTGTTGCTCATGAACATCTCCCACACCCACGCTCCCTTGGGTGGCGATTCCTACAAACTGAGGTTTAAGTTTCCGGCTTAGCTCCCTCAACCAAATACTCAAACCTGTGCTTGCCAAAATGATATAAAGCCCAATAAACAAAAATCCACCTATGGGGTCATTATCCTCAAACATCAGCTTTATCAGTAACGCGGCGCCTACGGCAATCAAGCTAAAACCGCCCAAGGCCAAGGGATATATGCGTGGTAATCTATAACGAAAAATAACGAATCCGAATATCAGATGGGCAAAATAACCACAGAAGATCCCAGTACTGAAGGTATCACGTTCAAGGAAATCGTCGAAAATAAGCCAAGTGATTAACCAAGTAAAACAGCCCATAGCAAACAATGAACAGGCATATTCAAGGATTGGCGCATGCCAGCGCCCCGCGACTTTGTGGTCTAAAAGTACAAAAGCATAATAGATAACTAAATTCAAACAGATAAAGATCAGCAATTGTCCTTGAGCGCCCCAAAATAATCCCCAGAAATGGGAAAAGGAATCCAGAAATATCCCTATGCTAAGGTTTAGCAGTCCCACCAGCAACAGCCATAAACCATCAAATCCCGCCACCCAAGCAAAGGGTAAGATAACAAATGCCCATAGCGCGAATAACTGCCAAGGGTCGGCGCCCGTTTGATAGGTTTGCCCAACTAACGCTAATAAGCCACCAACTAACACACTTGCGGCCAGTAGCACGCCATTGGCGCTCGTCGCACCAAAAGTGCTATCTTTACGATAAGAACTAACAGGGGAATAAATGTTGGCACGATAATAGAGCCAAGCAAATGCGCTGATAGCGAGTATTATCGCCACTTCAATCAGTCCAAATTTGGCAAATCGCCCCAAAGATTGCCAATTATAGGCAAAGAAAAAAATCACCCCACAGGCAAAACTTAACGCACCGAACCAGAGTAATAAATGAGCGATTAAGCGACGCCAACTCGACCCATCCGGCAAGACTGTCACCTGTCGATAAAGCTTATTCGCCTGCTCTTGCGTGATATGTCCCTGTTCAACCCAACCACACACTTGAGATTTTATCTTGCTCAATGTGAAATCTCCCTCATCCTGTTTGCGCTAGCTTACTATGACAGATTTAAAATTCGCACTTTATCGACAGCATTGAACAAATTAAATTGTGTATACTTGTAAAAAATCATTCATGCTAAAAATAACAAGGGGTGACTATGATATTGAGCCAGTTGTGTCGTCTACTCTTTTGTTTAGCCTTAAGCATTAGCGCATTTACCACGGCTATCGCCCAAGATAAAGTTCAGTCGCCAGCGATTCCCGAGTCAATTCCGACAATTCATGTCGGTGGTTATCAATTTGCTCCCTATGTCCATCAACAACAAGACGGCCGTTACACAGGTCTCACACTCGATATCATTAATGCATTAAATCAAGTACAACAAGAAGTGGTCTTTAAATTTGCCGTCACCAGTATTGAGCACAGATATAAAGCCTATTCCTTAGGTCGCTTCGACATGATGCTCTTTGAGAATCCCGCTTGGGGATGGCAAAAAATAGCGACTCAGTTTATTCCACTACATATGATAGATGGTGAAGTCTTTATTGCACTTAAAACTAAAGCTCATAACCAAAGCTATTTCAAAAACTTAACCAACAAGTCAATTGCGTTCATCAAAGGATATCACTACCAGTTTGCCCACTTTGAAACCGATGCGAACACGCTGGCAAAGCATTTTCGTCCCTTGTTCGTCAGTCACAATAACGCCTCTATCGAAAGCATTCTGCGTGGACGCGCCGACATAGCACCCGTGACTAACTCTTACTTACAGTATTATTTAAAGGTTCATCCAGACGAGAGGAAATTACTTTTAATATCAGATGAATGGGACCAAAAATACGCCAATGGTATTTTACTCAACCCCAGTTCACAGCTCGATAGCAAAAGGCTCTCACACTGGATTGAACTGCTCATCAATAATGGTAAACTCGCTGAACTCGCCGCCCAATACGGTATTCAATTAACCCCATAATTCGCTGTTTATTTTTTCAAACTCTTACGCTTCAATCGCGATGATTTATCAAGTTCTCATGAGCAATTTACGCGGCAGACAAGAGTGGCCCTAGCATAGCCAAAATACCAATGAGTAAGAAAATCAGCGCTTGAACTATGATCATCTGGCCACTATTTGGTGGACTCAGAGTGGCAATGTAAAACTGCCAAATCGCAAAGATCCCATAGTTCATCCCAAGGAATAACAACAGGCTAAAGGCATACATCCCAGGGATCACCTTTAGTGCACAGGCTAAAAGTGCAGCCGTTGAAACCACAAAAAATACCGATTGGCAGTGAAATAAGCACAGTAGCATTTGCTTGCTTTGCTGTGACACATTTGCCTTCAAGAGCGGCGCCAATAAAACCCGCTTACCATAGATTAAATGGTAGCCACAGACTCCAGCACTCAAAACAGTCGCTGCCATTATTGTTAATACCATAGTGCTCCCATTTAGTACTCATATGTGATTATCTTTGAATATCGTAAACTGAATTAAGAATTTAAAACTGGGGAGAATTTAAACCCAAGGCTTAAATACTTGGCCATGTAACTAGGACCCTAAAAACTGCGATTGAGTTTCAGCCAAGCGAAAATAAGCAACTTGGTTCTCAGCCCCTAAACCAAACGGGGCTAAAATCTATGGGAAAACCGACTCAATATGAATGACCCCATCAGCTCCTTAGTGCTTGTACTTTAAAGCAAAAAAGGAGCCATCAGGCTCCTTCTCTTCACAATCCGTAAACGATTACCCTGACTAAAACCTACGATTACATCGTCGCCATAGTCCAATAATTTAAACGCTTTTGTGGATCGGCTAACAGGTTTTTACATTCTTCTTTATATTTACCCATTAACGCACCTAAGTTGCTTGACCCACCTAAGCTTTCGATTTGACGGGCTTTAGCATCGGCAACCGCTTGAGTGACCTCTGCTTCAGAGCTGTATTTCTTAGCTAAATTCTCAGACTCAATTTTAGAACTTTTTAAACGCTCGCCCACGGCCTGCATTTGTGGTGCATTCATCGCCCCAATGGCTTCTGAGCTAATTTGATAGTAAGCGGCACATTCAATGGCTTCTTTACTAAACGCTTTTTCTGCTTCATCAGCCCAAACTGCAGTACTGGCACTTAAGACTAAACCACCTAATACTAACGTTTTTACCTGAGTTAACATGTTACTTTTCCTTTTAATCGCCATAAATAAACCTACTCAAGCCCTCGGTGGAGCTCAAGTTCGTAGATATAAAAATCTTGGTTACGCACAAAGCCTAAACCTTCATACAAGCCCTGCGCGCGCTGGTTTTTTTGCTGTGTTTCTAACATCAAATAACTCATATTATGCGCTTTGGCATAACTGGCGGCCTGTAGCACTAATGCCCGCCCAATACCGACACATCGGGCATGTTGAGTCACATACACATCATTGAGGATCAACATAGGGGCCAAACGTAACGATGAAAAACTGGGATACATTTGAATAAAACCTAATCCAAGCCCTTGATTATCTTTAGCTATAAATATCACCGATGAGCCATCTGACACTCTTGAATAAATAAACTGCTCCGCAGCCGCGAGATCATCCCTACGCCCATAAAACTGTCGGTACTCATTGAATAACACTGCAACCTCATGGACATGAGTCACATCTACTCGAGTTATGATGCTTGCCATGGGCTTTTCCTATTTATCATTAGAGTGTTGACGGTCGTTGTCGCAATCGAAATTGCAGACTGTTTTTCACCGTTGGCCACTCGGTATCAATAATGGAATACACCACGGTATCGCGGATCGTACCGTCCTTAAGAATCTTATGATTTCGCAATACACCATCTTGCTTAGCGCCCAGTCTTGCAATGGCTTGTCTCGAAGCTTGATTATGCCAGTGAGTACGGAACTCAACGGCAATGGCGTCTAAGGTTTCAAAAGCAAAGGTCAATAACAGCAGTTTAGCTTCAGTATTAATCCCAGTGCGCTGGGCACGTTTAGCATACCAAGTGTATCCAATCTCAAGACGGCGATTATCAGACTCCCAGTTGCAAATTCGCGTGCATCCGACGATTTCCCCTGACACTCTATCCCGCACCGCAAAGGGAAAACTCTGGCCTCGCGCTTTTTCTTCGAGTGCTTTAGCCACATAGAGCTTCATCTCAGTTGGCTCAGGGACACTGGTAAACCATAAACGCCAAAGTTGACCATCTGTCACGGCTAAACTCAATGCCGCCACATGGGACAAAGATAAGGGCTCAAGTACAATATGCTCACCACTTAAACAACCTAAGTTATCTTCACAGCCCACAGTATCGCCTCCGTTAGATGATAGAAAAGTGTGTTGTAGCGCACGTTTTTATCTAGCCTAACATTAAACGAGAATAAAAAAACACCCTATTTTCAGCATGATTGGACAAATTCATTCCATTTTCGGCGGCTTAGATAACCTAAAGCTTAAGAGTGTAAAAAAAATTGAAAAAATGAGTAGAAGGTAGTTAAAACAGGTTGGAATAAATACTGCTGCGGAAGAACACGCCGTGATGGCCAATCAATATCCGAGAAATAGCCAATGACATTGCGCAGTCGCGATAAGTGATTGATGATGACTATGACCAAAAGCGACAATCAAGAGCAAAAACACCTAAACCTGTGGGCAGTATTTAGGCGTTTGTTATCAGGTGAAGTTAAAAGCTAAAGTTAAAAGCCATGCACGCTGTTACTGACCCTAAACCAGCCCGCAATGCTATTACGCTGGGCCAAGGTTTTGGTCACTTCATGGGGAAAACGCTCACTGAGGAAAATCACAAAATGGCCCATTTTAGGCGCGATGCGCTCAATCTCAATATCGGCTTCATCATAGATAATCAACTCGCCACAATCTGCCGCTTTCCAGTCAGGATTTAAGAAAAACACTGTGGTTAAAATACGATTTTGGCTGCCCTTAAGTGCATCAACATGTTTTTTATAAAAGGCCCCAGGCTGATATACCGCATAGTGGCTTTCATAATCGAATAAGCCCATAAACAAGCGACGATTCAAGCCATTTTTGAGTTGTGTCATCAACTCAAGATACTGGGCATCGGGCTCATTTTGCTCTTCTAGCCACTGTATTCTGTCACGGCGAATGTCTGGATTTAAGTGCTGTTCAGAACCTCGACCGATAGAGGCAGCTTTTAATTCATATATTTCAGTTGATTGAATTTTTTCCAATAGTACTTGGCTAATACAGGAAGGAACTAAGTCAGATAAAAAGATATAGCCTTTGTCTACCAAGGCATCAGCGATCACGTCCAGCATTGCTTCACTTAATTGCGAAACCATTATGCTACATCCAAAAAAGGGCTACGCTTTTGCTGTACTCAAGGGCTCAAGGAGGGATTAAGTGAGCCTGATTTTCGAGGGGCGTCGATAAGAGATATGATTGCCATATCTCAACGATAAATTTTGCGAAATTCTAGAATAAAGAAGACGGAATTACAATAAAATAAAAACCTATATAAACAACACGTTAACGTTAACCAAACAGTTCAACAGGCGCATCATGATCACTAAGCTGCAAACAACGCTCAAAGTGTAATCCAAGTTTGTTCAGCAAAGCTTTTGAAGCACTATTATGACTGCTAACAATCGCGACAATACGCTCAATACCTAAACTTTTACCTAAGTCAAAAGCGGCTTTAGCCGCTTCGAATGCATAGCCCTTGCCCCAATATTGCGGCAAAAAAGCATAGCCTATATCGACATTGTCCAGTGTCGGCCGTTTGATTAAACCGCAGATGCCAATGGTGAATCCATTCTCGGCGAGCACTACAGCATAAAAACCAAAACCGCACTCGGCATAACTTTTCATCGGTCCATTGACGATATAATCCTTAGCCTGCACAAGTGTGCGTACTCCTCTATCCCCGATATTCTCTATAAAGCCTTGGCTGTTGAGCAAGACTAACATAAAAGAAGCGTCGGCTGGGGTTAACTGCCGCAGGATGAGTCTAGGAGTACGCGCAACTTGCATAGAATTTCTCCACTAAAAAAGAGGGCGGATTTATAAATAACGGACGTACTGACTGCCGTCCTTTTGCGGTTTCTTAGGAGCAGTAACCGCTGGCGTACCCACATACAAAAAACCGACGATTTGATCGTGTGGCTCAAGACCTAAAGCAACATTCACATTCGCATCAAAGGCAAAATCCCCTGTACGCCACACGGCACCTAAACCTAAGGCGAAGGCAGCCTGCTGCATCGCCATGGTCGCGCAACCCGCTGCAATGAGCTGTTCAAGTACGGGGACTTTGGAATGTTGCTGCGTTTTCGCCACGACAGTAATCACCATAGGCGCACGCATTGGCATGCCCTTAGCTTTATTGACAAAATCCTCATCGGCGTCGCTCGCTTTCGCTGCCTCAACAAAGATATCTGCCAAGGTCTCTAACCCTTGTCCTGCGGCAATAATAAATTCCCATGGCGCTAAGGCGCCATGATCTGGCACACGAATGGCAGCATCTAAGATGATTTTTAATTGACTCGCATCTGGAGCAGGAGCAGTTAATCGTGGGGTTGATTGGCGAGTGAGTAAAAGTTCAATAGCGTCCAAGTTCTTATCCTAGTTCGATATAAATTGCGCTCAAGCATAGCAAATTGCTGACAAAGAGGCATAAAAAAATCCCACCGCTTGAGTGGGATTTAACTTGTTGAGTGCACTTAACAATCGAGTGGGCTTCAAAATTAAATGCGCTTGAAAATCCGATGCAGTTAACAATTGGGCCCGCTTGAGAAAGACTTACTTAATCCCACAACGCTTAGCGATGAAATAATCTAGGCTAGTGTAACGACCACCGCCTAAGGTAAAAAGCGCCAGCAACATAATAAAATAGGTGATCGCAAACTCAATCCCATTATTAAGCACAGCTAAGTTACCTGAGCTAGTCAGCCAGTCATAGTTACCGTGCTCCTGCAATATTTCTTTGGCTTTCGCCAGTTTATCCCCAGCCTCAAGCACTCTGTCGTTGGCTAGCAAAGAGCTACCATCGGCAATCGCTAACCAACCATTTGGCCAATGCACAGTCAATGCGGCGACCAACATAGTGACCATTAAAGGGATAGAAATCAGTCGCGTCGCGAGCCCAAGCAGTAACAAGATAGCGCCAAAGAACTCAGTTCCCGCCGCCAGTCCTGCCATTAACGCCGGCATTGGCAGACCTAAGCCCCAATCGGGATTGGCAAACCAAGCAACCGTATCTTCAAAGTGAGCGAGCTTGTTATAGCCTGCTTGCATTAACACAGGTGCAAGGTAAATCCTAAGGGCTAATGGCGCTAACCCTTCGAAATAGCGGCTCATATTGAGTAGTTTCTGGTAAAGGGATACGAGTGGCATAAGGTCTCTATTTAGTCGTTAGTAGGCTGATTTATTGGCTTGCAGAAATAGACCCTAGCAAGGCAATAAATCTTTCATGACCTAGGCTTCTTTTTCAATCGCTTCCTGATTCAGTTCCTTGAGATCTTGAATGAGCCCACCTAACTTTTTATAAAAATGCTTAGACTGCTGCTCCGATAAGCTCGCATTCATCGCCAACAACAAAGTCCCAAATGCCTCAGTATTTTTACGTAAAAACACTTTATGTTGCTCTGACTTAAGCTCATCGGGCTGCGTCATCAGCAAGGTCAAACGCTCGGTTAATAATGCTTTATCGGCGCGCTGACCCAGTGCAACCTCAAACTGGCGTAACCATTCGTGTCTGTACTCAAGCCACATATCTAAGGTAGATAAACGCTGTTGATTATATTGGTGAATAAGCACTTTTTGCTCCGCAGTTACACTTCCAAGCCAATCATCAAATTGGGTTTGAAGGTTTTCATCGGCATCTTTTTGTAACTGTTCAGAGGTTTTACCCGCAAATTCTTTAACGAGCTCCTGCTCTTCCTCCCGTAATTTTGTGAGGATCTGCTTCACCTGTTCATCGGACAAAGACATTATGATAGGTAGAAGCTCGGGCAAGGCGAACTCAAACAATCGAAACCAATGCCGCTTAGCAATATTCACATGATCTGCCCATAGCACTGGCGTTAACGTATTGGTTTTTATGAGGCTTTCGACTTCGGTCAATTGCACCACATAATGAGCTAACTCTTTGGATTGGTGCCAAATGACAAATTTTTCAATGAGGGCATCGAATGCCTTTTGCTGAGATTTATCTAAGGTAACATAATCCTCTTGCTCCCAGCCGATGGCCCAGTCGAGGAAATGGTAACTGAATTTAGTGGAGCAGGCGCTTAAGCCTAAGAGACACACAAGTAGCATCACGCCTTTTTTCATACTGAATAATCCATCCTAGAATTGTTGCTAATAAGACGCTTGAGACCATATAAAGTTGCTTTTTATATCAAATAAGTTTGTCTAATAAAGGTTTTCAGTATGTTCTACCCGCATGTCCCACCAATCGCGCGGTCAATGCCATAAGGGAATGAACCATTATCATCAGATGGAAACTAAGCACACGCAATAATGACTATTTGGGGGTGATCAGCGGCCAGAAGCAATCAAACCAAGCAAGGTAGTCGGCGCTACGACTGGGTTCTGTTTGCGCTGCCATCAATAATGCCCAGTAACAAGCAAATACCCAATACATGTCAATAGCAGCAGGCACTGCCGTTACGGCTTGTGCAGTAACATAAGGATGTCCACTCAGATACTGTTTCACCAACACACTTTGCTGATAGGGCGTTAACGCATGGGTCGCTAACACTACAGCTAACTCACACAGTGGATGCGACGCCGTCGCATATTCAAAATCGATACAACACAAGCGGTTACTTTTGAGTAACAAATTATGGGGATTAAGATCGCGATGGCAAAACTGCGGTTTGATTATGCAGGCTGCTAACTCATCACACCAATGTTTGATTTCGATTTGAATTGCAAGCAGCTTAGCCACCCGCTCATTCCAATCGTGAGTATTGCTATAACCAATATCACTACCCTGCTTCAATAGCACAGCTCGCCTTAATACTGGCTCACTAAATGTTGCAGAAGCCTGATAGGCAAGCATTTGCTGGTGATATTCCTGCCACTGCTCAGTGATACTAATAGCATAAGGCCCTGTAGGCAGATCGCGTAATTGCAGCAATAACGCCAATAGCAAACAATGGGCTTGGTTAGGGTGCGTTTCTTGTTCTGCTGCCGGAAACTGTGAATAGTTAAACGTCGATTGCCCCAGCACAAAATCAGCTGCACTCGTTTGGCGCTCTAACGCTGGCCAGTGGATTAAGCCTTCGTTTTCAATATCGTCACTTTCAATATAATCACTTTCAATAAAATCACTGAGGTAATAACGCTCATCTTCGCTCACCCACAACAGTTCAGGAGCAAGTTTAGCTTGAGCCAATTGCTGCCAGTAAAAACGCTCCTGCTGGCGGTTGCAAAAACTGTCCGCCGCACCCGCATTCACCCGCAGTACATAACTGCCTGTGGGCGTAGTGATTTTATAGTTGTGATTACTTAAGCCGCCCGCAAGCTCATGAATACTTAACACGTTAACTAGCCCAGCACTTTTGAGTATGGAGTAAAGTGCTTTGAATGGCTCGCCCACTGAGCGCTGCATCGAGGCGTTTATATCGAGCATTAACTGAGTAACTTCAAGGTATTAGCTTCACGGGCGTCGGCTAACGCGGTTCGCCACAGGAAATACCCCACGACCGCCAGACCCACATAAAGCACGAATAACAAGGATGTCAGCATCAAGCCTTTGCTGAGGTAAAGATAAATCGACACTATGTCGATAACCACCCAATAAAGCCAATTCTCAAGTACCTTTTTTGCCACTAAATAAGTCGTCATCACGGCGAAACAGGTTGTCGCCGCATCTAGATACGGGAATGCGGCTTGGGTATACGTCGCCATACCGTGACCAACCAAAAGCGAAATCACGCCCGTCGCTGCGATCAACTTTAAATGGGTTTTCAATGGCCAAGTGGTCACTTTTACGCCTTGATGCTTATCACCACCTTGGGTCCAGAGCCAATATCCATAGAGCGCCATCGCCATGTAATAGACGTTAAGCACAGACTCCATCAGTAGCGACACCTTCCAAAACAACACAGTGTAAATGGCGGTACTGGCAAAGGCCGCCGCCCAGCACCACACACTGGCCTTCATCGCCAGCAGTAAATATGCCATCGCCAGCAATACCGCGAGGGCTTCCCATACGGTCATCACATGGACTTCACCAAAGGCCGTATTAACGCTCTCGACCAAGGTTAACCATAAATCTGTCATAGTGTTGTTCTCATTGCCTATTTGTCGCTTACATGGCGGTCAATCATTATTCGCTGTGGGCTAAATTCAGCTCACCACCGATAAACTTACACACAAATACTGCCTTGCCCCATTTCTCATGGGCCGCTTGCATCTCGGTCGCTAGCATAGTCATCACATCTAAATAATCGCCGCACACTTGAGTTGCCATCGCATTAGTCACGCGCTCGATATTGGGATAACTATCCACGCGGCCAATAAACCACTTGATAGGATCGAGGTAATTTTCATTAAAGGGATACATGCTAATTTCTGCGGTCAGTTTCATTTTAATTCCTTGATATTCTGAAGTAAGGCTGTAGCCCAAATACTGGGCTACAGTTCAGTAAACACTTAAATGATTATGCTCACTTTAAAATGAGCTATTACATAAACTTAACGTTAAAGGTTACGCCAATCTGACGCGGATCGCCGTAACGAATATATTGCTTTTCCGCCCAACCGTTATCTGGCTCATTGCCAAAATAGAAGCCACGCACACCGTATTCTTCATTAAACAGATTGCGTCCCCATAAATATGCCGACCAGGCGCTCGCCTCATAACCCACGCGGGCATTGACGATAGTGTAGGGTTCAGAGCGGGATTCATTGCTGTCTGAATAATAGAATTCACTCTTACCGCTAAGATTCAGGTTAGCAAACCAACCCGAATTAGCACGATAAGTCCCGCCAAGGCTGTAGGTAAGATGTGGAGAATGGGCCAGATCGCGGCCAGTTAAATCCACCTCAGTACCATATTTATCCTGATACTGGTAGTCACCGTAGGCCGTTTCTAACCAACCTAAGCTTGAGTAAACTTGCAGATTATCCGTGGCATACCAGGTTGCATCTAACTCAGCGCCATAGTTATTCGAACTGCCTGCATTTTCAGTGAACAAGATAAAACGCTGTGGTTTATCGGGATCTTGCTGTGATGCAGCCACCTGTTGATCTTGTCTGTCCATATAGAACAGCGCCAAATTAGTATCGATAAGTCCAGCTAACCAATGGGATTTAAGGCCGATTTCATAGTTATAGAGCGTCTCAGTACTAAACTCTTTTTTATCGTTCAATTCGACGGGCAAAGTCATGTTGAAACCGCCCGCCTTGTAACCGCGTGCGACTCGGATATAAGCATCGTGTGAGTCGTTCAGCACTTTACTCACAGCAATATGACCGCCCCACATGGTTTCGCTCGGGTCGAAATTATCGTTATTCGTATCAGAGTAATGACTGTTGCGACGCTCTAAACGTAGACCCACAGATAAAGCATAATTTGAGCCCAAATCCGTATCAAGCTGGCCAAACAGTGCATAGTTTGTCGCTTCATACTCTGAGTCTAAGACTTCATCCGGCCAAGCATTGTATTCAGAATACAATTGGTTATCTTCTTTCAGATTCATGGCATACACACCAAGCAACCAATCAGTACTCTCTGCAAAAATACGGCCCTGCTCGGTAGAACTTAGGCGAAACTCCTGCGACACGGTTTTACGCTGACCCGTTTTATCCCAAAAATAATCGTATTGGCACGGCGCCAGATTGCCATTGTCATCATTACATTGCTTAGAGGCCCAATATTCTGAGTTAGCCCAATCGCCATCGTAACTGTAATGGTGATCGGTATTGGCAAAAGAGGTTAACGAAGTTAATTCGAAGTTTTCTGCGCCAGAATAGGTCGCTTTAAAACCCGCGCCTGTGGTGCGTTGGCTATCAACACCCGGTTGATCCGATGTTGTCTGGGTTGGTGAATTGGTTAAACTCCACACATCATAGCCATTATCAAAATCGGCATGCAGCACAGTTAAATCAAACTGCAAATCATCTGTCGCATACCAGCGCAGCTTAGCGCGGCCGCTGAATTCATCGCGACCATTGGTATCATCACGGCCTAAATACAGGTTATCGTGGTAACCATTTTGCTGATGTTGCTGCATTGACACACGATAAAGCAGCTTGCCAGAATCCGTTAATGGGCCAGAACTGAAACCACTAAATGTGCGTAAATCATCATCGCCTAACGACACTTCGCCGCCATGCTCAAACACATCAGTTGGATCGTTACTCTTCAGATAAATCAATCCCGCTAAGGCATTCGCGCCGTAACGCGTCCCCTGCGGTCCACGAAGCACTTCGACCTGCTGTAAATCGTACATGCTCGACACCATACCAATACCGGATAAATCGATATCATCTATGATGTAACCCACGGAAGAATTAGGTGCGCCTTGGTATTGTTCCTGTTCCCCTACACCGCGAATTTGAAAATATTTCGGCCGAGAGCTTCCACCTGACCAGTTAAAATTGGCGATAGAATTAAGCAGATCTTCAAAGTGTTGCGCACTTTCATCCTGAATTTTTTGACTGTCGATAACGGTAATGCTTGAAGGCATTTTTTCTAAACTTGAGCTGCGAAAATCCGCCGTCACCACCATGACTTCCATCTCAGTGCTGGGATCGGGTTTATCGATCGCGTCGGTTTGTGCAAAAACAGGGGTGCTCAGCGCTGCGGCGATGGCTAATGCCAGCGGCGCTCGGGCTAAAAATAAGCTTGGCGATACGGTTGAAAATGGGGATTGATGGTTTGACGTTTTACGGTTTGACATAGGACCTCAAATATAATGTTTGAGATCCGGCAACGAATAAGCGATTCAGAAGTGTGCTGTTTATTGGCCCATTCCTACGCCGGTATTAGCCGGATCAGGTTCTAAGGGTTCGTCAGATGACATCTCAGTTTGCAGCCGTTAACGTTAAAATCAGAGTAACATTAATGCACAACAAACACCCCTTGGCGGCGCCTAGTATACATGACGGAAATAAAAAGTGGGCACTCTTATCTCTGCGATTCAATTAAATGTCGCGAAAACCACTGCCCTTCAGTTCGTATGATGAAAATGTCTTTAGTAGCCGCCTAAATCCTTTCGTCCATTTGACCGCCTATCATGATAATGCTATAGAAGGTCGCAATTTCGAACACAGTAAGAGGATCATAGTCGATGCAGCTAAAACCTTTATCGAAAGGACGTTATAGCCAGCGATGGGAGCAAGACTATCCACTTATTGAAGCGGTTGTACTTAGCTGCATCAGCGAAATAAA
Source organism: Shewanella sp. SM21 (assembly GCF_025654335.1). NCBI lineage: Bacteria > Pseudomonadati > Pseudomonadota > Gammaproteobacteria > Alteromonadales > Shewanellaceae > Shewanella > Shewanella sp. SM21. The sequence continues at coordinate 55,790 of NZ_JAKKRL010000007.1, forward strand.
AATGCTCAAAAAAGGCGCTCACCTCATGACGCAGGGGGAAGCGATGGCATCACTTGTATTGGTGAAGCAAGGTCGCGTATCACTCGGCCATACCGCGAGAAATGGTCGGTGTTTTCAATTAGGTACTATTGATTGTGATTCACAGCTGTTTGGCGAAATGGAGTTCTTCACCCAGTACCACTGTCAACTAGACATTATTGCCAGTGAACCCTTAGAAATCATGTTGATTAGCGCTGAAAAACTGCAACATTGCCTCGGTCAACACCCTCAACTCGCGCTATTTTTCGCTAGTGCAATTGCGATTGACTACCAAGACACAGTGGATATTTTTACTCGGCGACTGCTCTATCCCATCAGTTATAACGTGGCATTTGATATTTACCATGAATACTTAAATGACTTGCCCGTAGATGGCTTTAGTAAACGCTATTTAGAGGCTGAACGATTTGGTACTACCGACCGAGTCTACCGTCGGGCACTACAAAATCTTGAGGAACGAGGCTTAATTGAGCGGAAAAAAGATGGCATTCGGATTTGTGATCTCAACGCACTCAAGAAATTTGTTGAAGCAGGTATATAACCGCTTTCAACATAACCCACACTCGACTTAATTTAACAACCGAGTGTGGGATGGATGCACAGGTAAATTAACTTACCGATGGCGAGTGTTGTTCCATAGCCGATTTCATCCGACTTGAAACGATCAATAGCATAAATATCGCTGCGTAAAGCAGAGGTATCACATACATCACTGTTTGTAATCCGATAATACGTTCAAAGAAAGAACTGATGGCTGGGCTAAACATCGCCCCTGCACTTCCGCTAATAAGAATATATGACACATTTTTGCTGCTAGCTTTTTTTACAAAAGACACGCCATAAGCAATAAATGCATTATAAAGCGCGGCACACACAAAACCATAGCCATAGGTTAAATAAGCTATCCAATTAAGATTATTGGTACTGACAATGGCAGCGGTGATCACCATAGCTAAAGCAATAATACCGACTAAGAAATGGTGAATTTTTACACGAGTCACAATCACAGTCGAAATTAACGCACCAATTAGCGCAGCGGACCAATACTGGGTAATAATATTACCTGCATCTTCAAACGGAATATCAAATTTTTGTTTTACAAATAAAGGTGCCCAAGTTAAAAAAGTATATAAAGCCAGCATTCCTAAAAATAAACCAATACCTCCACTAATAATGCCGAGATTCCATTCAGACTGTTGTTTCTCTTGTGTTGTAGAAGATTGCTCACAAATAGAGAAATGAGTGAACAAGGTAATAATGACTGTACCGAACGCCACTAAACCTACGGCTAAATAGCTATAACTCCATGATAATGAACTTGTTAATGCATAAGTCGTTATTAATGGAAAAATAACGCCTGCAATATTAAACGTTGCATCTTGCACCACTAACATTGTGCTTTGTAATTTCTCTTGCCACACAGACACCACAATCGTACCAGCAATACATAGACCGATACCGCCACAAAAACCAATTAAGGTCATTGCTACCATCACAGCTTGTAGAGAACTGGTTAGATGTAAAGCCAGAGCAGAAAGAGCAACCAGACTGTAACTTATCAAGGTCATTCTTTTGATACCCATTTTTTCAATAAAAAAAAATGCTGCAATCGTTCCCGCGAGTGCACCGCCATTAAGCAATGAAAAAATTGATGCAACTTCGTTAACATTAGCGGCAAATTTCTCAGCTATGGGTTCAATCAACATCCCAAATTGGGTCGCAAAGCCCGCCATAATAAAATTGGCGAGAAAACTGATGGCTGTTAAAGTAATTTTATTATTCATTATGTCATTCCATAAGTGAAATGCTAAGGGTTCAAAGGATGGCTTTAAACCTAATTGAGGGCGGTTTCTAACGCGAGCTCGATCATATTATTAAAAGAGAGTTGGCGTTCTTCGGCCGTAGTTTCTTCACCGGTTAAACAATGATCCGATACCGTTAAAATGGCTAATGATTCGATACCTTGTTGGTGTGACAATCCATAAAGCCCCGCCACTTCCATATCAATACCTAATACCCCAAAACGTTCAAGTGCGGGGATCATATCTTCATCGGGATCGTAATAAAGATCACCACTAAAGATATTGCCAACTTTTACACTAATGCCTTTCTCATTCGCTGTTGTATAGGCTTTATGCAATAAAGAAAAGGTCGCAGAAGTTGCCATTTGGTAGCCACTACTACGCTTAGCGTTAGTAGGTGAATCCGTGCCTGCGGCTTGGGCTAAAATGACATCTCGCATTTGTACATGTTTTTGTGTTGCACCTAAACTGCCAATACGAATAATGCGTTTCACGCCAAAATAATTAATCAGCTCATGGCCATAGAGCACCATAGATGAAATACCCATACCATGACCCATAACGGAAATGCGCTGTCCTTGGTAAAAGCCCGTGTAACCAAGCATATTGCGAACATTCGTGACTTCTACGGCATCGGTAAGATAGGTTTCAGCGATATATTTAGCACGGAGTGGATCACCCGGCATAATAACAGTTTCAGCAAAATCAGTAGGTTGAGCATTAATATGAGCAGTCATCTTTCTATCCTCATGTGGTAATATGCTGATAGTAGTGCTCAATCACTGAATGTATTTAGGACTAAAGTCCGGATTTCACCTTGCCGTAAACCTTTTTGCTTAAAAATGGGTAATTTATCGCAACTTTCAATGTCAAAAAGACGAAAGCTAATAACATTTGAGTGACCTTAAGGTCATTGAAAGTTGATGTAAAACGAATAAAAAGGCTTACTCCTTAAAAGAAGTAAGCCATTTTAGAACGGGTTTAATATCAAAAAATCAATTAAACACGGAATAAACTAAACAGAAGCAAACTCAAGCTTAGTTTGAAAAGGTTTCACGCACGTATACATCAAATTTAACCACTTGGGCATTAGGTGCAACAGCGCCGACTTGCAATTGCTGTTTACCGTGTAATTTCACCGATTTCCAGCTGGTCGCTTCATCTTCGATAGTAAAGCCGCTGGCATCGTACCAAGTGAATTTATATTGCACACGCATATCGGACGAGGATTTACTAACAATCAACGCTGTACCCTGCACTAAATCACCGACTCGGCGTGCATCCACACTCTGTACCGCAATATCTCGAGCAAAGCTGGAATTATCGACGCGGGTTTCACCCAGTGAACTCACTGAAATCCCTGCGGTATGTGAGGCACAAGCACCTAAGGTAAGCGCTGCGGCCAGTAATAACCCTGTATAAACTTGTTTCATATATTTCTCCTAGTCACGCCACAAAATACGCAGCTAGCGCATCATTTCCCATTAAACGACAAACTAATCGAACAGTGCTGAACTCATGCTTAATAACATAGGCTAAATAAAGCATTCTCAATCTAAAATAGTGAATCAGTCATGCTTCATCAATCTAAACTTAATCAGATTAATCAATCAAAAAATGTGCCCGTGCCGTAGCAATAAGCTGCTTACGATTGGTTTGCCAACAATCAATATTCACGTTGGCGACTCGTCGACCCTGACGGGTAATACGACACTCAGCAAAACTATCCTTGTGCAGACCTGCACGTAAATAGTCGATTGAAAAATCAACGACTTTAGGCACCTTTGCCGTTTGCATAAATACCATTAACTGCACTATCGCTGACATTTCCATAAAGCCCGCAATCACGCCGCCATGAATAGCGGGCAACACAGGATTACCGATATTGTCGTCTTTAGCGGGCAATTTAAAAATCAGTTCATCACCAAAACGCTCCACCTTCATGCCAATAAATTTGGCATAGGGAACGTGCTCAAGTAAATGGCCAAAATCATTAAGTTCAGTGGCGCGTTTAACTATCCCTTGCACATCAATAGGCGCTTTAACCTGTGCGTTTTGAGTTGTACTGGCTGCATCTAGTATCGAATTATTTGCGCTCATCACTCTCTCCTATCGCAGGCACGGCTTCACCCATTAACGCTTGCCTAAAGGCATCACCGACCATTTCAGGACTTATCCGCATAAAAGAGCCGACGGCATGGGCGATGGGATCGTCAATACTGTCTTGATAAGCAATTGCACGGGTAAAGGCAATATTAGAAGACAACTTGTAGCATTCCGCAAATCCAAACACTGGCTTATGGGGCTTAGCGGGCTTCATGTAGTCCACCCGTAAATCGAGCGTAGGTGATATTTCTAATAATTTGAATTTATGGAAAATTGCGCTCACGACTGCACTGCCACACGCGGTATCCATTAAAGTAGTGATCACCCCACCATGGATAACACCGGTATCGGGATACCCAATTAATTCAGTGCTGTAGGGCAACTCAATCAACACATGGTGCTCACTCGCCTCCAATACGGTTAAACCGAGACGGCGACACTGAGCTAGTTGATCCACAAACCGCTGCGCCATTTGGGTCAGCGGGAAAAAATCCGAATTGACCTTCATTTGTCTTGGCTCAACATGGGCCCCAGAGGCTCCCCGCCCACAAGGTGGAAATGAATGTGATAGACTTCTTGTCCACCGTGTTGATTGCAGTTCATGATCAGTCGGTAGCCATCTTTAGCGATACCCGCTTCCGCCGCCAATTTAGCCGCAACCGTCATCATACGGCCAAGTACCGGCTCATCAGAGGCTTTCATGTCGTTCGCCGTTGGGATCAAATTATTCGGCACAATCAAAATATGCGTTGGCGCCTTAGGGGAAATGTCTCTAAAGGCAGTCACAAGTTCATCTTGATACAGAATATCCGCGGGAATTTCGCGACGAATAATTTTGCTGAAAATAGTTTCTTCGGCCATGGGGCGTCCTCCTTGGGTTAGTTGGCATAGTATACTAGCAATTCAATACTTTGTGTCTGCAGATATTTTGCTTTTCATTTGCCAGTTGCAGGCATTTTTGGCAGCATGGCCACCATTAAAACACTCAGGTTTTGCAGGATAAATATGATCCATTACCAGATAATCCCCGTCGATCCGAAAGCCCATTTATTCGCTGTCACTATGACATTATCACAACCCAAGCCAGTGCAGGTCTTTAGCCTACCCGCTTGGCTGCCAGGCAGTTACATGGTGCGCGACTTTGCCAAAAATATCATTGAACTCAAGGCACAAGATGCACAAGGCCAAACACTTAAGCTCACCCAACTAGATAAGCAAACTTGGTCGGTTGACAATAATAGCAGCGAAATTATTCTGACTTATCAAGTGTATGCTTGGGATCTGTCGGTGCGCACCGCGCATTTGGACATGACCCACGGCTTCTTTAACGGCAGTAGCGTGTTTTTATCTGCCCATGGTTTTGAAGACACTTTACATACCGTCTCTATAGAGCCACCAACAGAGCCAACATTAAGTGACTGGCACCTTGCTACCAGCATGACTCGCACCAGTGGTGACGATTTTGCCTTCGGCCAATTTTCAGCTAAAAGCTATGACGAGCTCATCGATCATCCGGTGGAAATGGGCTTATTCACCTTAGGGAGTTTTGATGCCTGTGGCGTGCGGCATGATATCGTACTCAATGGTCGCCACCGTGCTTGTATGCCAAGGCTCTGCCAAGATTTAAAGGCCATTTGTGAGTATCAGATTAACTTCTTTGGTACACCTGCACCGTTTAAGCGTTATTTGTTTATGACCACAGTATTAGACAATGGCTTTGGCGGTTTAGAGCACAGAGCTTCTACTGCATTAATGTGTTCACGCAAAGACTTACCACTGTCGCTCGATATGCCAATCAATAACGACTATCGCACTTATTTATCCCTGTGCAGCCACGAGTATTTCCACAGCTGGAACGTTAAGCGCATTAAGCCTGAATGCTTTTTACCCTATAAACTTGATGCAGAAACCTATACGCCACAATTATGGGCCTATGAAGGCATCACCTCCTATTACGATGACTTTCTTACCTATCGTGCAGGTCTGGTAGATGAACAAAGCTATTTAGATATGCTGAGTGAGACCTTCACCCGTGTCTATCGCAGCCAGGGACGCTTTAAACAAAGTGTTAAGGACTCAAGCTTTAATGCTTGGACTAAGTTCTACAAGCAGGATGAAAACGCACAAAATGCCATCATCAGTTATTACACTAAAGGGGCTCTGTTTGCGCTGTACTTAGATTTAACCCTGCGCAGCGAAACCCAGGGCAAATACAATCTCGACCATGTTATGCAGATTTTATGGCAGGAATATGCTCTGCAAGATAAAGGCACCACAGATACTTGCCATCAAGCCATCGTTGAACGACTCCTTGGTCGTGATTGCCAAGATCTGTTTGCCTACTTAGATAGTACGGACGATATTCCGTTAGCGGCTTTACTCGCCGAATTTGGGGTCAACTTGAGTCTTCGATCCAGTCAAGGTGCGCAAGATGTGGGCGGCGGGCAAGCGAAAGGTTATGAGATTGCATTCGGCGCGAAAACCCAAGCAGCACCTGTTGGATTAAAAATCGTGACTGTCACCCAAGGCTGCCCTGCACACCTTGCAGGGTTAAGTGCAGGTGATGTGTTAATTGCCGCGGATAACCTACAAGTCACAGGACAATTTGAGGCGCAGCTACAGCAGTATCCGCTGGGTGAATCGTTGGATTTACATTGGTTTAGACGGGATGAATTGATGACGGGTGAATTGATGATAACTGCCGCGCCTAAGGATACTGTCGCCCTATCCATTCGTGACAAAAGCAAAATAGCGGCTTGGCTTGGACGTTAATAGGCTTTCGGCTTAAGACTACTTTTGAGAAATAATAAAAGGGGCTTTAGCCCCTTTTATCTGAGATAAGACTTAACTTAAACGTATATACGTTTGTATATCAATACTGATATCGACTTAAACCACCACATCGTGCAAATAGGTTTGTGCCCACGCAATCGCTTGACCACGGCTAGACACTCCAATTTTACGGAATACTCGGTACAAATGGGTTTTTATCGTGCTTTCACTGACAAATAACTGATTAGCGATATCTAAATTAGTACTTCCCGTCAACAATGCTTGTAATACTTCACGCTCACGGATAGTTAACGGTTCAGTGTCTTCGAACAATCCAAAATCATCATTTACCCCATTAATGAGCTGAATTGGAATGACCCTATGACCTCGTAAAATATTCGAGAGTCCGAGGCTTATCTCAGTTAAACCTGCATCGAGATAAAACACCCCTGCAGTTGTGGCAGCTTGCATTAAGAAACGTGCATCCACTTGTTTAGGGAACTGCAAATAGACAACTCGCACACTCGGTTGCTCACGGGCAAGTAAACGTTGAAATTGATGGGCTTTTTGAAGATCAACAGTCGCTAAATCGATCACGACCATGGAGGCATTATTATCTTTGATTTTCTCACACATCTCATCAGGGCTGACTTGGGTCAACTTAACGAGAAACTCCTGCGGCCAACGTCCTGCGAGCAATTCCATCAATACTTGCGATCGTGACACTACAATCCAATGTAATATTTTGAACATCCTGCTCACTCCCTGTCTGGTTAACGATTATTCACTTTAAGGATCTAAGATCCTCCAAATACGACTTCAACATCCGTTCAATAGACTTCCAAGTCTACCGTGGTCACGATATTAGCATTAGATAAAACAGATTAAAAAGACTTACGTAAAAAATATTTACCGTACGCAAATCAAAAACTTCTAACACTTTCGTTGACTACACTATCAATCAGAAGTCTTAATTGAAACTGAAAAAAGTTACTGAAATTTTAGGATAAAAGCGTAAGATCATACCAACACAAAAAATAAGGAAATTCCATGTCCAGCAGTAACCCCACCGCTTTTGAAATAAAATCCTATCCTGTGTGGGACAAACCGACGCGATTATTTCATTGGATTAATGTCATTCTTGTGCTCGCACTCATCTTAGTCGGTGGCATCATGATGTATCGCACTGAGCTAGGCATATCTGAGTTAACAGGTAAAATTGGCTTGAAAACTTTACACGTGTGCATAGGATATGCGTTCGCAATAAACCTCATCGTCCGCCTTGTGTGGGGTTTTATCGGTAACAAATATGCGCGTTTCAGCCACATGTTTCCTAATGCTAATAGCAAAAGCGAATTAATAGCTTATAAGACTGAATTAGCCGCGGGGAAAAATCCGCAGTATTTAGGTCATAACCCTAAAGGTAAATTTGCCGTGCTGGCCATCATGTTGCTATTAGTGACCATAATGATCACTGGACTTTTGCGTGCAGGTACAGATATTTATTATCCGCCGCTAGGTAGTGCTGTACAAAGTTATCTTGCTGATACCAATGTCGAACCAACAAGCTTAAAACCCTATGATGCAACGGGTGTGAATGCAGAAAAAGCGGATGCACTTAAACCAATGAAAGGATTGGCAGGTCAAGTACACGTCTATACGGTTTATGTGTTGTTACTGCTGATGTTATTACATGTATTCACGGTGATTTATACTGAAGTAAAACGTCAACCAGGGATTATTTCAGCCATGTTCTCCGGCAAGAAGATCATCCAAGGTCAGCCAAAAGACGAGTAATCGGTTAGTAAACGGAAAAAAATAACGCCAGCTATTCGCTGGCGTTATTTATTTAGACATGAAGGTATATACCAACTTTTCTAAACGTATTTTTGAGATTATTTTTTCAGAACAGTTGCTGGGGTACGACCATCATCATGGCAGCTTTCACAGGTAGGTTTTTGACCGACATTCATATCATGTACCGCATGACAATCTGCACAGACTAAATTACCGTCATGTGGCTTATGCACAGCGTCCATTTCAGCATAGGTACCATGACAACTTTGGCACTGTGCAAATTCAAAGGCACCATCCGCAGAAGGTGTACCATCTTTATGACAGCTTTCGCATCCACCCGACTCAGCATGGAAATCAGACAATTTTTGATCTGCAGCAAATGCGGTTGGCGACAGCGCTAACGCTGCAAGACTTGCCCCGAAAAGCGCACTTAATAGTTTTTTGCTCACAATAGTATCCTCCAATGGCGATTGTCAGTGGAAATTCTTGTCAGGGTGACTTCCATCTCTCAACCAAAATAAATAGCACGACTCGATATAACTTAGCTAAGGATGAACGAATAAGCAAACCCAAACTAAGCGACACAACTTTATCAACATACTCAAGGGTAAAATGTGCGCTGCATCATGTAACCACATGCTTATATAAGAGTTTTACATCTACCTAACCTAGAGGCTACATAATGTAAATCCCTAAACTGGCAAGCGACAGAATAAATCCCCCTTAATCTAAAACTAAAAGCTCGATTCATGATGATACTTAAGACAAAGTGATAATAAAAAGGAATGACAATAAGTGAATGGGTACAGAGTACTAGACGAGGATGCTTTAAATTGTAAAGGCACAATATTCAACCAAAACGCCTCTGGCACTTAATTCAAATGCCAAGAGGAATTAGCGATAACGGTTAACTCGCCCACTATAACCAATGATACAAATGGCGGTTAGACAGGTAGGCATCAACTCGCATCAAGTTTATTGTCAGCCTCAAGCTCTGTTTTAGGCCAAGCGTTAATCACGGCTTTGACCAACGATGCCAATGGAATGGCAAAGAATACTCCCCATACACCCCATAAACCGCCAAAGACTAAAACGGCCGCTATGATGATCACCGGATGCAAATCCACCGCATCGGAGAATAAAATAGGCACGAGTAAATTACCGTCGAGCGCCTGAATAATACCGTAACCCAACATTAAATAGCCAAATTCAGAACTAAAGCCCCACTGAAAAAATGCCACTAGGGTGATAGGTAATGTAACTAAGGTTGCACCGACATAAGGGATCAATACCGATAACCCCGTTAACACACCAAGCAACGCCGAATATCGCAGTCCCATCAAGGCAAACAAAATATAAGTTGCGACGCCAACAACCACGATTTCAATCACTTTGCCACGAATGTAATTAAAAATCTGTTGGTGCATTTCAAACCACACTTTACGCGCTAACTGGCGATTTGCGGGAAAAAATCGCTTACTGCCGCTAATCAGTTGATCTTTATCTTTTAAAAAGAAAAACACCAGTAAGGGCACTAAAATCGCGTACACCATCAAGACGAGTAAAGAAGCTGAATAACCGATTAATTGCTTAGCAATATCCAACACATGTTGAGTATCGAGCAGTTTTTTAAGCTCACCAACCATCAGATCTAACTGCTCTGGATTGATAAATCGTGGATATTGATTGATCAGCGTTTGTATTGTCAGCAAGCCTTTATCTATCATGCTAGGCAAGTCGGCAATTAAGCTAACACCTTGACGCCACACACTCGGAATTAAGCCAAATGTCAGTAAAACCACGATTCCCAAAAACAACACAATAACCAAGGACGCACCAGCGGTGCGATTAATCCCCAATTTAAGCATTTGCGCCACAGGCCATTCCAATAGAAATGCCAACACAAGAGCGACCAACAGCGGAGCAAGTAAACCTGCCGCAAAATAAATCACTAGCGCGAGCCCGACAAGAATAGCCATTAAGGTCACAGCTTGTGGATCACTAAAGCGCTCTTGATACCAACGAGAAAAAACAGTAAACATGGATCATTCCAATTGTGATGGTTGGCGAGGCTTCCCAAACGCTCAGGAAAGTTTATTTATCATGATGTTATTCGAGACTTTACTCAGTTAGACTTTCGCTTCTACACGTCAGCTAAATCAAAAAATAAACTGACAAGAGTAAACAACCTAGCCTGAGCGGCACTCTGGCTCAGAATTAGGCGCTTGATGCTAGTCTCAGAGGATTTAAACATAAAAATCCTCAATTTATCCCTGAGATAGATCAACTTTGGTGACCATCAAGGCTAACAGACTTGCATCATTACGCAACTCTTGCACGACATGCCCTTGTTTTTTTAAATATTGGGGAACATCTCGCCGCGAACCAGAGTCTGAGAGTAAGATATGCAACTGCTCACCCTCTCGCATTGGCTTCAATGCAAGCTTCACTTTCACTAAGGGTACTGGACAACGAAAGAGCGTTAAATCAATAAAAATCATAATGAACTTGCTATAGACGAACTTGGGCCATTATCCTAAGTTGCACCTCAAACTACAAGCTAAGTGCAGTATCTGCCTTTAGTTGAGATAATTAGAAATAAAAGGATCCGCTTGCGTAACTTGACTTTTTTGACTCGATTAAAACCTTTTGTTGCAGGCGCATTCTCCTTGATGCTGCTAACCTTCGCCGCCAAAAGTTTTGCTAACAATGACTTACCGGATTTAGGTACGGCCGCAGTTAACACCTTCAGCCTTGAAAAAGAAATGGTTTACGGTGATGCTTATATGCGCATCATTCGCTCATCGGCACCTATGCTAAATGACCCCGTGTTGAGTCAATATCTTACCGAGCTTGGCAATAAACTGGTCGCCCATGCCACAGGCGTAAAAACGCCGTTTTATTTTTTCCTATTACAAAATGATGAAATCAACGCCTTCGCCTTCTTTGGCGGCCATGTTGCCGTACACACAGGCTTATTTCTCAATGCCGACAATGAAAGCGAACTGGCTTCAGTATTAGGCCACGAAGTAACTCACGTTACTCAACGTCACCTTGCCCGATCCCTTGAAGCACAGCAAAAAAGTAATCCTGCAACAATTGCCGGTTTACTCGGCGCCATTTTGTTAACTATTGCAGTACCACAAGCAGGTATGGCGGCGCTTGCGACAACCCAAGCCATGGCGACACAATCGAAAATCAACTACACCCGTTTGCATGAAAAGGAAGCCGATCGCATCGGAATGCAAATTCTAGTGGATGCAGGCTTTAATCCCAATGCTGCGGCGGATTTCTTTGGTAAATTAGCAACTCGTTATCGCTTTACCACAACACCACCACAAATGTTATTAACTCACCCATTACCTGAATCGCGGATCACTGAAGCCCGTAACCGTGCCGAGCAATACCCTAAACGTTATATCCCTGATAATCTTAATTTTCAGCTAGCAAAAGCCCGTATTCAAGTCCGTTTTTCCAGCTATAGCGACGAAGCAGTATTAAGCATGTTTGATCGGCAGCTCAACAAACAGACCTATAGCTTCAAAGAGGCGGCACTTTATGGCAAAGCGCTGGCTTTATATAGATTGAAGAAGTTTAATGAATCAGAAAAAATCGTTGATGAGCTGTTAAAAATCGATGATAACAACCTGTTTTATATAGACACTAAATCTGATTTACTGATCGAACGTAAGGACTATGCAAAAGCGATAACTATGCTCGAAGCCCAGCGTAAAATGAAACCAACGTCTCAAGTGATCAATGCCAACTTAGCCAATATATATATCGAAGCCGATCAAGCCCCCAAAGCAATCCCTTTGCTGGAAGATATGATTTTCCTCGATAAACAAAATGAACTGCCCTATCAATTGTTGACTATGGTGTATAAAAAAACCGGCAATCAAGCATTGGAATATTTTTCCACCGCAGAGCTGATGGCCTTAGGTGCTAATTATAAGGGCGCAATCGATCAACTTAACTTTGCCTACCGTGCATCCGAAAATAATCCATTACAGCTTGCACGTATTGAAGCACGTATTCGCCAGTTTAAAATGGCTGATAAAGAAATGGATGCGCTTAAGTAATAAGTTGTTTTACAAATAGATTAAAGACAATAACCCATTTATGCGCCCCGAACACACTGACGGGGCGCGGTTTTTTCTGTTATTATCCGCGCCATTGTTATTTCAGCCCGTATTGAGCCTCTAGTACTATGACCCAAGTGACGATTTACCATAACCCACGTTGTTCAAAAAGCCGTGAAACCTTAGCTTTACTCGAGCAACAAGGCTGCGACATTACCCTAGTGGAATACTTAAAAAATCCCCCTACGGCTAAAGACATCGGCGACATTCTGGCTAAACTAGGCATCAGTGCTCGCGAATTAATGCGCACCAAGGAAGCAGAATATCAAGCCTTGGGACTTGCAGACTCATCACTAACAGAATTGCAGTTGATTGAGGCTATGGTCAACACTCCTAAACTCATCGAACGGCCAATTGTGCTCACCAATCAAAGCGCAGCCATCGGCCGTCCTCCTGAGAATGTGCTCACTATTCTTTAATCCATGATTTTTAAACCAAAATGGCTTTTATTTTCAACCCTTAGGTAGACTTATGACGTCCAACACCTTATTTATCCTTAGCCGTTTAGGCTACTTTGCGCTAGTGCTGCTATTAGGCGGTTGGTTTGTTGGCCAAGGGATTAGCGGTGAATACACCCTGCTATTTAGTCTCTTATGGATAGTGCCGTTATTACTACCCGCAAAGGGTGTTTTCCAAGGTAATCCATACACTTACGCTTGGGCAAGTTTTATTCTGTGCTTATATATGTTACATGGGCTCACCCTGCTTTATGTCACCAATGACGCCTTCGCTTTTGCCTTAATCGAAGTATTATTGATTGGCGTACTGCTAATCGCTTTCCCATTTTATGCCCGCATACGTGGTCGTGAACTGGGATTAGGCCTGAAGAAAAAATCTAAAGAATAGTCCGTTCAATGTATTTTCAGTGCCGTTTAACCTTGCTGGGTATAGCGGCACTTTTTATATTGCAAGGCCAAACCTTGGCTCAAATATCCCTTATGATCTCAGTCTGAATATCCATTTCAACCTTAGTTTCAACCTCTGTTCCGACGTCAATTCCCATCACGACAAAATTAACACTTATTATACTTACACTGACTTTTTGCAACTAAGTACCCGTGCTATAGTCAGTTTCTCACAGTATAAGCGTCCCATGACGCCACAAAAGTCTAAATAGCACAGCAGAGTTAGCAAGGGAGAATGGTGTAATGGGAATGTCGATACCACTGAAATTTTTCGGATTTATGGCTTGCTCTGGCCTACTTGCGGCATGCGGGGGCGGTGGTGATAGTGATAGTAAACCAGATGATAGTGTAGTCACGCCCCCCTCCACCTCACTAGCACGCTGCACAGATAGCATTTCGCCACTCATTACCACCACGTCATCCTCAATTCGCTTTCAAACCGAGCAAAATTATGTGGCGGGTCAATCTAGTACTATCATTGCCAATATCCTAAATCGTGACAGCCAAGACTTAACCTTCCGTTGGCAGCAAATCGATGGCCCTAACATAGCACTCGTCAGTCAAAACAGCCCGGTATTAGCCCTTGATACTCCCACCACAGGCGGCTACCGTTTTAGCTTGCATGTGACGGGCAGTAATCTAGATGTCTCCGGAGAAATTGGTATTAATGTCGATCCCGCATCGACGGGTATGCTAAACGTCCGTCAAGATCACCAAGTGGTTGAAAGCAATAATGTGAGCTTAAGACTCGGACAACAATCGGAATTAATCGCAGCAAATATCTCTTGGTGTGTAGCATCTGGCCCAGATTTAATGGTCGATGTGAACGATCCGTTTAGACCCTTGTTTACCGCGCCAACGGTCACCCAGGATACAATCACTCGCCTCAAAGTGAATGCCAACGTCAATGGCAATCAGCTTAGCGATGATGTCTTTGTGCTAACAACCTCGGCGCCAGCGATCAGCTCACCATACTTCGATACCCCAGTTGCGCGCACCCATGCCTATCGTCCGGCTTCACCTTACGCCAATGTGCTAGCAAACTGTGTTTACTCCAATCAGCTTAATGATAGCTGCACTATCAATACCTTACCTTTGATAGGTCAAACCTCAAGCGATCTCAATCACGAGACGATTCTAAATCGAGTACTGGTTTCCCACGATTGGATGGGTGATAACTTTGCCGCTTTCTTAGCCCAGATGGACCCTAATAGCGATTTTGCCCGCCTGTTACAATCCGTTACAGCCGTGGTGATTAGCTATGATGTACGCCCTTCTTTCTATTGGGTAGTCACAGGGGCGATTTATCTCGATCCCAATGATTTATGGCTTACGCCAAGCCAACGCGACACTATTAATGAAGCGCCGGATTACCGCAGTAATTTCGGAAATGATCTTAACTTTGTGATGCCTTGGCGTTATGTGAAAGATAACCAATATGCCTCCCTTGGCGTGCCTATCACCGTCAGAGCAAACCGCACATTAGCGCAAATCAATCCCGATCTGGCCTCCTTGTTGTACCACGAGCTCGCCCATGCCAATGACTTTTTTCCACGCAGCGTGCATGCCACACTCACAGGGCCAAGACTGTTAGATGACTACAGCCGCCGCAATGCCAGCAAGAGTCTAATTTCAGATCAAGTCAGTAAAACCTACCCATTAACGAGCACTGAAATGATGGGACTTGCCAATGTTAGTTTCCTCGGCGCAGCGGCGAGTAATGTGCAAAAGACCTATCAAGCATCGGATGTCAGTACTTTCTTTTCTACCGATATCGCCAGCGACTTCTATGCCTATTCCAGTACCCGTGAAGACACGGCCATGTTATTTGAGGAAGCCATGATGAGTCATCGCTATCAAATATTGCGTGATGTCGCCATCACCAATAAACCTGCGATATTAACTGCGGATTCGCTAATTATTGACTGGGGACAAAGGGGACGAATTGCGCAAGACAGTCTAGAAAATCGCGCTGCGTTGGTGATTGATGAAATGCTGCCAGAGCTTAATGGGATCAGTCTGGTCGAAAGCCTACCCGAGCCAATTAATATGGTGCAAGGTCAAAGCTGGCATCAAACATTGGCAATATCGCCTGCGAATACGCAGCTCAAAAGCCAAAGCAATGCAGCTGCAATTAATGCCGAGTCTCGTTTTGAAGCCGAACTTCGCTTAAGTGGTGACCGTCACCAACATCCACAACAATAGCGTTTTAAATTTTAGATAAACAAAAGCCCGTATGTATTCAACATGACGGGCTTTACTCTTTTTGGCTTTAATGCCAGTAGGTTTTGTATCTTCAGAACGAACACAAACCATGCTGTATCTAAAGGTGTAGCATCTCTTTGGCAAACGGAATCGTGAGCTTACGCTGATGCACTAATGAGGCTTTATCTAACTTATCCAATACATCAAACAAGGTCCGCAAATCCCGCGCCATACGGTTCAGTAAAAAACGCCCGACATCTTCCGGTAATTGCAGGCCACGCATAGCGGCGCGGCGTTGCAGTGCGGCAAGTTTTTCATCATCTGCCATGGGTTGCAGTTGGTAATTCAACCCCCATTGCATACGTGAAACAAGATCTGGCAAGAGGAACCCAGCATCCGCAGGAGACGAGCTGCCGCTGACCACTAAGGCGCAATTCTTATTTTCTGCGACGCGATTGTAGAGATCAAAAATCGCCTCTTCCCAAACGGGGTGGCCGGCGATGGCATCGACATCATCGATACAAACCAAATCCAACTGTTCTAGGCCTTCAAGCAATGCGGTCGAAATACTCGCATGTATGCCTAAGGGAATATAAAAGCTGCGACGCTCCACTTCATTAGCGTGCGCGCAAGCAGCGTGCATTAAATGGGTTCGACCCGATTTAACTGGGCCCCACAAATAGATGGCGGCTTCACCATGCCCTTCGGCATTCGCTCTCAATTTTTGAATAAGTTCATCATTACCCGCGGCGGGGTAATAACTATTAAAGGTTTCGTCGTCTGGCAAATGCACAGGTAACGAGAGTTGCAGAGGTGAGTTTAAGGGCACTCGGTCTTCTCAATATTAAATAAAAACAATGCCGTGCTTAACTAAGCACGGCCGATAACATCTTAATGTAAACGCCATTCATACACAGGTTTGCCAGCTTGATTAGAGACAGGGCTAAATTCACCTGCACTCACAGGTGCGACCACAGAAATACGCGGCTCTAAGCTTAATAAGCGTTGTAAATCCGTCTCTGAGCCAAATAAATCTAACGAGAAAGTCACGGTGTTACCTTGAATATGCGTTAACGTGGCATTTTTAATCGCGCTGAGTTGCTTCAAATATTTTTCAACTTCAACTAATTGCGCCATTTTTTGGATATTAACGAAGGTAACACTCGCACCAAGCTGAGTACCAGTATCGGCAATCGCATACTTAGTAAAATAGTATTCACCTAACGCCGCCATCATAGCGGTAATCGCTTGGGCCGAATTTTCAGCAGTACCGTTGTAACTGAATAACGGTGGCGTCAAAGAGTCAATGGTAGCCTTAGTATAAAGATTTAAACGATAACGAACCTGATTCCCGGCGGCATCAATTGCCACTAGCGCCAAAAAGTCAGCTTGATAGCGGCCAGATACACTCGCCACGATGTCGGCAAACATCCCTTTAATATCGTTAGGATTTATACCCATCAACTCATCAAGATCTAAGATAGGCAAGAGTACAGGTATACCGCGGGCATAGGAAAAATCGCTAAAAATCTTACGTTCGGCTAACGCAGATGAGTCACCCAATATCATAGTGTCGCCATCACCAGGCATAGCGACCCAAAATAAGGTCAGCGGGCGTTGAGTTCCCCAAACAGGCAATTGTGCCTGGCGCAGTAACGCCACTATGCGGCGGTGCTCAAAACTCGCGGTCAACAGCAATTGGCCATTTTGCTCGATATAACCATACTGGCTCAGCAAGGTATCAGGATTACTGAGCTGAGATTGGATTAGGCTGTTATCGAGGGATCGCGCCGTCCCAGTGTTCTTGATAATGACTTGCTCAAGTGCACTTTTTAAGGCTTTGTCGCGTTCAGCAACTGCGCGCGAAGACACAGGCACATTGGCCTCATCTAATTTACTCACCTCAACAGCATTGACGCTATTAATCGTGAACAGACAATATAGAAATGCAATTAAGCTCGGCTTCAATAGGAATTTCAGCATCTTTGAGTAGTTGAAGTAGCGTCAGATGAGGCAAATTGTACCATAGTTAGCGCCTTAAGCGAGTCTTGCCAAAATTTAGCCCCATTTCCGAGCCTGCCACAGCACAGAAAACCCAAACAGTGATCAACGTCGGCAAAACAGGCGATTTTCTCCTGCTCAAAATCCAACAAACTGTTATCATTTGGCGGTTTACCCTAAATTAACGAGAATAATAAATGAGACGACTCGCTATCCCCCTACAGGGCGCGCAAATGCTATTTGTGGCCTTCGGTGCCCTAGTACTAATGCCGCTACTTACAGGGCTCGACACCAGTGTGGCATTGTTTACCGCAGGTATCGGTACCCTACTCTTCCAATTGATTACTAAACGCCAAGTGCCTATCTTCCTCGCATCTTCCTTCGCCTTTATTGCCCCCATACTTTATGGCGTGCAGACTTGGGGAATTCCATCCACAATGGGCGGCATTATGGCCGCGGGCGTGGTCTACGTCATGCTCGGCGCCTTGGTTAAAGTGCGCGGTACTGACTTTATTCACAGACTATTGCCCCCAGTCGTAGTGGGACCCGTGATCATTATTATCGGCCTTGGCTTAGCCCCCGTTGCGGTGAATATGGCATTAGGCAAGAGTGGTGATGGTAGCTTGACTTTAGTCGCTACAAATACGGCGTTATTTATTTCGCTCGCATCGCTTGGTACCACTATCGCAGTGGCGATTTTCGCAAAGGGTCTACTCAAAGTGATGCCGATTTTAGCAGGTATTATAGTAGGTTACAGCTTAAGCCTAGCCTTTGGTATTGTTGATTTTGCAGTCGTGACCGCTGCAAGCTGGATTGCTATTCCTAAATTTGTCGCGCCAGAATTAAACTGGTATGCCATCGCATTTATGATCCCAGTGGCAATCGCCCCTGCGGTAGAACACATAGGTGATATTCTGGCGATATCCAACGTCACGGGTAAAGATTTTATGAAAAAACCCGGCCTGCATCGCACGCTAACGGGTGACGGGATTGCCACAATTGCAGCCGCAGCCTTTGGTGGTCCACCGAACACGACTTACTCAGAAGTGACAGGTGCAGTAACCTTAACCCGAAATTTTGATCCTAAGATCATGACTTGGACTGCCATTACCGCCATCACTTTAGCCTTCGTTGGCAAACTAGGTGCGCTGATGCAAACTATCCCCGTCCCAGTGATGGGCGGTATTATGTGTTTGCTATTTGGTTCCATTGCCGCAGTTGGCCTCAACACCCTTATTCGTAATCATGTGGATTTATCTGAGCCACGTAATTTAAGTATTGTCGGTGTTACCTTAGTCTTTGGTATCGGCGGCATGGCATTTGGCATAGGTTCATTCAGTCTGACTGGTATTAGCTTGTGCGGTATTGTCGCTATTACCATGAACTTACTATTACCCGCGACTAAGCCACACAATAAACACCACGAGTCTGATGTGACGCCTCATTAATTACGGCTTGAAGACACGATCAATTTCGAAGTAGGTCGTTGAAAAATGACCACTTTATAAAATTGATCGTTTCTTAAGAAACCACCATAAAAAAGCCGCCGTGATATCAATCACGGCGGCTTTTTTATGAAGCAATATTTTTATGAAGTAAGAATTAACTCTTACTCTTCAGTCTTGATCTTAGCGGCAGCCGCTTTGATCAAAGGTTGTAATTCGCCTTTTTGGAACATGTCCACTACGATATCACACCCACCGATCAACTCGCCTTCAATCCACAATTGTGGAAAAGTCGGCCAGTTAGCAAACTTAGGTAATTCTGCGCGAATGTCTGGATGCTGAAGAATATCCACGAATGCAAACTGCTCGCCGCAGTTAATCATGATCTGAGCTACCTGTGACGAGAAGCCACAGCTTGGTAACTTAGGAGAGCCTTTCATATAAACAATGATAGGGTTTTCCGTGATCTGCTGCTTAATTTTCTCTACTGTTTCCATTTTGATTCCTAAGTAGGATGACGTTGACTCAATGCGACTATTGTACGTCAGCTAGACGCAGAACAAAATCCCACAGTTTGTAAGGTTATGTCGACATTTGATTTTTCGATGGCGTCTATCTAGTCAATTAGCTAAACAATGATTCACATCACAAATTTTATCGGTACAATAGTCCTAAGTGAGCACGTTTAAGAAACGATAACCTAAGACCATGGAGAGATACTAATGGCTTTCGAATTACCCGCATTACCATATGCAAAGAACGCACTAGAACCACACATTTCTCAAGAAACCATAGAATACCACTACGGCAAGCACCACAACACTTATGTTGTGAAGCTAAACGGCTTAATCGAAGGAACTGATTTCGCTGGTAAATCTTTAGAAGATATCATCAAAACTTCTACGGGTGGCGTATTTAACAACGCAGCTCAAGTGTGGAACCACACTTTCTACTGGAACTGCTTAGCCCCTAATGCTGGCGGCGAACCAACAGGCCCAGTTGCTGATGCAATCAATGCCGCTTTCGGTTCATTCGACGCATTCAAAGCGCAATTTACTGATTCAGCAGTAAACAACTTCGGTAGCGCTTGGACATGGTTAGTGAAAAAAGCCGATGGCACTCTTGCTATCGTTAACACTAGCAATGCAGCGACGCCACTGACTGACAGCACAGTAACACCAATCATGACAGTTGACGTGTGGGAACACGCTTACTACATCGATTACCGTAACGTGCGTCCTGACTATCTTGCCCACTTCTGGCAATTAGTTAACTGGGACTTCGTTAACCAAAACTTCGCAGGTTAATTCATTTAACCTAACGTTGTTTACTGCCGAATGAGCAGTGGGTTAATCCCAGTAAAAAGAGCCCTAGTGGCTCTTTTTTTATGCCCCTCGTTTGCCGCCCATCCCTTATCCTACCGATTTATCCTCCGCTAACTACAAGTGCAATAATTGCGTTTGCAACTATTTGTTATTGTTTTTATTTGATATTTTTTTGACACAGATAGTGAGTTTGTGTCTAAGATTAGAGTAGGAGGCTGGCTAGCCAGTTATCCGTTCCATGACATCACTGGCGTTTCAGGGGGTTTATATGGGCATTTTCGAGCATTACCAAAAGCGCTACGAACAAAAACTCGATGAAGAATATTCTTTGCAGGAGTTTCTGGACATCTGCAAGGGAGATCGCAGCGCTTACATGTCAGCATCAGAGCGACTACTGCTTGCAATTGGTGAAGCAGAAGTCATTGATACCGCAAAAAATCCAACACTTAGCCGTATTTTTTCGAATCGACTTATTTCACGCTATCCCGCATTTAAAGATTTCTTCGGCATGGAAGACGCCATAGAGCAAATTGTGGCTTACCTAAAGCACTCGGCTCAAGGATTAGAAGAATCCAAACAAATTCTATACCTACTGGGCCCAGTGGGCGGCGGTAAGTCATCACTCGCCGAAAAACTCAAAGCCCTAATGCAAAAAGTGCCCATTTACATTCTGAGCGCGAATGGAGTCCGCAGCCCAGTCAACGATCACCCCTTCTGCCTGTTTGATGTGGAAGAAGATGGACAGCTGTTAAAAGATGAATTCAACATTCCCAACCGTTATCTGAAAACTATCATGTCGCCTTGGGCGGTAAAACGTCTGCATGAGTTTGGTGGCGATATCTCCAAATTTCGCGTGGTAAAAGTCTTTCCATCCATTCTGGACCAAGTGGCAATAGCGAAAACTGAACCTGGTGATGAAAACAACCAAGATATTTCGTCCCTTGTCGGTAAAGTCGATATTCGGCAACTCGAACATTTCTCCCAAGATGATCCCGATGCTTACGCCTATTCAGGCGCATTGTGCCGTGCAAACCAAGGGGTGATGGAATTCGTCGAGATGTTTAAGGCACCAATTAAAGTGCTGCATCCACTACTGACTGCGACGCAAGAAGGTAACTATAACGGCACAGAAGGCTTATCGGCCTTGCCCTATAGCGGGATTATTCTGGCTCACTCAAACGAGTCCGAGTGGTCAACCTTCAAAAACAACAAAAACAATGAAGCCTTCCTCGACCGTGTTTACATCGTCAAAGTGCCCTACTGTTTACGGGTCTCAGAAGAGCTGCAAATCTATCAAAAACTGCTAATCAACTCTGAGTTATCGAAAGCGCCCTGCGCTCCCGGCACCTTAGAAACCTTAGCGCAATTTAGTGTATTGTCACGCATCAAGCCGCCTGAAAACTCCTCCATCTACTCTAAGATGCGGGTATATGACGGTGAAAGCCTGAAAGATACCGATCCTAAGGCTAAGTCTTACCAAGAATACCGTGATTACGCAGGTGTCGATGAAGGCATGAATGGACTATCCACCCGTTTCGCCTTTAAGATTTTGTCGCGGGTATTTAACTTCGACCATTCAGAGATCGCCGCCAACCCAGTACATTTATTCTATGTCCTCGAACGACAAATTGAACAAGAACAATTCCCCGGCGATACCGCCGAACGTTATCTTGAATTCCTAAAAGGTTATTTGATCCCTAAATATGTGGAGTTTATCGGTAAAGAGATTCAAACCGCTTACTTAGAGTCTTACTCTGAATACGGCCAAAATATCTTCGACCGCTATGTTACCTACGCCGATTTTTGGATCCAAGATCAAGAATACCGCGATCCAGAAACAGGTCAGCTATTCGACCGCGCCGCCCTCAATGCTGAACTTGAAAAGATTGAGAAGCCCGCGGGGATCAGCAATCCTAAAGATTTCCGTAATGAAATCGTTAACTTTGTGCTGCGCGCCCGCGCGAACCATGAGGGTAACAATCCGCTCTGGACCAGCTACGAGAAACTTCGCACAGTGATCGAGAAGAAAATGTTCTCCAACACAGAAGATTTACTGCCTGTTATTTCCTTTAACGCCAAAACGTCGAACGACGATCAACGCAAACACGATGATTTCGTCAATCGCATGATGGAGAAAGGCTATACCAAAAAACAAGTCCGACTCTTGTCTGAGTGGTATTTACGAGTTCGTAAATCTTCTTAAACTTGCGCTAACTAAGTATAGGGCTTTGGTGTTGCCAAAGCCTTCGCTGGGTTTTGGGAGGTGCGTATGGCGAACTTTATCGATAGACGGTTGAATGCGAAAGGAAAAAGCACAGTCAACCGCCAACGCTTTATCAATAGATATAAGCAACAAATTAAAAAAGCCGTCAGCGATGCAGTGACTCGTCGCAGCGTAACGGATGTAGATAAAGGCGAAAAAATCAGTATCCCAACACGGGATATCAGTGAACCTATGTTTCACCAAGGCAAAGGGGGTGTCAGGGATAGAGTGCATCCCGGTAATGACCAATTTACCCGTGGCGATAAAATTGACCGACCACCTGGTGGTTCAGGCGGCGGTTCGGGCAAAGGCGAGGCCTCAAACTCGGGTGAAGGCGACGATGACTTTGTGTTCGAAATCTCTAAAGACGAGTATCTAGAGTTATTGTTTGAGGACTTAGAACTCCCCAATCTACAAAAAAATCGCCTCAATAAACTGGTGGAATACCAAATTTACCGTGCTGGGTTCACCAATGATGGCGTCCCCGCTAACATCAATATTGTCCGTTCATTACGTTCATCCCTTGCACGTCGCATTGCGATGTCGGCCAGTAAAAAGAAACTATTAAAAGAGTTAGAACAAGAACTTGCTGAACTGGAAAATATTCCAGGTACTAAGGCTGAGTTGATTTTGGATTTAAAAGCTCAAATTGAGGAATTAAAACAAAAGATTGCTAGAGTGCCGTTTATCGATACCTTCGATCTGCGCTTTAATAATTATGCGAAACGAGAAATCCCCTCCAGCCAAGCTGTGATGTTCTGTTTAATGGATGTGTCTGGTTCTATGGATCAGGCAACTAAAGATATGGCAAAACGCTTCTATATCTTGCTGTATTTGTTCCTCACTCGTACCTATAAAAATTTAGAAGTGGTTTATATTCGTCACCATACCCAAGCTAAAGAAGTCGATGAACACGAGTTCTTTTACTCCCAAGAAACGGGCGGCACCATAGTGTCCAGTGCATTGAAATTAATGCATGAAATTCAACAAGCCCGCTACCCCGCCGATGAATGGAATATCTATGCGGCCCAAGCATCCGACGGGGATAACTGGGCCGACGATTCACCTACCTGTAGGCAATTGTTAGAACAAAAAATATTGCCACTGGTGCGCTACTACAGCTATATCGAAATCACTAATCGCGCCCATCAAACCCTGTGGCGCGAATATGAATCCCTGCGACAGCATTACGACAACATCGCCGTGCAGCATATACGTCAAGCCGAAGATATTTACCCTGTCTTTAGGGAGCTATTCAAGAAACAAGCGGTTTAAGGGGGCACTATGGGGATAACTAAATCAACACCTTGGACACCACTGAGCGATGGTCCCGACTGGAGCTTCGAGCTACTGCAGGACTACCTCAAGGAAATTGAACGGGTAGCAGCACTGTATAAGCTCAGCACTTACCCAAATCAAATTGAAGTCATCACCGCTGAGCAGATGATGGATGCTTATGCGGGCATTGGTATGCCCATTGGTTACACCCATTGGTCCTTTGGCAAACGTTTTATCGAAACCGAGCAAGGTTACAAACGTGGGCAAATGGGGCTCGCCTATGAAATTGTGATTAACTCTAACCCCTGCATCGCTTACTTAATGGAAGAAAATACCATCACAATGCAGGCGCTGGTGATAGCTCACGCCTGTTTCGGACATAACAGCTTTTTTAAAAACAATTACTTATTTAAGACATGGACAGATGCGAGCTCGATTATTGACTACCTTGTCTTTGCTAAAAACTACATCAGTGACTGCGAGCAAAAATACGGTGTAGAACAAGTCGAAAGCGTCATAGACTCCTGTCATGCGCTAATGAACTATGGTGTAGATCGTTATAAACGTCCCTCTGAAATCTCATTCAGGGAAGAACAAGCAAGACAAAAGGATCGCGAGGCTTACCTTCAAAGCCAAGTAAATGATTTATGGCGCACCATTCCTACCCATCAACATGAGCAGTCTCAATCTAAAAAACGTCGTTTCCCCGCCGAACCGCAGGAAAATATTTTATATTTTATCGAGAAAAACGCTCCTTTGCTTGAACCATGGCAAAGGGAAATAATCCGTATTGTGCGTAAAATGGCGCAATATTTTTATCCACAAAAACAAACTCAAGTCATGAATGAAGGCTGGGCAACCTTCTGGCATTACACTATCTTGAATCACTTATACGACGATGGCGTGGTTACTGACCGCTTCATGATCGAGTTTTTGCAAAGTCATACAGGCGTTGTGGCTCAACCCGATTACAACAGTCGTTATTACAGTGGCATCAACCCATACGCCTTAGGTTTTGCCATGTTCACCGATATTCGGCGTATTTGTGAAAATCCAACCGATGAAGATAAAGCTTGGTTTCCCGACATTGCTGGCAGCGATTGGATTGAAACCTTACACTTTGCGATGCAAAACTTTAAAGATGAAAGTTTTATTAGCCAATATCTCTCACCTAAAGTTATCCGCCAATTTAAATTGTTTGGTATCCATGATGATGAGAAACGCAATTATCTTTCGGTATCCGCGATCCACGATGAACGGGGCTATCAAGATATTCGCCAGTTACTATCACAACAATATAACCTGTCTAATATTGAGCCAAATATCCAAGTACATAATGTGGAAATCAACGGTGATCGATCCTTGACCTTACATTATGTGCCAAATAACGATATTCCCTTAGCCAATAGCCATAAAGAAGTATTAAAGCATTTACATCGATTATGGGGTTTCACTGTCACCTTAGAGCAAAAAAATGCAGATGCGAGTATTAGCGTCTTAGCATCCTGCCCTGAAGCCAATAAACCAGAATAATAAGCACAATAAAAAGGCCGTTTCCAATTGAAACGGCCTTTTTGTTTATTTAGCGCTATCTTAACGCGATATCACTCACAGAGATTAATGATCTTGAGCAATAGAAGCCGGCATATCTTCGCGTAATTGTAACCACATCTTACCGCTATTCATGCCATAGGTACGCATTAGCGCAGAGACATCGAGGTAATTTTTCGCCTGAGCCAACAGTTCTAATTCTTTGTAAAAGTTCAATGCTAATAAACGCGCATCTGAGCTCGTAAAGTAATAACGACCAACTCGACTATACAAACCTTTAAATCCGTTTAATATCAAAACGTAAAGTGGATTTCCAGACGAAAACGCTAAGGTGTGATGCAGTAAGTAGTCAAATTCAGCATAAGATTCAGCCGTATCTTCAAGCTGGTGAATCTTTGCAAGTACCTCCACAGCGGTATCCGGGTTATAACGCAAAGCACCGCGAAAATAGATAGCACTGACGTTCGTTCTAGCTGACAAGAGTTGGTCAACCAATACCGGAAAACCCTCGGGATTCAAATCAGCAATAGTCTCAAGGATGTTTAAACCTGAGGTTTCCCAAAAGTTGTTAACCCGTGTTGGTTTGCCATGCTGAATTTTCAGCCAACCGTCACGCGCCAAGCGCTGAAGCACCTCACGCAGAGTGGTGCGAGTCACACCAATCAATTCTGAAAGCTCACGTTCAGCCGGTAAAATGGACCCTGGAGGAAATTTGTTTTCCCAAATTGATCTCACAATATACTTCTCTGCAAAACTTGCAGGTCCTTTGGCATTGATAATCATCAGCCCACTTATCCAGTTGTTGTGCGTCGTAATGGTCACTGATCATACCAGAGCGGTAAAAAATGGAAACCATTCACTTAAAATCACTGTGTTATCGCCGTGTAAATGTCACAGAATCGTTCAAAAAAACGACCAAGGTCAATACAGGATGGGCCAATTTTGCCGCTTAGCTCCGCTTTTTGAAATGTCGGTATCAGTAACTCATTACATTAGCTTTCTCTTTAGGCTAGACTCATTTAACTAACGCAGGTATTGATAATAATCACGTGCAATTTTTAACATAATTAGAAGAGAGGCTGCCATGCCGGCGACAATGAGTCAGGCGTTTATTGGGAACTTCTTAGGAAATTCTCCTAAGTGGTACAAAACCGCAATACTGTCATTTTTAATTATCAATCCAATACTCTTTTTCTATGTCGACCCCTTTGTGGCTGGTTGGGTATTGGTTCTAGAATTTATTTTTACCTTAGCAATGGCATTAAAATGCTATCCATTACAGCCCGGCGGATTATTGGCAATTGAAGCCGTCGCGATCGGAATGACATCGGCAAGCCAAGTCTTACATGAAATAGAAGCCAACCTCGAAGTATTATTACTCTTGGTATTTATGGTCGCTGGTATATATTTCATGAAGCAATTGCTGCTATTTGGCTTCACGAAAATCATTACTAAAGTGCGCTCTAAAATTTTAGTGTCATTAATGTTTTGTTTGGCTTCAGCCTTTTTATCAGCCTTCTTAGATGCGTTAACAGTTATTGCCGTCATTATCGCGGTCGCTGTGGGTTTCTATTCTATTTACCACAAGGTCGCTTCTGGAAAAGATTTCGGCGCTGATCACGATCATACCTCTGAAGGTAAAAATGATGATGGTGAAGATCAGTTAAACGAAGAAGAACTCAGTGCATTCCGTGGTTTCCTACGTAATCTGTTAATGCATGCGGGTGTAGGTACTGCGCTGGGCGGCGTGTGTACTATGGTGGGTGAACCACAAAACCTTATTATCGCCGCGCAAGCAAATTGGCAATTTGGTGAATTCGCCGTGCGTATGTCACCCGTTACTGTTCCTGTATTAATCTCGGGTATCTTAACTTGTTACTTAGTTGAAAAATTTGGCATTTTTGGTTATGGCGCTAAGTTGCCAACGGCCGTTCATCGGATCTTATGTGAATATGCCGCCCATGAAGATGCGCGCCGTACCAATAAAGACAACATGAAGTTAATCGTCCAAGCCTTAGTGGGTGTCTGGTTGATCGCTGGACTTGCATTGCACTTGGCCTCAGTGGGCCTAATTGGTCTTTCTGTGATTATTTTAACCACAGCCTTTAACGGCGTTACCGATGAGCATGCCCTCGGTAAAGCTTTCGAAGAAGCACTGCCTTTTACCGCGTTATTAGCTGTCTTCTTTGCGGTTGTTGGCGTGATTATCGACCAGCACTTATTCGCACCAGTGATCCAATGGGCACTGAGTTATCAAGGCAATACTCAGTTGGTGATTTTCTATATCGCCAACGGATTACTGTCTATGGTGAGTGATAACGTGTTCGTCGGCACTGTGTATATTAACGAAGTGAAAGCGGCATTGATTAACGGTCAAATCAGCCGTGATCAATTCGACTTGCTGGCCGTTGCGATTAATACTGGAACTAATTTACCTTCGGTTGCCACGCCCAATGGTCAAGCGGCGTTCTTGTTCCTACTAACCTCAGCCCTAGCACCACTTATCCGCTTATCCTATGGCAGAATGGTATGGATGGCATTGCCTTACACTATCGTGCTGTCTATCGTAGGTGTCATGGCGATTCAAACGGGTTTCTTAGAACAAGCCACCCAATATTTCTATGATTCCCAGATAATCATCCATCACAGCGCTAGTGAAGTTTTAGAGCCGATGACTGGACATTAATCTTCTTTATTGACTGAACTTTATTTAATAAGTAGAGTCCAAAAAACGCCCCATGTCTGAGGGCGTTTTTTGTTGATATGGAGCTCACTTTGACTGTAATGACTCGCTTTGCCCATTCCCGTTCATCTTGGTTTATTCTCGCAGGCACAGCCCTTGGGTTAGAAGCAGCCGCCCTGTATTTTCAATATATTATGAAACTGGAACCCTGTGTCATGTGTATTTACCAAAGACTCGCTATTTTTGGTTTATTGGCAGCAGGTCTCATTGGCATGACAGCACCCAAATATCGAATCGTCAGGATCTTAGCTGCCGTGCTCTGGGCCATCAGTGCAACTTGGGGATTAAAACTGGCCTTATCGCTCGTAGATATGCAAGCCAACCCATCCCCTTTTTCAACCTGTTCATTCTTACCTGAATTTCCAGCTTGGATGCCATTACACGAATGGTTCCCTGCCGTTATGATGCCTACTGGCATGTGTACTGATGTACCTTGGGTCTTTATGGGTGTAACGATGCCCGAATGGATGGTAGTGGCTTTCAGTGGCTTCTTAGTCGCTTGGTTACTCTTTATTGTGCCTGTCCTAAGTGGTTCAAATAAACCGTCTCTTTATAAATAACAAGTTTGAGATAAGGCAGGCATAAAACCTGCCTTTTTATTGACGATTGTATTCCACTTATCCCATTCAATCCTCGCAACTTAAACATATGCCAATAGCAAAACAGTGAGAAAGCGCTACACTGGCTCAATGAAAAGTGGTGATTTGGAAACTGGGGATTATGGGAAAAAGTTCGACATCTGAGCCACACACGCCATTAACCCAATGGCAAAACAGTTTGCCATTCAAATTTAGCCTTATTCAGCTCGTCATTGCCGCTATTTTGATTTGTAGTACAGCTTGGGTGATGCTGAGCATTCAACGCCAACAAGTTCTTGATCAGCAAGCCGTGTTAAACCAAAACTATGGCCAGTTGATTATCGCCAAACTGCAAGAGATGACTTCACAGGTTGAAACCGTAGTCGACTCTATTTCCAGTATTGCCAAACTTTACCGCTATGATCATGAGCAACTGGTGAAAACCATTCCCACGTTGCTGAAACTCGATAGTCAACAACGCATCATTTCTGGCGGCGGCGTCTGGCCGGAACCCGGCGCGTTTAATCAGCAAAAATTTCGAGATAGCCTGTTTTGGGCACACAATGTAAACGATGAATTAGTCGCCATTGATTCCTATAACAAAGACACGTTCCCAAGCTACCACACCGAAGAATGGTATCGCCCGACGCGCTATTTTCCTGCAGGTAAAATTTTCTGGTCAAAATCTTATTTCGATCCGACAACCCATGAGTCAATGATCACAGCCTCAGGCGCTATGTGGATGGACCATCAGTTTATTGGTGCCGCCACTGTGGATATCAGTTTAGAAAAGCTCAATGTGCTGTTACGCAATGCTATGATTAATGTCAGAGGCTATGTCATAGCCTTAGATCATCAAAACCAAGTACTCGCCTATCCAGATGCCAATAACGATCTTAAGCATCAAACCAATACCAATCATTCTTTCGTCACCTTCAATCATCTCGCCAGCCAACAGCCAGATTTCAGCCCCGTCGAAGTCGCATTACAGAGTGCAGATAAAGCCTTTATAGAAGCGGCGATTGCCGAGCGCGTTTTTACCCAAGAACAGATGCAGCATCTAACGAGACTAAGTCATCAAAATGAGCGTGACATGTTAGCGGCCATCGTAAATAACAATGCCTTAAATCATTTTACTGCCCCGAGATTACTGACGTCGGTAACTTTGACCCATGATCCAATCCTTAAAACGGCATCCCTCGTTTCGGTATTTCTCATGCCAAATACCTATTGGAAGGTACTTGTCGTCACCCCAATTTCACCGCTGCAAGATACCGCTAAACATTTAATCGAAAAGGTCGGCGTTTATTTAGTCTGTATTCAACTATTAGGCTTAATTCTATTATTCTTACTCCAGCACCGACTATTTATCACCCCCATTATTGAAATCGTCCAAGCCTTAAAACGTAATGATTCCGCCTCTATCGAACTCAAAGCCAATAACAGCCATGACGAAATTGGCTTATTGGCAAAAACATTCCTGTCGCGTACTCGACAGCTTGAAGTGGCAATGGCGAGCTTAGATGCGAGTAATCTGGCACTAGAACAGCAATTGCAGAGCCAAAACCTGTTTCAACTGGAGTTAAAGCGCCATAAAGAACAATTGAGGGCTTTACTTAAATTTTCTCAAAATCTCATCTATATCAAAGATCTTCACGGTAAATATATTCTCGTCAATGACAAATATTGTGAAATCTTAGGTATAGAACGCAGACGCATTATTGGCACCTCTGATTTTGAGATATTTCCCAGCCAATTTGCCCACGAGTATCAACAAAATGATCGACGTGTTCTGCATAATCATGAAGCCATAAACTTCGAAGAAGCTATTCCATCGCCCCTAGGCAATCTTATTTATATCGTGACTAAATTTAAGATCAAAGATGATGACGATACCGTTATTGCAGTCGGTGCTATCGCCTTTGATATCACCTTACAAAAAATTAAAGAGCAAGAACAAGAAAAGTTACTTTTAGGGCAAGTCGAGGCGCTTAATCACCTACAAGAACAAGTTCGCCTCAGTAATCAACATAACCATGAACTCCATCTGCTCCAAGACAAATCAACCCAATTACTTGAGAAGCATCATCAACTCAATCTCAGTCGTGAACAAAGCCAACAGCTAATGCAAAATTTTCTAGCTGAAATGATGACGCAAATTATGCATGAGCAAGATCAGCTACTCGCCAAAGTGTGCCAACTTCAGCCAATAGATAATGCTAACGACCAAAATCAGATTACCGAAATCATGGTGACTCAGGCAGATAAATTGCGACATATTGCCCAGTTATTAACGAATCATCAAAATGACATTCGGCCACTGCATCTCGCACAATTTATGCGCCATCTCTTAGGGTTGCTAAAGGTACAACTAGCTAAAACAAATGTGGAAATAGCGTTAAATTGCGAAGAAAATATCATCATTGATGGCCCTTCTTGGCAATATTTGCAGCTGTTTTATCGTCTAATCACCAACACGTTGAATCATGCATTTAAAGCTCACAATGAACAGCGTGAAATAACCATTAATATCGACAAGTCGAGTGAAGAGTTACACATCAGTATTATCGATAATGGGATAGGTATGACAGAGCCGCAACTCGCACAGTTACGGCAAGAACTAGCGCAAGAACTCTGCCTTGGAACGCTGACCTGTATAAATCTGTGGCTTAAAAATGATCTCAATGGCAGCCTTAGCATCAGTAGCCACTTGAACCAAGGCACACACATTCAATGTCGTTGGCCACTGAGTACAGGTTGAGAACCGCAATAAACAAAGGTGCGTTATTGATCTAACCATGCCTTGGCTTGGCTATGTTCATCGGCGGTAAATACCTTTACCGGACATGGCAGCATGCAGGCTAGCGCATTAACCATAGCATTTGTTTGAGTGGCATTGGCAATCATCACGACCCTTGAAAAATCACTTAAATGAAATAAACCTAATACCGCATCATCCCACAGGGCCCCAACGGATATACCTTCAAATTCAGGGGAAAACTCGTACCAAAGGCGAATGCTGGCGTGGTCTTGCAGCTTGGCTTCTATGGCGGGAACCAAATAGCCTTCAACATCCCCATGGTTAACACGGCCAGATGCGACCACAGCCAATATATCATCGGCATGACCCGAAGAAATCGTTAGCATTGAACACTCCTTATCAATACATGAAGGGAAAAATAGTTAAAGCTCATACACTAAAGATACACAGACAATGACATAAATGCGGGAAAGATGGGCTTTTTATTTTAAGCTAACACCATTTTATACATACACATTAGCAATGCAAATGACGCCAAAAGGAGCGAATCCACAGCGATAACTCGCATAACCCAGCAACAAAACTTAGTCGCAGAACTCGATGAAAAATGGTGACCATACGAAATAACATGAGGTGAAGCAAAGAGCAGATATTTACCTCACACTCAAGGCTACGACTGCTCGAGCTTAACAATAAGAGTAAGGAAACACATGGTACTCAAACGATGGTGATTTACGCTGCTAAAAAATAGTATTAGTCATGACTTACCTAAAATCATGCATTAATAAATAATCTAATTGCTATTCTGACTAAGCACTCACTTGAAGTTTAGCGATTTCTTGATCGAACAAATTCTTAATCAAACTAGAAAACTCAGTAATAAATAAAGTCTGTGCGGGAGTCGCTTTATGGTTGGCAACTGAAGCTAAAATCTCTTCTAAATCATACACAATTGCATCCACTTCACGGATAATCACATTACGTTGCGTAAAAGACAACGATGGATTTTGGCCACACACCATAATGATCTGTGCCGACAATTGCTCTTCAAATAATTCCATCACAGTATCGTCTGAAACTACCTCTGAACTTGGTGTTTCAAATAAGCCAAGATGTTCAGTTAAATACTGGACCAAATGCATGTAACCATCTTTATCTGTGACCATTTTTTACCCTTTAAACTCATTAACTTAATATCTATTGTGATGCTATTAATAGCACATCAGAAAATATCAAAGAAGCCAAAGGCTCGGCTTCTTATCAAGATCTAGCATACGCCACTTATTTAACTCTAGCCTATCTTCGATAACAGACGTATTGATCTATACCAATCTTATTGAAGTTACTGAGTTAAGGTTAGTACAAATGACACAGGAACAGCTTGACTAATACTCGATAAACCCGCAATTTCACGTAATTTATCAATCCCAGCCACAAGATCAAACTCATTGGCATTAACAATTACCGGTTGAAAACTGTTCACTAAAAGTTTGTTATCAGAAACTTTAGTGATAATCACCGAAAAAGCCTTAGTTTGCGATTTGCCGTGTAACGCAATTTTTCCATCAATATCAAAAACTTTACTCTCACCGACGCCAAGATTTTTTAGTATCTTAGGGTCTACTTGTGATGACAGTTTCAGCTCTGGATACAAAGACACTTCAAATAACAAATTTTGCATCCGCTCATCGCGGACATCAATACCCGTTGCCACACCGATTAGTGGAATTGTTAATTCAAATTGACCGTTATCTTTTAGCGTACCTTTGAGTTGTTTAAAGTGATGGACTTCACCTATATCACCTTTCTTTACCGAAATAAAACTGACTCGCGAATCTTGTTCCATCACTTGCCATTGCGCGGCACAGCTAAAACTGGCCATAGCAGATAAGGCGACAATTCCCATCCATTTTTTCATCGTATCCGTCCTTAAAGAGTGAGTTTAAAAGCCATGTCGTAAAGAAATTCGACATCCGCAACAGGCTAAAATCCTGCCCAGTTAAACGTGATCAACATCACCTAACTTAAGCTAAAGATACTCTGTTTATCCATTAGCGACCAGTAAACTATGATTCATACGCGCACTAACCATTTATCTAAGCTATTGGCAAAAGCCTGTTTATCTGCTTGAGAAAACGAATCAGGCCCGCCGGTGTGCACGCCAGAACCGCGCAAATCCTCCATAAAATCGCGCATCGTCAGCTTTTGTTTTATGTTATCGACGGTATAAAGCTCGCCACGGGGATTGAGCGCCAAGGCGCCCTTTTCAATGATTAAAGCCGCTAAGGGAATATCCGCGGTGATCACTAAATGCGTCGGTTCAACATGATCGACAATATATTGATCTGCCACATCAAATCCCGCACCGACTCGAATTTGGCTGATATAGGGAGATGGCGGTACGCGGATCATTTGATTAGCCACCAGCACCAGCGGCAGGGCTTTGCGCTCCGCCGCCCGGAACAGGATTTCTTTGATAGGATTAGGGCATGCATCCGCATCAACCCAAATTTTATAATCACTCAATGTCTTTTAACTCTGTTGTTAGGTTCACGAGCTCAGTTTTATGCCGAGCTATCGAACTATGCACCGTACTAAGGTGCTAAACGATCGATTTCCCACTCTGCATCATGGCGAGAATAAATAAAACGATCATGCAGCCTGTGTTCTCCACCCTGCCAAAATTCGATACTCGAAGGTCTCACTAAGTAACCGCCCCAAAAACTGGGTAAAGGCACATCGCCCTTGGCGAACTTAGCTTTCATTTCAAAGAATTTGCCTTCAAGTACTTGTCTGGCACTGAGTTTACTCGATTGCTGTGATACCCAAGCCGCAATTTGGCTGTCCTTAGGACGGGTCATAAAATATTTAAGTACTTCAGCGGTGGACAGCGCCTGCGCTTCACCGAGCACCGACACTTGCCGCTCTAGAGGATGCCAAGGGAAATGCAAACTGACTTTATTATTAGCAGCAATTTGCTGTGCTTTACGGCTGCCAAGGTTAGTAAAGAATACGAAACCTGTATCATCGAACCGCTTAAGTAATACTATTCGTTGAAAAGGTTGGCCGTGCTCATCTACAGTCGCCACACACATGGCGGTGGGATCGCTAAGCTCCGCATCCCTCGCCTGCGTCATCCACAATTCAAACAAGTCCATCGGGTTTTGCGGTAAGTCAGCACGTCTTAAGCCGCCTTTGGCATACTCGCGGCGGATGTCACTGAGATCTGTCATGGGGTTTCCTTAAGCAAACGTCAAAAATTCACATGAGTTCAGGGATCAGCACTTCAGCCTGAAGCTGCTGATAGTGGCTAAAACCAATGTCATAACCTTGCTCGGTCGTTAATGAACACCGCCCTAAGCATAAATGGGCAGGAAATCCCTGCGTTGAGTCGTCGGTATTAAAGCGGATTGTGTCCCAACTGACAGGAGCAAACAAGGTTAATAGACGCCCCAATAGATCTTGCGGATACTGCGCTAAATCCAGATTCGTTTCAAAGCTCACATAGGAGCTAGCGCACGCATTCTCGCTTTGAGGCGTAATATGCAAAGTAACATAATATTTGCCCCAAATACCGTTCATCGAAAAGCCTGATGGATCAAATAAATGGGCGTCAATCTCAAATTCAGGGAGTAAATCGTTAAGTTCGAGTGCAGTGCAAATCTCATCTTTACTCTGCGAGCCGCCATTAAGATAGTCGGCAAATTCGCCACGAATGTGATACATCAACAGCTCACTAGTTTGATCATCCTTTGGTGCTCGATAATCACTGTCAGAGCAGAAAAAATAGTGATGATGGCTGTCGAGATGGCCTACTCGAAAGGCTTTACCGGTGATACGTTGGCGCAATTTGCCAATATCCTCGGCAAAACTCGTGGTTTGCAGATGAGCTTGGTATTCGTTTTTACGCTGATAACTCACCAATGCCATGGCAGGCACGCCAAGCGCGCCGATAAAGTAACAAGCGGCGTCCACTAAGGTACTGTTACCACAGGTGAGCATGACAAATCTGTCGTGCCATACAAACAAGCTGGATTCACTCAACAAATAGGCATCGCAGTCCGTATTACTTAGCTGCGACAGTATCTCGGCGTGGGCACAGTTAACTAAGGCAGACCAAAAACTCACATCGAGTTCGCGTAAATTCGGCGTAGACGCCGTCACGATAATCTCGAGTTTTTTTTCTGAACCTTCGAAAAACATCAACCCTTTGACCTCATGATCGTCACTCATCCTTTACTTGATCCTAGAACAACGCGATTTTACACGACTAAAACGGCAATAAAAGCGAAAAATCTGTCCTTATAAAAACAAAAATCAGCCGAGGTTACCCAAGGCTGATTTATTTTAACACGCTAGAAATTAAGAAAAATCTTCTAAATAGGTATAGCCTTTCAGCCCTAGTTGCAATTCTTCTAAAATTTGTGCGCGTTCACCTTCGGCGATATGCAGATTCACTAACTCTTCATAAGTGCGCATAAAGGCCACCGCATCTAAGTTAACGTAACGCAATACGTCAGCAACCGTGTCACCCGCCAATACCGATTCGATGTTAGTCACACCATTATCTTCGATGCGAACCACTGCTGAGTTTGTATCACCAAACAGGTTATGCATATCACCCAAGATTTCTTGGTATGCACCCACAAGGAAGAAACCAATCAGGTACGGGCTATCCGCACTCCATGCTGGCACTGGCAGTGTGGTTTCAATCCCTTGACCATCAACGTATTGATCGACAATACCGTCAGAGTCACAGGTGATATCGAGCATGACAGCACGGCGTTCAGGGGCTTTATCTAGGCCCGATAACGGCAATACTGGGAACACTTGGTCAATACCCCAAGCATCCGGTAATGACTGGAATAATGAGAAGTTAACAAAGAACTTATCGGCTAACTTTTCATTGAGTTCATCAATGATAGGTCTGTGATAACGGTTTTTCGCACTCAATAGCCCTTGCACTTCATGACACACGCGCAGGTTAGCTTGCTCAGCCCACGCACGCTCCGCTAAGGTCAATTGACCTAAAGCGAATAGCGAATGCGCTTCTTGTAAGTCACTTTGGCTATCGTGGTAAATCTCAATCAAAGCACGTTGATCGGCGCGGCCGCTGATCTCAGACCATGAATGCCACATGTTATGCAATAACTGTGGTGAATCTTCCGCAGGCGGTTGAATATCTTCAGGCTGATAAGCTTCAGTACCGATAACATCGGTGATAAGCACTGCATGGTGCGCCGTTAAGTAACGACCCGATTCTGAAATAATACGTGGCATTGGTTGCTCGTACTCATTACAGATGTCGGTCAATACGTTAACTATGTTGTTGGCGTATTCGGTCAGGCCATAGTTCATCGAGTTATTACTTTGGCTACGAGTGCCATCGTAATCCACTGCTAAACCACCACCGACGTCAAAGCAGTTAACGCTTGCGCCTAATTCACGTAATTCACAGTAGAAACGACCCGCTTCACTCACACCTTGGCGAATATCACGGATATTAGCGATTTGCGAACCTAAGTGGAAATGCAGCAATTGCAGCGAATCCAGCATATCGTGTTGCTTAAGTTGCTCTACAACCAACAAAATTTGCGCAGCAGATAAACCGAACTTAGATTTTTCACCGCCGCTCGCCTGCCACTTGCCTTTGCCTTGGAACGCTAAACGTGCACGTAGACCTAAACGCGGTGTCACACCCAGACGTTTAGATTCAGCTAACACCATTTTCAGTTCAGACAGTTTTTCTAAAACGATGTAAACCTTGTGGCCTAACTTTTCACCAATCAGTGCTAAACGGATATATTCATTATCTTTATAACCATTACATACAATGACTGAACTGGCTTTTTGCGCCATGGCTAACACAGCCATCAGCTCAGGCTTACTGCCTGCTTCTAAACCCAGTTGTGGTACTTCTTTTGATGCCTGACTCGCCAGGATCTCTTCCACCACAGTTTGCTGTTGGTTTACTTTAATCGGGTAAACCAGCAAATAGTCCGCCTGATACTCGTACTTCTGTATCGCTTGGTCGAATGCTTGGCACAAACTGTTCACTCTGTGGTGCAGGATCTGCGGAAAACGAACTAGTACAGGTAAAGCGACTCCCGCCTTAACCATGTCTTTGGCTAGCTCATTTAAGCCAATCTTGTAATCAGGATTTTTGGGGTCCGGTGACACAGTCACCTCACCTTGATCGCTAATCCCATAAAAACCTTGGCTCCAGTGAGTAACATTGTACCCAGCACGAGCATCATCAATAGACCAATCATTCATTATTATTTAGCCCGTCTATTAAAAAATGGGTTAAACGGTTATGGCTTAATAGCACAACCGCCCGTTCGACAAACCCAGGCAAAGGGACACCTTACCTGACATACACGAAGGTAAATTTTACCTTCTCCTTAATGCCGCAACGTCACGCTAGTGTAAGTGACATTGCTGCGATTTTCATTAATAGCGCAAGAGACAACTCATCTTAGCGCAATACATCGTATCATATTGAAGGGAAAGCTTATTCCCTTACCTCAGTAAAGCTATCTTTACTTGCCTCGCTTGCATTTATCCTCAGGCTAAAGGGCGCAAATACCGCCAAAAAGCCAAATAAGATCCTGAGTCGCATCCTTAAAACATCATGCTAATAAGTAGCTTAAAGACGTTCGAAAGAGGTTAAGACCTTCAGAAACAGATAACACAAGTAGAAAACGAAAACCGATAACACTGAACTAGCGAAAACGCCAAACCAGCTTATCGCTAGGCAAGATTATTTTAA
Organism: Shewanella sp. SM21; assembly: GCF_025654335.1. Lineage (NCBI taxonomy): Bacteria > Pseudomonadati > Pseudomonadota > Gammaproteobacteria > Alteromonadales > Shewanellaceae > Shewanella > Shewanella sp. SM21. The sequence goes on from NZ_JAKKRL010000007.1 coordinate 94,275, forward strand.
CAGGGGACTATTGGCTTCTTCGCGGCCAGAATTGATGCGGATCAACGTGAGATGCTTAAGGCCAGTATCATCGTATGGTACGACAATCGAGCGTTGGCATTGTGACACTTTTAGGCAAAGTGCAAAAAATGGATGCTTGTGCATTAGCTAATAAAAACCCTCTTAACCCCATGTAAATCGATATGTTGTCAATTACACGGTTAATGACTGGTGAACCATAAAACCTTTATTACTCACGTAATATTTGTAATGTCTGCAACGAGCGGAATCGTTGAACGGCGCAATTAAACCGCGCAATGTCACAGAATGCAAGCAAGAATCTCATTTAATCTTTTGCATTAAAATATAATAAACACTTGCTTAACAACCACCCGCCACCCATTGGTTTTAAATAGAGTAATATTAGTTAGTTAACCCATAAACGTCGTACAAGTCTGTTCAATATTTTTTATATCACCTTTGTCACTTTTATTGACATTTACCCCTGCAAATATCCCTGATTTTTGTGTGTCACTCAAGTGATGCACATTTGCCAACATTAAGCAAAGCCAAACAACCAATATCACAGCGCCAAACCCGCCACAAATCAGTGGTTCCTCCGAGACACAATGCGTGATCAAGCCTTCGCTGAGTGACGGCCCACACACGCTAAAATAAAGCTCAAAGACAATAATGCTGCAGTTTCAGCACCGAAGTGTATAATCGCAACCGAATCACATTCCATTATGCACAGAGAGATCCATGGTACAGATAGGTAAAACCTGCAAACTTGAGGTTGTAAAACAAGTCAGCTTTGGCGTGTATTTAAACGCCCACGAATTAGGGCAAGTACTGCTGCCAAACAAAGTCACCCCAAAAGACTGCCAAGTCGGTGATCTGCTTGACGTGTTTCTGTATCTAGATTCTGAAGATATCGTGATTGCTACCACGCGCCGTCCATTGGCACAGTTAGGCGAATTTGCCTATTTAAAAGCCGTTGCAACCGGCCCTTATGGCGCCTTTTTAGACTGGGGCTTAGATAAAGATTTATTACTGCCCTTCGGTGAGCAACATAAGCCTATCGAAGAAGGCCGTTCATACTTGGTCTATGTACACGCTAACCGCGCCGATGAACGCATCATGGCCTCATCAAAAATCGATAAGTTCCTCGATAAGACAGAGCCAGACTACACAGTGGGTGAGCAGGTCGATTTATATATCGGCGGCACCACAGATTTAGGCTACAAAGCCATTATTAATCATGCCCATTGGGGCGTGATTTACGAAAACGAAGTGTTCCAAAAACTGCGTTTCGGCCAAAGACTCAAAGGTTTCATCAAACAAGTGCGCCGAGATGGCAAAATCGATCTTGTGCTGCAACAAGGCAGTAAACAAGAATTAGATAAGCACGCCTACATCATTTTGATCAAACTCAAACAGGCTGGCGGCTTCTTAGCCCTGACCGATAAAACCGATGCTGAAATCATTTACGATCAGCTTGGTATGAGTAAAAAAGCCTTCAAAAAAGCCATAGGTGGCTTGTTTAAGAATGGCCAACTGAGCATAGATAATGATGGTCTGCGTTTAACTGAAACAGCAGAATAATCAACTCTATTCAGGACTTAGCGTTAAAATTGTACAGTTTACCGCCACTAAGACAGAGTTTGACTGACAACTCCTAGGATATTAAGCATGGCTCTGTTATAAACAAAGCCATGCTTTTTTCTTTGGAGCTTATATGGAACTCACGTTACACGAAGCCAGAGTCATCGGATGCCTGCTTGAGAAAGAAATCACCACCCCCGAGCAATATCCACTCTCGCTAAACTCTTTGACCTTAGCCTGCAATCAAAAAACCAGCCGCGAGCCCGTACTCGAACTCAGTGAAACCCAAGTGCAAATCGCCGTTGATTCCCTAAATCGGAAACGTTTGATCAGCGAACAGTCGGGATTCGGCAGCCGCGTTGTTAAATACAAACACAGATTCTGCAATACCGAATTCAGCGAACTTCAACTGTCCCCCGCCGCACTCGCCATCGTCTGTTTGTTACTATTACGCGGCCCACAAACACCGGGAGAACTACGGACCCGCAGCAATCGCCTACACGAATTTAAAGACGTGATCGACGTGGAAGATTGCATCCGTCAATTAATGAGCCGTGAAAAGCCCTTCTTAAAACAATTACCCAGAGAAGCTGGTCGCCGTGAATCCCGTTATGTGGAATTATTCTCTGCCGCCTCATCGCAACTCGAAACTGCGAGCCAAACCGTCGCCCATGTCGCTGTGTCTGTAGACGCAGAGCCGCTTGAATTAGTGAACAGAGTGACAGAGCTTGAACAACAAGTCGCCGAACTGACGCAAAAGCTCGATGAATTAATCGCCTCATTGAGCTAATTAGCGATAGATAATGACTGATAAATACCGATGGATAATAAGTGCTATGTGAGCAACATGGCACTTATAGACCAATCCACTGTCTACCCAAGGGTGAGAAACTTAACCGCGCCAAGCACCATAGCCCCTGAACCTAGCGCAAAAAAGAATAGAGACAGCACATGACCAATAATCCACCCAGCAGTTTCAACAACATATTTATTATCGCCATGTTTGAACTGCGCAAATTTTTATTTAATACCCGCGGGATCATCGCCTTGGTCGCCTTTGGTTTAGTTTGGGGTGTACTTCTGCTTTACCCCATTCAAAGTGCATCGGCCATGTTATTGCAGCCCAATGTAAAAGATATCATCGACAGCTTATTTGGTGCCAATACCCTCAATGTGCTCTTTGAGTGGCCCGTGGCCGAAATGGCAGTGTTTTGGTGTTTTGCGCTGTATTTGTTTCCACTGTTCAGTATTCTTATCGCCGCCGATCAGTTCTCATCGGATAAAACCCGCGGCACGCTGCGCTTCTTAACCATACGCACTAGCCGTGATAGCTTATTGTTCGGGCGTTTTCTCGGCCAAATCCTGATCCAAGGTCTACTGATCCTATTAACGATTATCGCCACTGTCGCCCTTGCGCTCAGCCGCGACAGCCAACTGTTTTTATCTGCGTTAACGTCTGGCGCCTTAGTGGGCCTTAACCTCATCATAGTGATCTTGCCCTACACGGCTGTGATGACTTTATTGTCCCTGTATGCACGCACGGCACGCCAAGCTATGGTGTTTGCCACCATTTTATGGACAGTGATTTCCATCACTATCGTGGTGTTAGCGAATCAATCTAGCCTACTCGCACAACTCCAGTGGGTATTACCCGGTGCTCAACTGTCGGACATGCTCAATACCAATGGACTCAATAGCTTAGTCTATGCCCCAATTCCACTGTTACAAACCGCTGTGGCCCTCTTGCTCGGCAGAATTTATATGCAAAGGAGCTCGCTATGAGTCTGATCCAATGCCAAGGGCTATCGAAGCTTTACGGCAGCAAAAAGGCGCTGAATAATGTGAGTTTCAGTCTTGAAGCGGGTGCCCCCATCGCCCTTGTCGGTCCCAATGGCGCGGGTAAAACCACGCTTTTTAGCCTGTTATGCGGCTATTTATCACCCAGCTCTGGAACCATAACCCTACTCGGTGAAGCCCCCAATAGCCCTAAACTCTTAGGCAAGATTGCCGCTTTACCCCAAGATGCAGTGCTCGATCCCAACTTGACGATTGTCAGCCAGTTAATATTTTTCGCTCGCCTGCAGGGCATGAACGTGGAGCAAGCAAAGCAAGAGGCACTGCGCGTGTTGGCCTTGGTCGATCTAATTGATGTTGCCGAACAAAAACCGCCTAGCCTTAGCCACGGTATGAGTAAACGTGTATCGATTGCGCAGGCGCTGATTGGCTCGCCAGAATTAGTATTATTAGATGAACCGACGGCGGGACTCGACCCTGCCAATGCAAAAAAAGTCCGTGAACTGGTCAAAGCCTTATCACCCACCACGACCTTTATGATCAGCTCGCATAATCTCGATGAGCTCGAAAAGCTGTGCGATCAAGTGTTGTATTTAGATAAAGGCCAACTGAGTCAAGCTGTGTCAATGCATGCGTCGACTGACAGCGATTACCTGACGTTAACCATGCAAAACTGTGACAGCGATGCACTGCAAGCGGAAGTGGCAAAACTGGCGGGAGTGGTGAACATTAGCTCAAAACAAAGCAATGTGTTTATTATCCAGCTAGACGACACAAATACAGAAAAAGCGCACAACAATGATATTGAGATGCGCCTATTCGCCCTCTTCAATCAGCATCAATGGCAATACAAGATGCTGCTGAAAGGTCGCACTCTGGAAGAAACACTCTTTTCATAGGCAAGCGTTAAAAGGGATTTCTCATCACCCAACGGTTGAATAGTGTTCAATCCATAGCCTAAGCGCAATACGCCTTGCGCTTAGGCCTTTTAACTAAGGTTTTAAACTAAGGCAGTCAATTCACCCAATACAATCAGCCCGCCACTCAACCCGACAAACTTGTACTTACTTTAGCAACACACAATCACCAAAAGCTTCACAAGCCTGTCAATAAACCACCAATCAACCGCGCTGAGCTTGCTATGGCTTTCAATCTCGGGACGAGCTTGTTATAACTCCCCTTCGATTGAACCTAAGCTGACTTCAGAGGTTTCTATGAACAAAGCACAACTTATCCAACGTATTGCCGCCGAGCTCAATGCATCGCAAGCGAGCACTAAACCTGTGGTTGAGCAGATACAGCAACAGATCCACGTCGCCTTGAGCGAAGGCGAGAAAATTTTCCTGCCACAATTTGGCACCTTTGAACTCAGATACCATGTCGCTAAAACAGGGCGTAATCCACAAACGGGCAAAGCCATAGAAATCGACGGTTACAATCAGCCCAGTTTTAAAGCCTCAACCGCATTGAAGCAGAAAATCAATAGCGGCGCTTAGCTTTAATGTGCAGGCACTATTTTGCGAGATTTTGCGAACATTAGTCAGCAGCCTTGATAGAAATGAGCCTCAACATAATTTGAGGCTCATTTTTTATCAAAAGAAAAATAACCGTTCCGCTTAGGGGAAAGCCTTAAACAATTAAGTAGTCGCTAAGTATTGCTCTCCTCACCTTGATAAAGTGGCGCAATATCGACATAGTCAGCAGCGTTTTCAGCACTTGGATCCTCGAGAAATGGCACACAACCGAGGAAAGGTGCTGTCATCATCTCTTTAAGGCTCGTCAGATTCTCCTCAAACATACTCATATTCGGGTCGACACGATTAGCAACCCAGCCTGCAATCTTAAGCCCATCGGCCAATATCGCCTCTTGAGTCAGCAATGCATGATTTAAGCAGCCGAGTTTCATGCCAACCACGAGTATCACTGGCAGTTCTAATCTCTGTACGACTTCCGAAAGATACCTGCCATCACCTAAGGGTAAACGCCAGCCTCCCGCGCCCTCAATCAAGCAAAAATCCGCTTGAGCAAATGCCACTAAATCTAAACTTTCAATGATAGCTTCAGGTGCTAAACTCACGCCCACTTGGGCGGCGGCAATGTGCGGTGCAATCGCAGGTTCGAAGGAAAAAGGATTGATGACGGAATAGGCCAGTTTTAGTGAAGATGACGTCATCAGCTGTAACGCATCGGCATTACGCAATCCTTCAGAGGTTTGCGCGCAGCCCGAGGCGATGGGTTTAACACCTAAAGTCAACATAGTGTTAGCTGCAAGAATACTCACAGCAGAGTCAGCATTGGCTATGAGCCCTAAACGATTCACAGCGGTTAATAATGCCGCCGAAACCAAAGTCTTACCGCTATCGGTATCTGTACCTGTTACAAAATACATATTAGATCCTTATCTGTTGCTATGAGTTCTGCTTTGTTAAGCCCACTCTCCATAAGCTAAATGTCCATATAGCTAACGATCTCTATACGTAATGTTAAAAATCCAACGTTTTCTAGATATTAGTGCTAATTGATAATGCCATGACTAAAGGCATAATATGTGAACTTTAAAACCCACGCCGAGCACGTATTTGAACTATCTGGTAGGTTAAAGGCAAACCTTGGGGTAAACGTAGCAATTCAGCTTTGGCCTGCATGGCCTGCCAATCTTGACGACCACGCAGCCGTGGAGTGAATTCTGAAGCACTCACTGTTGAACCTGAAACCCGAGTTTTTGAACTGGCGACATGTACAGAAGCCCCCACACCTTTAATTGAATAGAGTAGTGCCTTAAGAGTGTCAAAATACACTGTCATAGGGACGAGTTGCACTTCAAGTAATTGCCATGTATCGAGTTTAAATGCAGCTTTTAGCACCTTCAGCGTCGAAAAGTCATTCACTCTTAACCCTAATTCAGCTAATTGATTCAAACTACCCTGCGCTACTAGGCTCAAATGACACTCACCGTTCGGCTTAAGTACCCGCGCCATTTCGGCTACCGCAGCAGGAAAATCAGCACACCATTGCAGGGCTAGATTAGAGTAAATAACATCCATGCAGCCATTGGTAAAAGGTAAACACTGCGCATCGGCACATACGCCGAGATAATCGGGATAAGACTGTTTTAGCTTTTGCAGCATGCCAAGGGCAATATCCACGGCAAATACAGTTGTGGATGAATTTTGCGTAGAGAGATCCGCTGGTTGAGACACACTGTGATACCCAGAAAAATCCGTGCCAGGGCCTGCCCCTATGTCTAACAGATAACCTGCTGCCGAAAACTCACTAAGTAAACTGGCAGCGCTCAGGCGTTGTAATTGATTATGATCTTGGTAACTATGGGCCGCTGCGGAAAAACGTTCAGCAATTTGAGTCCCGTGCACATTGGACACAGTCCCCGCGAGAACGCCCCCATAAGAAACGCCCGCATTAAGCTCACTCAACTTAAGATCGCAAGCTATAAACTTGTTTGACTCATGAGCAGGCTCGCTACAGCTTGGATCACTAGACTTTATCAGGCTTGGCATTTTAACTAACACTCAACCATAAAAACTTAACATTCAATAAAATAACGCGATCTATAGGGTACATTTATCTGTACTCATCGGCAGATTCTCGTTCACTGACAAGCGGGATACCAACACGACTGAGCACTTGGGCTAATTGCTCAACACAAGCAGCAATATCTTCAGCGGTATGGGTCGCCGTTAAGGTAATGCGTAATCGCGCCGACCCTACAGGCACCGTCGGCGGGCGAATCGCCCCAACCCAAATGCCCGCGGCTCTTAACGCTTCGGCGACTTGCAGGGTTTGCTGCGCATCGCCAATGATCAACGGCTGAATTGCGGTATCCGAACCTAAAAGGGGCACGGCAGCATCGAGGCATAACTGTTTGAATAGCGAAATATTCTCAAGCAGTTTCAGCTGTAACTCAGGATGTGCAGTGCAGTACCGAGTCGCGGCTAACGCTAATGCGGCATTGGCGGGCGATAAGGCGGTCGAATAAATATATTCGCGGGCATTACTGACCAAAAAGTCGATCAGCGCCTGACTCCCCAAAACCGCTGCGCCTTGGCAACCTAATGCCTTACCAAAGGTCACCACTTGCACATCGATAAGCTTGGCGGCTTTATCTCTTACATCACTATTTTGATAGCCATCAAGCACCGCAAAACCATGGGCATCATCAACAATCAACCAAGTATTTTGTTGACGACAAAGCGCCGATAACTGCACGATCGGCGCACAATCCCCGTCCATGCTAAACACGCTTTCTGTGATTAACGCCGATGCGTGATTTCGAGTCAGAAGCCGCTCAGCGCTCTCAAGCGAATTATGTAAAAAACGTTTTAACTGCGCACCGCTGTCCTGCAAACCATCGATAATTGAGGCATGCACAAGTTTATCGGCAATCACAGTATCTTGCTGATCAAACAAGGTTTTCATTAACGCCGTATTAGCACTAAAGCCCGAGCAGAATAGTAATCCCGCTTCATGCCCCGTTAAGGCGCAGAGTTCACGTTCAAGTGTGACATGCGCATCACTGTACCCTGTCACTAAGGGCGATGCGCCGCTACCCACACCGTAGGTCTGCGCGCCAAGGTGCAGCGCTTCAACCAACTCAGGAACGCGGGATAAGCCTAAATAATCATTACTGCTAAAATTAACATAGGATCGCCCTTCGAACACAAAGCACGGGCTCGAAGTGGGTGCGTTAATATCAAAGCTGTGATCAACACTCAACATTTTACGTTGCCGTAATAAACCTTGCTCACGTAAGGCTTGCTGACGGGCGGCAATTTTCATCTCGAGCAGAGAACTCATCGATTTAGCCTCAAGAATGATTGTCTTAAAAATGCTGCTTGAAAAATGGAGTGCGGCCAATAAAGCTATCGGCCGCAATCAAAATAGGCTGCAGCCAACAAGGTTTACAGGCTATTCGACCTGTTTGTCGGACAACATGCACTCAGTGGTATTACAAAGCAGCCGCGTCATAGAATTGTGCCGATGACTTATCTTGATAGGCCGCCGCTTTTGCTAAAACAGCACTTTCTTCTTCCAGTTTTGCCGCTGCGCCCTGCTCGGGACGTAAGCCTAAACGTCGAAATAGCCCCATATCATCGCTTTCTTCTGGGTTTGGTGTGGTCAGCAATTTACAACCATAGAAAATCGAGTTAGCGCCAGCAAAGAAACACATGGCCTGCAGCTCATCACTCATATTTTCGCGGCCTGCCGATAACCGTACGCGGGAAAGCGGCATTAAGATACGCGCCACGGCGATAGTACGCACAAATTCGAGTGGGTCGAGGTCGTCAAGCTTCTCAAACGGCGTGCCCGCCACTTTAACTAACATATTGATCGGTACTGAATCAGGATGCTGCGGTAAATTAGCCAGCTGTTGTAGTAAGCCTGCGCGATCCGTCGCCTTTTCACCCATGCCGACAATCCCGCCCGAGCACACTTTCATGCCAGAAGCGCGCACATGTGTCAGTGTATCTAAACGATTTTGATAGGTACGTGTCGTGATCACATCGCCGTAATATTCAGGCGAAGTATCTAAATTATGGTTGTAATAATCTAAGCCAGCACTGGCTAAATCGTTCGCTTGATCTTCAGACAGCATACCAAGCGTCATACAGGTTTCCATACCTAAGGCTTTAACTTCTTGCACCATTTGTTTAAGGTACGGCATGTCTTTTTCTTTTGGATTACGCCAAGCAGCGCCCATGCAGAAACGAGAGGCACCCGCGGCTTTAGCACTGCGTGCCTCGGTCAGCACAGTTTCCATTGCCAGCAAACGCTCTTTTTCTAGACCTGTGTCATAGCGAGCACTCTGCGGGCAATATTTACAATCCTCAGGGCAAGCACCGGTTTTAATCGATAATAAACGGCTAATTTGCACTTCATTAGGATCGTATACCTCACGGTGAATACAGTGGGCTTTAAATAATAAGTCATTCATCGGCAGCGCAAATAAGGCTTCGATTTCTTCCCGCTTCCAATCATGACGAACTTGCAACTGCGACATTGAACACCCTTTTTATTCTGTTTTTTATCTTGGCTAGGATAACCTCAGCCCTTAAACTGTCAACGCCAACCAGTGAACCCAGTTTACTAATGGCTACTTTATCACCAAAAAAGTGAGCATTTATGCGCAATTTACTCGATTTTGACTTTGATAGCGCCCATATTTGGCATCCTTACACCTCAATGACCCGATCTCTTCCTGTTTTTGGTGTACACAGCGCCAAAGGCTGCGAGCTTGAACTCATCGATGGCCGCAAGCTGGTCGATGGGACTAGCTCGTGGTGGGCCTGTGTGCACGGTTATGCACATCCCAAGATATTAACCGCGATGGAAAAACAGTTGCATCAACTGAGCCATGTGATGTTTGGCGGTATCACCCATGAACCCGCCATTGAACTGTGTAAAAAACTTATCGCTATGACCTGCGAACCGCTGACAAAGGTCTTTTTGTGCGACTCTGGATCTATCTCAGTCGAAGTGGCAATTAAAATGGCGCTGCAATATTGGCAAGGTCAGAGTTGGCAAGGGCAAAGTGTACATGGAGAAGAGCGACCGCTAAAACAACGCATTCTTACCGTTAAGAAGGGTTACCACGGCGATACCTTTGCCGCGATGAGCGTATGCGATCCCGAAGGCGGCATGCACACTATGTTTGGCGATGCGCTTACGAAACAATCATTTGTGCCCGCGCCACAAACCGCCTTTGGCGAAGCCTTACAAGCCGATGATTTAACCGCAATGCGCGACATATTAAGCATTAATCACCATGATATTGCCGCAGTGATTATAGAGCCGATAATGCAAGGCGCTGGCGGTATGCGTTTCTACAGCGCAGATTATTTAGCGGGTCTTCGTGCCCTATGTGATGAATTTGATGTCCTGCTGATCTTAGATGAAATAGCCACTGGCTTTGGTCGAACAGGTAAGCTTTTTGCCTATGAACACGCCCATATTACCCCTGATATCTTATGTTTAGGCAAAGCGCTGACGGGCGGTTATATCAGCCTAGCGGCAACGCTATGTACCGATAAAGTTGCCCAAGGCATAAGCCAATCTCCCGCAGGCGTGTTTATGCATGGCCCTACTTTTATGGGTAACCCGCTAGCCTGCGCCGCGGCGTGTGCAAGCTTAGACATAATTAACCGTAATGAATGGCAAGCGCAAGTGGCTGCTATCGAACAGCAAATGCGTTTAGAACTTAACGATGCGATTGACTTACCGAGCGTAAAAGACGTGCGAGTGCTCGGCGCAGTGGGCGTGTTAGAGATGCACGAACCCGTCAATACCGCAGAGCTACAGCAACAATTTGTTGATTTAGGCGTCTGGGTGCGTCCCTTCGCCAACCTTATCTATATCATGCCGCCCTATATCATTAGCTCAGCACAATTAAGCCAACTCACCAGTGCGATGAAGCAAGTCGCAGCAGGTATTAGCGCGGTATCAAAAAGTCTTGAGCCGCAGCTTATCAGCCACGGTTGATGCTTTAACACTTGACCATCTTTTAGCTTAACGCTCTTTCAACTCAATAAGCCTTCAACTTACATAGGCTCTCAAATAAACGAACCCCTGCGCACTGTGCGCTAGGGGTTCGAACTGCTTGGCTTATATCAGACTCAGCAGCCCTTCCCTTGTTCGAATCTCGCATTCTCTCGATAGATAAACGCGCTAAGGTTGCAATTGCAATATTGCTCACAATTTCCATTAAAACTCTGTAATTTAGTGCATTTATTTAATCCGCCAACTGGAAATTTTATCAAAGCCAACGATGCTTATATCACTCACTTTACACAACATATCTTTCGCCAAAAACTGACAACAACTTGAGCAGAGGGAATGGCTTAAATCGCTACACAAAGAAAAGGAGATCATATGTTCAAACTCGCTGACATCCCCGTTAATCGAAAACTCGCACTACAGCTCATTATCGCCCTCGCAGGTGCCTTAATTTTACTCACTATTTCCGTCACAGCCCTAAAGCACAACCTGATGGCAGAGCGTGAAGCACGACTTAATGCCGTATTATCCCTCGCCAGCAGCCGTATCCAAGCATTGTCGCAATCGCTACCCCTAGAGCAAGCACAGCAAGCCGCTAAAGACATGTTAAACGACATGCGTTTTGATGGTGATAACTACTTGTTTGTGATTGATGAATCGAGGCACGTTATCGTTCATCCCATCAAAAAAGAACTGGTTGGCCAACAAATGGGTAATCGAGGCGAAGAGAATTATTGGTTCGAAATGGTCGAACTCGGCCGTGATGGCAAACAAGGATTAGTCGAATACCGCTGGACGACGGCGAATGGCAAATCAGCGCAAAAAATCTCACTTGTCATGGGATTTAAACCTTGGGGCTGGATCTTAGGCTCAGGTATGTTACTCCAAGATATCGAAGCCACCATTTGGAATGAATACCTCACCATGGGAGGCATTACATTTGTCATTATTGTGCTTATGGCTTGGCTAGGTTATGCCATTAGCCGCTCTATTACTCAGCCATTGGATGATGTGAATCTGGCTATGCTCGCCATCACAAAAGGTGATTTAACGACTCAGCTAAAAATCTATGGTAAAGATGAACTTGGCATCCTAGCCCACAATATAAACCAAAGCATAGACTCCATTCGTAGCACTTTACTTCAAGCGAGTCATAGCGCTGACAATGTTGCACAGGCCTCGGCTCGGATCGCCTCAACTGCAGAGGAAACCAATCAAGCGGTAAATAATCAGCGGGATCAACTCGCCCAACTTGCCACAGCCATGAATGAAATGAGCGCCACTATCGCCGATGTCGCGAATAATGCGGAGAGCACAGCCAAAGATACCAAAGAAGCCACTTGGGAAGCTGGCCTTGGCGACCAAGATGTTCACGCCAGCGTAGATGGTATTCATGCTCTTGCCAAAGAAGTGGAGCAAGCGACGGATCAAGTGAATATGCTTAAAGAGGAAGTCATGCAGATCAGCGAGGTCACCTCTGTTATCAGCGCGATTTCAGACCAAACCAACTTGCTGGCACTGAATGCGGCAATTGAAGCCGCCCGCGCTGGCGAGCAAGGGCGAGGGTTCGCTGTAGTCGCCGATGAAGTGAGGCAACTCGCAAGTCGCACTAGGCAATCGACCGAAGAAATTCAAAACACGATTTCATTATTGCAACAACGGGCCGTGAGCGCCGCTAAGGCAATGGATGCAAGCCGAGCTTTGGCAGAAAACAGTGTGAGTCAATCGGCAAAAGCGGGGAAGGATTTATCGCTTATCGTTGCTCATATAAAACATGTGAGTGACATGGCAACCCATATCGCCACCGCCGCAGAAGAACAAAGTGTGGTCGCAGAAGACATGAACAGAAACGTGTGCGGGATTAATAACTCAGCGCTCGAAGTCTCTGAATCGGCAACTTATTTGGCTCAAGAAAGTGAAAGTTTGGCCGAATTATCACTGAATTTAAACAATAAACTGGCCGTATTCAAACTCTAGTCATGTATTTAGTTACACCCACAAACCTGTGTCAAACCGTTTAGCCAAGATAAGCCGCATAAAAAATTACGCGATTATCTTGGCATTTCGTTAAACGTGCCGACGTCACAAAACTCATGTTACCGAACACGTATACCAAGCTTATTTTACCAAGCTAGAAATCAAGGCACGTAGCGCGGCAGGTTTTATCATTTTCGCCATATAGTGATAGCCGCGGCGTTGCACATCTTCCACCAGCTCTTTGCGAGTATTGGCGGTAATCAAAATGCCGGGTAAATCTTGTCCATAAAGCGCGCGAATACCGTCCATCGCATCGACGCCATTTTGGCCATCATCTAAATGGTAATCCGCGAGCACAATATCAGGCGCGACGCCTTTCAGTCCTAGTTTAATGCGTGCATCAGATAAATCTTTTGCACAGATAACCTCACACTGCCAGCGGCTTAATAGGCTTTCTAATCCAGCTAAAATGGCCTCTTCGTTGTCGATACACAACACTTTGATACCCGACAATGGCTGCAGCAGCGACGGCAACGCTTTCACTTGTGGTTGACGCACAGTTTCTCCAAGTGGAACACAAATGGAGAAGACCGAGCCGCGCCCTAAATGGGATGAAACCTGAATACCGTGTTCTAACACTTTACTAATGCGATCAGCAATCGCCAGACCTAAGCCCAAGCCGCTAACATTGTTGCTCTTAGGATTATTCAACCGCTTAAATTCTTTGAAAATTTCTTGGGTTTCTTTTTCATCAATACCACAACCCGTGTCTAACACTTGGATTTCAAGGTAATGACCTCGATGACGGCAACCAAATAACACTCTGCCACCGCGAGCATAACGGTAGGCATTGGTTAAAAAGTTTTGCAGGACACGCCGTAACAGCGAAGGATCGGAATTAACGGTCGCACTGCATGGGACCATCTTAAAACGAATTTGGTTATCCGCCGCCATCGCTTCAAATTCAACAGATAAGCCATTGATCAGTTCTGAAATCGCAAAGTCACGGCGATTTACATCCACCATACCTGAGTCGAGTTTAGAAATATCCAATAGGTCGGTGAGCAATTCGCCGGCAATTTTTAGCGAGCTATTCACATGGGATAAGGTGGTTCTGGCCTCACGATCTAGATTGGGATACTGAGATAACGACGCAGTGAACAGTCGCGCAGCATTAAGTGGCTGCATTAAATCATGGCCGACGGCGGCCAAGAAGCGACTCTTAGAAGCGTTGGCAATTTCTTCCTGCGCTTTAGCCTCCAGTAACTCACTGTTTAACATAGCCAATTCATAGGTACGTTCGTTAACACGGCTCTCTAAGGTTTCATTGGCCTCAAGCAGCGCGCGCTCCTGTTCGCGATACTGAGTAATGTCGGTAAAGGTCATCACAAAGCCGCCATCTGGCATAGGATTTCCCTGAATTTTTATCACTTTACCGTCCCTGCGATGGCGCTCAGAAGTGTGCGGCGTGCCATTACGCATATGCTGCACCCGCTGCTCAACCTGCTGTTCTATTTCCCCTTCACCACAATAACCTCGCGCCGCATTAAAGCGGATCACTTCACTGATGGGCATGCCCTGCTGCAAAAATCCATCGGGATATTGATACAGCTCCACATATTTGTAATTCCATGCCACAAGATTGAGATCGTTATCGATAACACTCATGCCTTCATAGGCGTGTTCAATCGCGCCGCGCAACATGTCTTGGCTGAGCATGATTTTCGATGAAGCTTCATCGACCAGACTAAAGACTTCATCCAGCGCTAAATCGCGCCCTTGCAGCACGGAATCCATCACTAGCGCTGCGCTTGAAGCGCCAAGCACCCCCGCCAATAAACGTTCAGTGTGGGAAATCAACTCCGGCGGCGCCGCTTTATGCCAACTATCACTTTTTACTGCATCAATAGAGAAACGGCTAAAACTCTCGTAGGCGCGCGTTGGGCTAACGAAGCGACTCGCCAGTATCAGTAAATCTTGCTGTGAAATCGGACCATTTTTCTTATTAGCGCTGTTTTTCAATTTGCCAGGGCTCACAAATGCACTGGCCTGAATACGCTCGGCCACACCGGCTCTAAACCAAATAGAGCCCAAAATATAACAGGCGATATTGGCAAAAAGAGCCGTCAGCGCATCACGCACATTGGGCGTTATCGCATCTAGCAGGCCTTTTTCGCTCACGACGCCAGACAAAAACGCCGATGAACTTTGCACATCGGTCATGCCCTGCAACATGATGTAGAACCACAGCGAAAAGCCCACACCAAGTCCTAAAAATACCCCAGCACGATTGCCGTGTTTCCAATAGAGTCCACCGACTAAAGCTGGCGCGAGTTGGGCAAACGCACCAAAAGACAACATGCCTAAATGGGACAAGGAATCACTGTCTGATAATGCCAAATAGCTGCCATAGCCTAAGCCCAGAATAATCACGATGGCTAAGCGGCGGGCATTAAGTAACAGGTGCGAGAACTGACTGAAGTTTTTCTCGCGGATATGACCCGTGCGCAGCATCACTGGCACCAGCCATTCATTACTTACCATCACACTGATAGTCACTACAGCAACAATGACCATACCCGTTGCCGCAGATAAGGTGCCCAGCAAAGCAATCACAGCCAACAAGGGTTGATCTAACGCCAGCGGTAAATTAATCACATAGGTATCGGCCGACACGGAGTCTCCGAGGATGAGCTTCCCCGCCAAGGCGAGCGGTCCAACGAATAAACCGAAAAGTGCTAAATAGATGGGAAACAGCCAACGCCCTTTTGACAACACGGACTCATCGGCGCATTCCACCACCATTACATGGAACTGCCTTGGCATACATAAAAAGGCCGCCATTCCGACGAGTAACTCAGGCATTAAAGCTTCAATACGTGGATTGGGATAATTAATTAGTGACTGCGCATTGGCCTGCTGCCAAATATCCCCAAAACCATCGAACACTCCGAAACTGATGACGATGCCGACCAACAAAAATGCGGCAAGTTTCACCAGAGACTCAAAGGCAATCGCAAGCATCATGCCGGGATTATGCTCGGTCGCATCGAGTTTGCGAGTACCAAATAAAATGGCAAATATGGCTAACAGCGAAGTGATCAGTAACGGAATCGTCACGCCATCGAGGGGATCGTCTGCGGGTTGAAACAAATTAAGGCTGAACACCATCGCCTTAAGCTGCAGGGCGATATAGGGCATGATACCAAACAAGGCGATTAAGGTGACTAAGGCGGCTAAAGTTTGAGATTTGCCATAACGGGCGGCAATAAAGTCGGCCACTGAGGTGATATTTTGCGCCTTAGACACTAATACCATCTTGCGTAACATGCCAAAACCTAGAGTAAAAATCAGAATAGGGCCGATAAAAATCGGTAAGAAAGACCAAAAATCCTTAGCCGATTGCCCAACTGTGCCTAAAAAACTCCACGAGGAGCAATAAACCGCTAAGCTCAGACCATAGATAACGACCTGAAGCTTTTTAGTGATCTGAGTAAACCAACGCTCCGCCCCCCAAGCCAATAGGAATAAAAGCGAGACATAACAGACGGCAATAACAGCAACGACTAAGGTTAAATTCATACTTTGCTCTTTTTTCTGATTATTGTGCGATAAAACCTGTCTAAAATCTAGCCGGTTTTTTAATGCAACAGACTAAATATAAAGGAAAATTTAACACTAGACCAAGGTCTAATGGAGTTGCCGCCCCCTTGCATACCATACTCAGTCCACGCAATTTTTCAAAAGGGAAGCCCTATGAGCTCGCAGTCTCTCTACAAAGTCTCCGGCAATATCGCTGCCAATGCACTTGTAAACAACGATAAATATAAAACAATGTACCAAGAGTCGATTATCAATCCTGAAGGTTTCTGGAGAGAACACGGCAAGCGTATTGATTGGATTAAACCTTATACCAAAATTAAAAAAACCTCTTTTGATGACCATAACTTATCGATCAATTGGTTTTACGATGGCACCCTGAATGCTTCTGCCAACTGTTTAGATCGTCATTTAGCCGAACACAGTGATCGCGTGGCGATTATTTGGGAAGGCGACAACGCCAGCGAACAACGCAAAATCACCTACGGTGAATTACATGCAGATGTGTGTAAATTCGCCAACGCACTGCGCAGCCAAGGCGTGCGCCGCGGTGATATAGTCACAATTTACATGCCTATGGTGCCAGAAGCCGCAGTCGCTATGCTTGCCTGTGCCCGTATCGGTGCTGTGCACTCTGTGGTCTTCGGTGGTTTCTCACCGGATTCAATCGCCTCTCGCGTCATTGACGGAAAATCCAAAGTCATCATTACCTCCGATGAAGGTATGCGCGGTGGCCGTGCTATTCCATTGAAGCGCAACATAGATGATGCCTTAAAGCACCCTGATGTCACTACGGTTGAAAAAGTCATCGTACTTAAACGCACGGGTGGCAAAGTAGATTGGGTAGAAAGCCGTGATGTGTGGTGGCATTCACTGATGGAAACCGCATCAGAGCACTGCCAGCCAGAAGAAATGGACGCCGAAGCACCGTTATTCTTGCTTTATACCTCAGGTTCAACCGGTAATCCCAAGGGCGTATTGCACACCACTGGCGGCTACATGGTTTATGCGTCTATGACCCATGAATATGTGTTCGACTACAAAGCGGGTGAAGTGTACTGGTGTACCGCGGATGTGGGTTGGATCACTGGCCACTCTTACATGGTTTACGGCCCGCTCGCCAATGGTGCGACTGTGCTTATCCATGAAGGTGTGCCGAATCATCCAAGCCCTGCCCGTTTAGGCGAAATGATTGACCGCCATAAAGTGAACATTCTATATACAGCGCCAACGTTAATTCGCGCATTGATGGCAGAAGGTAAGCAACACTTCGATAAGTTCGATGGTAGCAGCTTGAGGATCATGGGCTCGGTAGGTGAACCTATCAACCCAGAAGCGTGGCGTTGGTACCATGAGGTCATAGGTCATGAACATTGCCCTATCGTCGATACTTGGTGGCAAACTGAAACGGGCGGCATTTTGATCACCCCACTGCCAGGCGCGACCGATACTAAACCCGGCTCAGCTACCCGCCCGTTCTTTGGCGTTCAACCCGCCTTAGTGGATAACATGGGGAATATTTTAGAAGGTGAGAACGAAGGTAACTTAGTGTTACTCGATTCTTGGCCGGGCCAAATGCGTACTGTGTATGGCGACCACGAACGATTTGTACTGACCTACTTTAAAACCTTCCGTGGCATGTATTTTACCGGTGACGGTGCCCGCCGCGATGAGGATGGTTACTACTGGATCACAGGCCGCGTCGATGACGTGATTAACGTATCCGGCCACAGATTAGGTACAGCAGAGGTTGAAAGTGCGCTGGTATCACACGAACTGGTTGCCGAGGCTGCAGTAGTTGGCTACCCACATGATATTAAAGGCCAAGGTATTTATGCGTATGTCACGCTAACCCGCGGCACTGAAGAAACCGAAGAGCTACGTCAAGAGCTGCGTCAATGGGTCCGTAAAGAAATTGGTGCGCTGGCAACCCCAGATCTCATCCAATGGGCGACGGGCTTACCTAAGACACGTTCAGGCAAGATTATGCGCCGCTTCCTGCGTAAGATTGCCGCTAACGAAGTGACCAACTTAGGGGATGCATCAACCTTGGCCGATCCAGCTGTGATCGAGACCTTGATTGAATCACGCTTAAATCGTACTGAGTAATATCCGAGTTAAGAATAACGTCCACAACACTTAGTCTATGCCCAATAGGCTAAGTGTAACCTGAACCTCCCTTTTTAAACCTCAGGTTAAAAGTGAACCCTGTTGAGAGAGTGCGTGTGATTGCTCCTTTCTCTAGCTTGCCCCTCCAACCAGGGGCATTTTTTTTGCCTGTTATGTTAAGCTTGCAGCCTCACTTTTATTCAGCATAGATTTTTTATCAGCGTGTCAGTCAAACTCAGAGACTATCAACAGCAAGCGGTTAATGCCGCCATCGCCCATTTTAGGCAAAGCCAAGCTTCCGCCGTACTCGTATTACCCACAGGCGCGGGCAAAAGCATAGTGATCGCCGAACTGGCACGCATCGCCAAAGGCAGAGTCTTAGTGCTCACCCATGTGAAAGAATTAGTTGCGCAAAATGCCGAGAAAGTCGGCCTCCTCACAGCACAAGCCAGTATCTATGCGGCGGGACTCAATCAAAAAGCCACCGACGGAAAAACCGTCGTTGCCAGTATTCAATCGGCGGCGCGGGGATTAACGCAGTTCGATCAGCCGTTCTCGTTAGTCATTATTGATGAATGCCACAGAGTCAGCCTAGAAAAAACCAGCCAATATCAGCAAGTACTCAACCATTTACGCACGAAAAATCCCCAATTAAGATTGCTCGGTCTCACCGCCACGCCCTATCGCCTTGGCACTGGCTGGATTTATCAGCAACACTATCACGGCAAAGTAGGGTCTCCCGAACATGCCGTGTTCGAACATTGTGTGTTCGAGCTGCCCATAAGGCCGCTCATTAAGCAAGGTTACCTCACAGCGCCAACCCTGTTTGATGGCCTAAGTGCCCAGTACGACTTCAGCCAACTTAAAGCAAACGAGAATGGCGAATATGCCGAAGCCGAGGTTAACGATTTACTGGGACATTACGGCCGCGCGACCACTGCGATTGTGAAACAACTCATTGAACTGAGCCAACATAGAAAAGGTATTATCATTTTTGCGGCAACGGTACGTCACGCCAATGAGATTTTTAACATACTCAACCAAGCTCACGCTGCGCAGAGCGCCATTATCACGGCACAAACGCACGACAATGAACGTGACGCGACGATTGAACGCTTTAAAGCCCAAGAGCTTAAGTTTTTAGTCAACGTGGCTGTGTTGACGACAGGCTTCGACGCGCCCCATGTGGATTTGATTGCTATTTTGCGCCCTACCGCTTCAGTCAGTCTGTTTCAACAAATGATCGGCCGTGGATTGCGAATCGCTGAAGGCAAAAAAGATTGTCTTATCATCGACTATGCTGCCAATGGTTATGACTTGTATTTTCCCGAGGTCGGCCAAGCTAAACCCAACAGTAAATCGGTACCTGTGCAAGTGCATTGCCCAGTATGCGATTTTGCCAATATATTCTGGGGACTCACAGACGACGATGGCGACATTATCGAACACTTTGGTCGCCGCTGTCAGGGCATAGTCGAACAGCAAGGTAAAAAGCTGCAGTGTAACTTTCGATTTAGATCTAAATCTTGCCCTGATTGCGGCGAAGAGAATGATATCGCGGCGCGCATTTGCCAGCACTGCCAATCGACCCTCATCGATCCCGATAAACGCCTACGCCAAGTGCTCAGCCAGCAGCACCATCATTTATTCCGCTGCCAGCATATGAGCCTCATCGACGATGACGGCAATCTGAAAGTGCAGTACCTTGATATCGACGGTAATGAATTCAATCGCCGCTTTAAATTACAAACGCCGGCCCAGTGGCGAGCCCTATATGCCTTATTCATCTTTCCCCATAGCCGTACACCGGGATTAAAACCGAAAAAGTACACTAAGGTGACAGAGTTAATCAGCGATGCGGATAAATTCCGCATGCCCGATCTCTTGCTGCTGAAGAAACATAAAAAAGGCTGGGATCTGCTCGAAAGCTATTTTGATTATCAAGGTCGCTATCAAACTGAAAATAAACGCGGCTGACATTATCAATTCACTTAGGCCTATGGTATAAAACGACTAAAGTAATCCTAAGGAGCTATTATGTTCGTTGTTATTTTTGGCCGTCCAGGCTGTCCTTATTGCGTTCGTGCTGTGCAATTATCTGAGCAACTCGTTGAAAAACGTGATGACTTTAAGTTCAGATATGTCGATATCCATGCAGAAGGCATCTCTAAAGCAGATTTAGAAAAAACTGTCGGTAAGCCTGTTGAAACAGTACCGCAGATTTTTGTCGATGAGAAGCACATAGGTGGCTGCACAGATTTCGAGCAATATGTTCGTGAAAACAATCTGTTAGATTAAGCGTTATAGATATGTGATCCGCTTAATGCAAAAGGAGACCTAAGGTCTCCTTTTTAGTCTTTAACCTAAGCGGCTTAAATTAGATACTTAGCTGAGAACATTATGCGACAAAAGTAGAAAATGCCAGCATAAATAATATGTTAGAAAAGTATTTTCCGTGGGAAGAATAAGACGAAGGTATTAAATTTGATACTGAGTATTGGAGTTTAGCTTGGAAAATTCAGTGACTATTCGAGAGAAACACAGCGGGAAAAATAAGTGGTGGGTCGTGAAGGATTCGAACCTTCGACCAATTGGTTAAAAGCCAACTGCTCTACCGACTGAGCTAACGACCCATCTATTGTCTATTAAAACTGTTATGCTGATTTATACACTTTCAGTAAAGTGGTGTGTCATGAAGGATTGGAACCATTCGACTGATTGGTTAAAAGCCAACTGCCCTCGCCTTATAAAAAATCGACTGAGCTAACGAGCCATCTGGTATTGCGCTGATTTATACACTTTCAGTAAAGTGGTGGGTCGTGAAGGATTCGAACCTTCGACCAATTGGTTAAAAGCCAACTGCTCTACCGACTGAGCTAACGACCCAACTAGGTATTACGATAAAATGTTCACTTATTTTGGCATCAACAATGCGAATAATAAGTGGTGGGTCGTGAAGGATTCGAACCTTCGACCAATTGGTTAAAAGCCAACTGCTCTACCGACTGAGCTAACGACCCATCTGGTGTTGCGCTGATTTATACACTTTCAGTAAAGTGGTGGGTCGTGAAGGATTCGAACCTTCGACCAATTGGTTAAAAGCCAACTGCTCTACCGACTGAGCTAACGACCCATCGAGGTATAACGCTGATTTATGCACTTTCAGTAAAGTGGTGGGTCGTGAAGGATTCGAACCTTCGACCAATTGGTTAAAAGCCAACTGCTCTACCGACTGAGCTAACGACCCATCTAGGTATTACGATAAAAATGTTCACTTATTTTGGCATCAACAATGCGAATAATAAGTGGTGGGTCGTGAAGGATTCGAACCTTCGACCAATTGGTTAAAAGCCAACTGCTCTACCGACTGAGCTAACGACCCATCTGGTGTTGCGCTGATTTATGCACTTTCAGTAAAGTGGTGCGTCATTAAGGATTAGAACCATTCGACTGATTGGTTAAAAGCCAACTGCCCTAGCTTTATAAAAAAGCGACTGAGCTAACGACAAATTGTACTACTGACTATCTCGTTAAATACCACTAACTTATTCTATTTATTAGATTAAGTGGTGGGTCGTGAAGGATTCGAACCTTCGACCAATTGGTTAAAAGCCAACTGCTCTACCGACTGAGCTAACGACCCATTTACTGGTATTTCACGCCCCGAACGACCTCGCCGCTCTGAGGGCGCCTATAATACCTTTTTCATCTTCTCATGCAAGCGCAAATTCCCAATTTTTTGTCGTTTGCATGAAAAACAGACTAAGAGTATGTTTTTTAGTTAATTACGCTTTAATTGCAGCCAGTTGCTGCTGTGCAATGCGTGCTGCGGCGCTATTTGCGTAATCTTTGACAACTTGTTGGTAGTATTGCATCGCACCAGCTTTATCACCGGTTTTCTCGGCGATCATGCCAAGCTTCACTAAACTATCGCCACGTTTATTAGAATCACTAAAACGATCAACCACAGTTTTGAAGGCTTGTTTGGCTTCTGCAAATTCGCTCTTATTAAATAATAGCTGTCCTAACCAATAGTTCGCATTCGCGGCATACACAGAGTCTGGGTATTGTTTGATAAAAGCACGGAAGGCAGGAATGGCATCGTCATACTTACGCTCTTTTAAGACTAAGTTAACGGCATTTTCATAACTTGCAGTTTCACTTAAACTACTTGCGGCAGCATTGGTCGATACCACAGAGGGGATAGATGTCGCTGCAGCTGCAGGTGCGGCAGATGCCTTTGAGGATAAATTAGCAAGCTCATCATATAACTGACGCTGACGCTCTTGCATCTGCTCAATCTGATAATTCTGTTGTTCGGTTAAACCGCGTAAATCGAGAACTTCCTGCTGCAGTGTATCAAGACGACGTTGCATCTCGAGCTCACTTTGTTGTCTCGATTTTACAATACGTTCGATACGAGCAAGTCTGTCATCACCCGAACCACCAGCAATATCTTCCACAGGAGCAGGCGCTGCAACTGCAGCGCCCGCACCAAGGAACATTGCCGTAATTAAGACGGCACGTTTCATTGTGTTACTCTCCGAGATTCAATCTTAGTAAACTAAAACTGCACGACGGTTTTTGCCAAAACCTTCATCAGTGCGAGAAAAATCAAGTGGTTTTTCTTCGCCATAGCTGACTACGCTCATTTGGCTTGGCTGTACGCCCATACCTTGTAGGTATTTAGCAACGGCTTTAGCACGACGTTCACCCAGAGCAATGTTGTACTCAGGAGTGCCACGCTCGTCCGCATGACCTTCAATCAGTACGCGCACACTTGGGTGCTCAACTAAGTAAGTACCATGAGCTTCTAATACAGCGGCGAATTCAGTTTGAACTTCACTGCGGTCGAAATCGAAGTAAATGATGTGTTCTTTTCTCAACTCTTCTAACTGCTGACGTTGCTGCTCTTCAGATGACAACATAGCACCCACACCACCAGTTTGAATGCCACCATTCAGTTCGCTACCTGAACCGTTTGTTGAGCCCATTGCATCAGTTTCTGATTCTGAAGTTGAGCTACATGCACTAATAGCCATAATTGGAAGTGCTACCAACATAGCTTTTAACAACTTATTCAGATCCATTACGTGTTCCTTATAAAATTAAATGTGATTAAATCAAGGTATAACATTAGAGAAACGGAGACCAAGAAGGTGATTTCACCTCGCCTTGACCCACGGGTAATCTCGCTTTAAAGCGTCCATCCGTAGAAACAGCTGCTAATACTTGCTTACCTTGGTGTGTAGTGCCATATATGACCATAGTACCATTAGGCGCCACACTTGGGGATTCATCCAAGCGTGTAGAGGTTAGCACCTGCATAAAACGCGTATTTAAGTCCATACGCGCAATATTAAACTTACCGTTAGTACGGTTAACAAAAATCATACTACGTCCATCTGGCGTAATTGAACCGCCAAGGTTCCATTCACCTTCAAATGTTTCACGACTCACTTTACCTGAACTTAACTCTACGCGATAAATTTGCGGTCTACCACCACGTTCAGAGGTGAAAATCAACGACTTCCCATCAGGATACCATGATGGTTCAGTATCGATAGCATAGTGATTGGTAATACGCTTAATCGCTTTTGTCGCAATATCGATAACATAGATCTCAGGCTGACCATCCTTAGACAGCGTCACAGCCAAAGATTTGCCATCAGGAGAGAAAGCCGGCGCACCGTTAATACCAGGGAAAGAGCTCACTTTAGTGCGCACTTGGGTATAAAGGTCTTGTACGAAAATCTCTGCTTTTTTATTTTCAAAGCTAACATACGCCAAACGACGCCCATCGGGTGACCAAGTAGGTGACATTAATGGCTCAGGTGAGCGCAGTAACATTTGCTCGTTAAAACCATCATAGTCCGCAACCATCAACTGATAAGGTGCTTTTTGAGTATGATTGACCACGACGTAGGAGATCCGCGTTAAGAATGCACCGCGAATACCGGTTAACTTTTCATAGACGATATCGCTAATTCTATGACCATATTGACGAAATTGCGCTGCTGAAATCACAGTTTGGCGACTGTCCATCAAAAATTCTGTAGCACTGACTGAGCCTTTCAATGCTTGGTTTTGTGCTTTAACTAAATCGATTAAATCAAAGCTCACCAAATACTGATCGGTCCCGTAAGGTTTCACAGTACCTAACACCACAGCTTCTGCGCCAACGCTAGACCATGAACTAGGTTGAAACTGAGCCAAAGCACCAATATTGCGCTGAGGTAGTCCGAGCTCGTCTAAAGGTTTAAAGGTACCGCTACGAGCTAAGTCAGACATCACCACATCAGCAATCGCTTGTGGCGGTGCGCCAGGACCTTGCCATACAAAAGGCATCACAGCAATCGGACGCGCTGCATCAACACCTCCGGTAATTACAATATCCAGCGCCGCTTTTGCGGGGGTGGTGCACAGCAGAATCGCCACTGTTAACCATTTTGCCAAAATCTTCATGTGACTCCTTGTTAATTAAACGTTGGTTCAACGATTAAGTTAAGTTCTTTCATAAAATTATATACTTGTGGATCCGGTGACACTGGCAGTTTACCCGCCTTTAAAATCGCGCTCTTAGCAGCACGGCAAACCGATTCATCACCGCTTTTTGTTTGACTACTGATTACAAAACCATCGCTGGCTAAACGTACTGAAACAGTACAAGTCTTGCCCCGCATCGATTCATTCTTCACTAAATTACGTTGTATGACAGATTGAATCATCGAGGTGTACTTACCCACTTCGCTTTCCACTTGTTTACTCATGGTTTGCGACAATGCCGCCTGCTCCGCCGCTAATGCATCGGCCATTTCCTGCTCTTGATCGGCACGGGCTTTGGCATCCGCTTTAGCTTTGGCATCCGCTTTAGCTTTGGCATCCGCTTTAGCTTTGGCATCTGCTTTAGCTTTGGCATCTGCTTTAGCTTTGGCATCAGCCTCCGCTTTAGCTTCCGCATCTGCTTTTTGCTTACGGTCAGTTTCAGCTTTCACTGCAGCAGCTTCTTCAACCTTGCGTTTTTCAGCTGCTTTTTGTGCGGCGTCTTCAGCAACCTTACGCTCCTGCTCTTTCAGCTTACGGTCGGCTTCGGCTTTGACCGCCTTTTCCTTTTCCTGCTGCTGTTTCACCTGGGCTAATTTGGTCGCTTCATTGGCTTTTTGAATCTCAATTTCCTGCAGCTTACGTTCTTGCTCTAGCTGTTTAATCTGAGCTTGTTCGCGCTCGCGTGCCTGTTTCGCTTCTTGAGCTTTGCGTTCAAGCTCGGCTTGACGTTCTTGCTCACGGCGTTCGGCATCACGCTTTTCTTGCTTAAGTTTCTCAACTTGATTAGCCACTTTTTGCTGATCAACCATAACAGCTTTGATTGCTGGTGCGCTAACTTGTTGCATAGGCTCAGGTTTGTGAGAAAAATCTATTCCTAACGCCAGAATAATTATCACGCCAATATGAATACCCGCTGAAATTGACAGAGGTAATGTTACATCTGACTTATCTGCCACCTATTTCTCCTTGGGTGAATCCGTCATCAAACCGACTGATGGCACGCCAGCTTGCTGCAGTGTCACCATCAACTGAATCACTTTATCGTAAGGAATATTTCTATCGGCTTTAACCACAACAGGACGCTCAGGTTCAGTCACGATAAGTGCAGCCACTTCCGTTGCCAATTCTTCCAAATCCATAGGCACATTCGTTGAACCGCCTTTATTGAGGAAGTAATCACCATCACCATCGATTGAAGCAACAATGGGCGGCTTACTGTCATTGGGTAAAACTTCTGCCGCCCCTTGAGGTAGCTCAACTTTGACCCCTTGGGTGACTATGGGCGCTGTTACCATAAAAATAATTAACAGCACGAGCATCACGTCGATATAGGGCACCACGTTGATTTCAGCAACGGGGCGACGACGTTTGCGCTGATAAGCTGGTTGCATTATGCCCCTTCCTTCTCACTGTATGCTTGGCGATGCAAAATGCTGGAGAACTCTTCCATAAAGTTTGCGTAAGCCATTTCTAATTTATCGACTTGAGTCGAGAAACGGTTGTAGGCGATTACCGCTGGAATTGCAGCAAATAAACCCATAGCCGTTGCAATCAAAGCTTCAGCAATACCTGGGGCAACCATAGCTAAGGTGGCGTTTTCCATCGAACCAATAGCGATAAAAGAATTCATGATCCCCCATACCGTACCAAATAAACCGATATAAGGGCTAGTCGAACCAATCGTTGCTAATAACGGTAAGTTAGCTTCTAACTTTTCCATTTCGCGAGACAAGGTCACACGCATAGCACGCGATGTACCATCCATGACGGCATCGGGCACTTTGCTATTTAATTTATTCAGGCGTGAATATTCCTTAAAGCCAGTCACAAATAATGACTCTAAACCGCTATTATCTGGACGAGATGATAATTCTTTATACAAACGGTTTAAATCAACACCTGACCAAAATTTGTCTTCAAACTTCGCCGATTTACTTTTTGCGGATGTCAGTAAGCTACGGCGTTGTAAAATCACCGTCCAAGACATCACCGACAAGCAAAGTAAAGTGAACATAACAAATTTCACTAATAAACTGGCTTGTAAAAATAACCCAACAATCGACATATCAGCTTGCACTGTCAAACTCCTGCACAATATTTAAGGGAATAGCTCGGGGACGCATACGTGATAGCGCAACACAAACAACCAGCACTGTGCCTTCACAATAACAGTCTCCCTGTTTATCGACCAAGCGTTGATGAAAGATCAACGAGGCCTTTTTCAACTCTATGACCTTAGTTTCAACAATAAGGTTCTGTTCAAAACGTGCTGCTTTGCGAAAATCGAGTTCCGCACGCTTTACGACAAAAGCAGTGTCGTCGGCTAATAACGCAGTCTGACTCACGCCAAGGGCTTTTAGCCACTCGGTTCGCGCGCGCTCAAAAAAGTTGAGGTAGTTCGAATGATAGACAACGCCACCAGCGTCGGTGTCTTCGTAATAGACTGA
Organism: Shewanella sp. SM21; assembly: GCF_025654335.1. Classification (NCBI taxonomy): domain Bacteria; kingdom Pseudomonadati; phylum Pseudomonadota; class Gammaproteobacteria; order Alteromonadales; family Shewanellaceae; genus Shewanella; species Shewanella sp. SM21. The sequence goes on from NZ_JAKKRL010000007.1 coordinate 121,841, forward strand.
AATTGGCCAATGAAACATCATTTGAAAATAAGCAAATTTTGGTTGAAAAATTGACGCTTACTATACCTAGGGAAACAAGACTTGTGAATGACCCGATGAAGATATAGATAGGAATAGCGCGGGTTTCAGATGAATAGGGGCAATTGTAAAAGAGAATGGGGTCAAACGACCCCATTTTATTAACATAGTTAGTTATTTTGCGATAGCTTGTGGCAAGGTTAAGCCAAAACTCTGCCACAAGAAACTGTAGATGTCGGCAAATTCGTCGATCTTCATCGCCGTGGGCTTACCCGCTCCATGACCAGCATTTGACTCGATACGCATAATGACTGGTTTATTGCCCTGCTGTTTCTCCTGCAGCATGGCCGCAAACTTGAAACTGTGTAATGGCACAACACGATCATCATGATCCGCAGTCATTACCATAGTCGCAGGATAAGCTTGCGCTTTTACATTGTGATAGGGCGAATAAGCCAATAGCGCAGGGAATTGCTCTGCTTTATCGGCACTGCCGTATTCACTCGTCCAAGCCCAACCAATAGTGAACTTGTGGAAACGCAGCATATCCAACACGCCCACCGCAGGTAATACGGCAGCAAAGAGTTCAGGACGTTGGGTCACAGCAGCGCCCATCAACAGACCACCATTACTGCGGCCATAGGCACCGAGTTTAGAGCTGTTGGTGTATTTTTCGCTGACCAGATATTCAGCAGCAGCAAAATAGTCATCAAACACATTTTGCTTTTTGTCGAACATCCCCGCTTGATGCCAGCTTTCGCCATACTCAGCACCGCCACGTAAACTCGGCACGGCATAAATGCCCCCCATGTCTAACCAAGCGATATTAGCAGGGCTAAAACGTGGTGTCATCGAAATGGCAAAACCACCATAGGCATAAAGTAATGTCGGATTTTGACCGTTTTTCACTAAGCCCTTTTTATAGGAGAGCATCATAGGCACACGCGTACCGTCTTTGCTGTTATAGAAAACCTGTTCAGAAACATAGTCATCGGGATTAAACGAGACTTTGGGTTTAGCAATGACGGTTGAACCGCCAGTTTTAAAATCAAACTTATAGGTGGTTTCAGGCTGAATATAACTATTAAACACATAATAGAAATAATCTTTGCTGGCTTTACCAAAAGGCCCTGCCACATTGCCAAGACCAGGCAATGCCACATCTTGACGCTTCTGACCACCCATACTGTAAATCGATAATTGACCTAACACATCATGTAAATAACTCACCACTAAATGGTCATTAATAATGGCGACATTATTAATCGGATCTTTAGACTCAGGAATAATCGTTTGCCATTGCGATTTATCACTATTGCGGGTGTCAATCGCAATCACTTTACCATTAGGCGCCTCTAAGTCAGTTTTGAAATAAAACACTGAACCATCATTACCGAGAAACTCATATTCAGCTTCTAATTTGAGGATCAATTCCACCACTTGGGATTTAGGCTCAAATAACGATTTATAGAAGAAACGATTACGCTTATCCGTTCCTTGAGAAATCGACAGTAATAAGTATTCACCTTTCTCAGAGACATCAATGCCAAAGCCCCAATCTTTATTCTGTGGACGCTCATAAATCAATAGATCTTGATGTTGGTCTGTGCCTAATTTGTGGTAATACACTTTTTGGTTAAAATTAACGTCAGCTAAGACATCCCCCCCTGCAGGGGCATCATAACGGGCGTAGAACACACCTTGATTTTCTTTATCCCACACTGCGCTAGAAAATTTAATCCATTTCAGTTCATCGGCCAGTTTCTTACCAGTTGCGATATCAACGAACTGCCATTGCTGCCAATCTGAGCCAGAATTTGACACACCATAGGCTAAAACTTTACCGTCATTACTCACAGCAACGCCGGATAAGGCAACAGTGCCATCCGCAGACAGTTTATTTGGGTCAAGAACAGGCTTTTCAACACCATCTAAACCTTTAACATACAAAACCGATTGCGCCTGTAGGCCATCATTACGGTAGTAAAATTGATTGTCGCCGTTTTCAAACGGAGCAGAGACTTTTTCGTAATTCCAAAGTTCTGTAATACGTTCGACCACAGCTTGTTTATTGGGGATCTTAGCGAGGTAGGCTTGACCAAAGTCTTGTTGTTCTTTTACCCACTCTTCAGTTTCAGGCGTATTGGCCTCCAGATGACGATAAGAGTCGGCCACTGCGACACCATGAATGGTTTCGACGAGGTCATCTTTTTCAGTAACAGGGTAAACGAGTTTAGTTGCGCTTGCCTGCTCAGTCGAATTTTGCTCAGGTGCATTGCCACTTTGGCAGGCACCGAGTGCCATCCCCAATGTGGCCACTAACAAACCTTGCTTTGCAAGGCGAAATCTTAATGCCATCGTGTTGTCGTCCTTCTTATGGTTTCGGGCTTAAGGCCTTTTCAGCAAGTACTATACAAGCAAAAAAAATCATGGCAATGGCGTAACTTAATATGAAGTTTTTTAAGCTGTATCGTGAATTTAACAAAATAGCAGCAAGGATAAGCTTATTGAAGTGTATTATTATGCATTAATAGTGAGTTATAAGTTATTAATCAAGGTAAATAGTGACTTAAGTGATATAAATCACCTTTGCAGTCATTAGAATTACTAATGTTTATGGGCAATTTTTCTCGTTTGTTTTACAACAGGTTTCCCAATAGAATGTACTTGTTTTCAGGAGATAACTGCTTGCAGATATCGAAAACAAAGAACTTTTAAACTGGTGTGTTCCCAACACTTCAGTTTCTTTTCTGGTTCTTATGCTTGACTTCCTTCCTTCAATTTGTTGATTGCAAATGCATTATTTTTGCGGCCCGCTTAGTTTAAGCGGGCTTTTTTTTAGCATTTCAAACACAATCCTGATTATTGCAACGGCCAAGTTTTATACTTCATCTATATTACTCGTACTTATCCCACTCTCGCTTTCTGCAGTACTTGTTGAGGTGGATATGTCATCACTACAAATTAAAAAATCTCATTATTTTTACCCATACTCGCAAATTGAGCGAATCATTCGATTAAAGTGGCATACTGCCTGAACTCTCCTTCTTTTAAAAACGACAATGCCAAGTCATAAACTTGGCATTGAAAAACACTTAAAACATAGGTAAAACAAACACTAAAAAGGTTTACTGATCCGTATAACAACGCGACGGTTACGCGCCCTTTCATCCATATCATCATTGGAAGCCACGTGACGACGCTCACCATGCCCGAATGTGACAATACGATCTTGAGGAATACCACTGGCAACAAAGAACTCTTTTACCGACGCAGCTCGTGTATCCGACACTTTCTGGTTTACTGAACGGCCACCATAACTGTCGGTATACGCATCCACCAGCACTAACTCTACCAAGGGATCATAGGCTAAATATTCTTGCACCCGAGACAGTTGTTGCTGGGAGAAACGAGTTAAATCGGTTCCGCCTTCATCGTAATTTAATACAGTAAAAGCGATATCTTCAAAGCTATAGGGCAATAAATGCGCTAGACAAGCTTTAAACTCAGTATATTTACGGCCAAAATTAGCTGAAGACAAACCCACAGCTATCTTATTCGACTCGTTATACCAATCAGCATAGTAAAACGTTGGTTCCATACCGCGACTCAACTCTGCCAACATAGACCAAGCTGCACGCTTAGGCACTTCACCGTTAAAGTACTTTTGATAATGTAATGACGTGATCTCTTTCGATACCACACCAGGACGCCACTGCGGCGCGCGGCTAATTAATTTCGCCTGCGTCACTTGATCAGGTTTTACCCACATATCTAAGGTAAAAGTCATATTCTGCTGTTTACCCGCTTCACTGGTAAAAATCGCTTTACCGTAAGAAGGAATATCATGCTCAAGGCGACAGACGATGGGAGTATTTTCACTCACTCGCCACTGGGAATCACTTAAAGAGGCGACATAATGGCGCAACTCTGCCATTGCAGTTGCTGGAACGCATAAAATTGATACTAATATCAGTTTTCGCCACATAGCCTTTACTCATGTTTAATCGGTTACATGGCTTTATCGGCAAACTATTTAGTTCCTTTAGCTCATAAAACCACCAATCAAGCATGACACACCCCAACACATTTAGCATAATAGCGCCCTGTGAATTTTCTTGAGTACTTTATGAGTGACATTTGCGACGCGAACAAATTGAAATACCGATTTCGAGGCTACTTTCCCGTAGTCATTGATGTCGAAACTGCGGGCTTCAACTCTCAAACCGATGCGTTGCTAGAAATTGCCGTCACCCTACTAAAAATGGACAATGAAGGTGTGATAGGAATCGATAAAACCCTACACTTCCACATTGAGCCCTTTGAAGGTGCAAATTTAGAACCCGAAGCGTTAGCATTCAACGGTATTGATCCCACTAATCCGTTACGGGGAGCGGTGAGCGAGAAAGAAGCCTTTTTAGAAATCTTTAAAGCCGTGAAGAAAGCCCAAAAAGCCTCCGACTGCCATCGCAGTATCATAGTGGCGCACAATGCGGCATTCGATCATGGTTTTGTGAGTAAGGCGATAGAACGTTGCGACTTAAAACGCTCGCCGTTTCATCCTTTTGCCACCTTTGACACAGCAACGCTCGCCGGACTCGCCATTGGTCATACCGTACTTGCCAAGGCATGCATTATGGCGGGTATTCCCTTCGATAATAAAGAAGCCCATTCGGCGCTATATGATACCGAACGTACCGCGGAGCTTTTTTGTCACATCGTGAATCGTTGGAAATCATTAGGTGGCTGGCCGTTACTGGCCGTGGGTGCGCAGGATGCAGAAAGCAGTACTGTGGAATAAATTGAACAGTTAACAATAGATCTTCAGCAATGAAAAACAAAAAAGCTGCCATTGGCAGCTTTTTTCATTTAACAGGCGACTGTGATTAGAAAAGTACTAATTACAGTGAGCTTGCGTTTTCAGACAGGTAAGCAGCAACACCTTCAGTGCTTGCATTCATACCTTTATCGCCTTTTTCCCAGCCAGCAGGACAAACATCACCGTGCTCTTCATGGAATTGCAGTGCATCGATCATACGTAGCATTTCATCAACGTTACGGCCTAATGGCAGATCGTTAACGACTTGGTGACGAACCATGCCTTCTTTGTCGATCAGGAATGAACCACGGAAAGCCACACCCGCTTCTGGATGCTCAACATCGTATGCTTTGCAGATTTCATGTTTAACATCAGCCACTAGCGTGTATTTAACTTGGCCAATACCGCCTTTTTCAACTGGGGTGTTACGCCATGCATTGTGGGTAAACTGAGAATCGATAGACACACCAATCACTTCTACGCCACGCTTAGTGAACTCTTCCATACGGTGATCAAAAGCGATCAACTCTGATGGGCAAACGAAAGTGAAGTCAAGTGGATAGAAGAATACGACGGCTGGTTTGCCTTTGATGGCTGCAGTCAAGTTAAAGCTATCAACGATTTCGCCAGAACCTAATACAGCTGCAGCAGTAAAATCAGGAGCCTGACGGCCTACTAATACGCTCATTTTATATCTCCATCTATGAGTTGAACTAAGTGTAAGGCAAGATGCCTTCTAGCCAGTATGTTCTCAACCTAGGTCAAGTTAAATCCTTACTGATTAAAAGGTGTTCTTACCAATCAAATCCTTAGGCATTATAAGTCGTGTGCTGTGCCTTACAACCTATTTAAGACCAATATCACATTTTTCAAGGGTATTTCCGTTTTGCCTGACTAAGGATAGAGCAATCTGCGTATCCTGTGTGCGGAGCAATCCACATTCGGCTAACAGACAAAACCCAGCATGATCACATTTTCAGATATTTTTCAGATAAGCCCTCGGCAAACTGGACATCCACTGCCTTTGCAGTCGAAAATAGCTCCTTTGGCTTAAAGAATTAAGAAAATTGATAATGAATGCAGTCGTAATTGCAGTGTGCTTAATGTTAGCACTCAGTTTAGCTAGGGTGAATGTGGTTATTGCCCTGACCGTGAGCGCCCTCGTGGCGGGATTAGTAGGCGGAATGGATCTGCACCAAACTATAGATGCCTTTAATACAGGCTTAGGTGGCGGCGCACAAATTGCGCTCAGTTACGCATTATTAGGCGCCTTCGCTGTCGCACTATCGCATTCAGGTTTAACGACGCTGATTTCCAGAAGCATCATTAGTAGCCTTGGACAAGATCCTAATCCCACTAACACTAACTGGGTACGCTGGTTACTGCTGTTATCGCTACTCGTCATGTCGATGGCTTCACAGAATATTTTACCGATCCATATCGCCTTTATTCCGATTTTAGTGCCACCACTCTTACATGTGATGACCAAACTGAACATCGACCGCCGCCTTGTGGCTTGTGTTCTCACCTTCGGCCTAGTCACCACCTATATGATTTTACCGATTGGTTTTGGTGGCATTTTCTTAAATGATATTCTGCTTTCTAACTTAACCAGCAATGGCTTAGCCGCTGCTCGTGAGCAAATTCCGCCAGCCATGTTAATCCCTGCCGCGGGTATGGTCGTAGGGTTACTCACCGCAGTATTCATCAGTTACCGTAAACCTCGGACTTACGACGAGGCAAAAGTGTTGGTCGCTGAACCTGAAGAAAATCTCAACAAACGCAATATCATCATTGCTGCACTGGCGATATTAGCCACTCTCGTCGTACAACTTGAAACTGACTCTATGATTTTTGGTGCCTTAGTCGGCTTCATGATTTTCAGTTTTTCGGGAGCCTTGAAGCATGTCGCCGACCAAGATATTTTCAACCAAGGTGTGCGAATGATGGCCAATATCGGCTTTATCATGATTTCAGCAGCTGGCTTTGCCGCTGTCGTGAAAGAAACCGGTGAAGTGGGTACGCTTGTGGCCTCGCTTAGCGACATCATTGGGGATAATAAAGCCCTCGCAGCCTTCTTAATGCTACTGGTTGGTCTACTAATCACTATGGGAATTGGGTCGTCTTTCTCCACCATTCCAATTATCGCGACGATATATGTACCATTGGCATTGAGTTTTGGTTTTTCAGTAGCGGCCACAATCGCGTTAGTTGGCACTGCCGCCGCGCTGGGTGATGCGGGCTCGCCAGCATCAGATTCCACCTTAGGTCCCACTGCAGGTTTGAATGCCGATGGTCAACACGACCACATTCGTGACAGCGTGATCCCAACATTTATCCACTACAATATTCCACTATTAGTGTTTGGGTGGATTGCGGCCATGGTGTTGTAAGTGTTATCGCAGATGTTTACATTACCGGATTAGAAAGTAACAACAGCGCGGCATTCTCCGCGCTGTTTTTTATCGCGGGTATTCACTTTATTGCGGGCAGCAGGTTAACTCACTGATTCACTCGATAACTCACGTAATAATGAACGTAATAATGAACGTAATAATTAACGTAATAATTAACGTGATAATTAAGATGTCGGGTCAAGCTTGCGACTTCCTTGCTTATTCTTTTTATCCTCATATAACGCTTTATCCGCCGCTTGTAGCACTGCCTCAAAGGAAGCATAATCTTGCGAATCAGCCACACCGCAGGAGACTGTCAGCACATTTAAAAACTGCCGCTCTGCGACCGCCTGACGTAAATGTTCAGCCAACAATAAGGCCCGTTCAAAAGTACAATTAGCTAAGATAACGACAAACTCATCACCGCCGGTTCTGATTAACAAATCATTTTCTCGAAATACACTGCGCATCGCATCAACAATTTGCATGATCGCCATATCCCCGAGTTTATGCCCATAGGTATCATTAATGGTTTTGATTTTGTCGCCATCCACGCAGATCACCGCGTAATGCCCCTTAGTTGCGACATCAAACAGTGTGGTCTCATAGACTTTCTTATTATAGGTTCGAGTAAAAGCATCCAATAACATCGCTTCACTAAACCGTTGACGCTCAGTACGAAGTTTCCTAAAACGATTGATATTAATTTGAACGAAGAAGATCACGATAGATAACAAAAACCATAGGGGCAAATTCCACACAATGAAACGAAATATACTGATTTTATATGTCAGTGAAGTCATGTTATCTAAATGATTTGTCATCGAATAAAACAAGAACTCCGGCGTCAATTCAGCCCAAAGGCTATCTGTCGTGATCACCAACTCAGTACCATAATCCGTTTTCTGTAATTCAACATGTTTATTACGCATAAAAACCGACGTCATTAGAGCCGTGTCGGCAATAACATCACCGATGAAATGATTAGGATCATTAGATGATGAAATCGGTGATGCCATCGATAAAATGACTTTTCCACTGACTTCATCTTGATAAGGAATGGATAATACGATTCCATCGGCTAAGGACTCTGGGGTCGCGTCTTTCGCGCAATAGTGCAGACTCTGACAAAACTCATTCGTTGAAGTACGGTCTTTAATCAGCCGCGCTTTTACGTCCTCAGGAATTGGGGAGGCAAAATACATGGCATCACTGCGATAAAGTCCCACATACAGAAATATATCTTCGACATTGGTCTTTTTACTGGTTTTACTGGAATAGAGATAATCAAAATAGCGTAAGACTTGCTCTTCTTCTGCGGAAAGCACTCCCCCTTGCGGCAGCATTAATCTAGAAGGGTCAAGCTGAAAAAGCGCTAAAGAGGATTTATTGAAATCAATAATATCATGCAGAGATAAGCTTTTACCGAGCAGTTCAATATAACTCGGTGTAAGTTGCTCGTTTTTTACAAAAGACACAAAGGATTTATGCTCTCTATCGATTTTAAACGGTAATAGAATAAGTAGGAGTACGACAAACAAGAGGGTCGCAAATTCAAATGATCGACGCAATAATAACCAGTTGAGAGCCGAATTTCCCATAATTCCTCTTAATCCCTGTTCTACCGATATGTACCTTGCACAAAACGTAAACTGCGATCAATAAAATTGCAAAATAAGCCAATAAAAACAACTTCAATAGAGAATTATTATTTACCTTATCCTAAACTTTAGCAGCTTAAGATAAAGTTGTTATTACTGTATTGAACAAAAACAAAAAGGGAGCCCAGGCTCCCTTACTGACCACATCCGCTCAATTGAGCATCAGCAACTCTGATTATTTAGCAACTTTAGCTATTTAGTACCAAAGATTTTATCGCCCGCATCACCAAGACCTGGCAGGATATAGCCTTTCTCGTTTAAGCATCTATCGATAGCGGCAGTATATAATTCGATATCCGGATGCGCCGCTTCTAAGGCTTTAATGCCTTCAGGCGCAGCCACTAGCACTAGGGCCTTAATTGAAGTACAACCGCGCTTTTTCAATAAATCGACGGTCGCAATCATAGAACCACCTGTCGCCAACATAGGGTCAACAACTAAGGCGATACGCTCGTTCATGTCGCTGGCCAGCTTCTCAAAATAAGGCACTGGCTCAAGGGTCTCTTCATCACGGTAAATACCGACAACTGAGATACGCGCACTTGGAATGTGCTCGAGTACGCCGTCCATCATGCCCAAACCCGCACGTAAAATTGGCACAACAGTGACTTTCTTACCTTTGATTTGATCGACTTCAACCGGACCATTCCAGCCTTCAATCGTCACCGTTTCAGTTTCGAAATCTGCGGTAGCTTCATAGGTTAATAAACTACCCACTTCGGCGGCTAGTTCACGGAAACGTTTAGTGCTAATGTCACCTTCGCGCATTAAACCGATTTTGTGACGCACTAAAGGATGTTTAACCTCGACAACTTTCATTTTTCTCTCCTGCTTATTTTTCGGCGTATTATTTTAGGCAAATTTTTCAGATTCTAGTTGATTTGTTTACTAGGTAAAACAGAAAGTTTTGCCATTCGGTCTAATCGTGAGCTATCTCGCAAGAATAATCCCCAATCGTCTAAGATACCTACTGTGATTTACTATTTTGTGACCAAACTCAAGACCTCTAAAAATAGAATATCTCGCATTCAGACCAAAAAAACTCCGCCGAGGGGCATAAATCCAAATCATGACTTTCGACCCCTAGCACAAGCTGGTAGAATACCGCCGCATAAAATCCAATAACGATGTACCCGAGAGGATCCCTCCGTGAGCACACCTACCCCACTGAGCTATAAAGATGCCGGCGTTGATATTGATGCAGGTAATGCACTGGTAAGTAACATTAAAGCCGCCGTTAAACGTACCCGTCGTCCAGAAGTTATGGGCAACTTAGGTGGTTTTGGCGCCCTGTGTGAAATCCCCACTAAATACAAACAACCGGTTTTAGTGTCTGGCACCGATGGTGTTGGGACTAAATTACGTTTAGCTATCGACTATAAAAAACATGACACTGTCGGCATAGACTTAGTTGCCATGTGTGTGAACGATCTGATCGTCCAAGGCGCTGAGCCACTGTTTTTCCTCGATTACTACGCAACAGGCAAACTCGATGTTGAAACGGCAACGTCCGTCGTCAACGGCATCGGCGAAGGTTGTTTCCAATCTGGTTGTGCGTTAATTGGCGGTGAAACCGCTGAAATGCCAGGCATGTATGAAGGTGAAGATTACGACCTAGCGGGTTTCTGCGTGGGTGTAGTTGAAAAAGCCGACATTATTGACGGTAGCAAAGTGGCAGCGGGTGATGCGCTTATTGCATTAGCCTCAAGCGGCCCTCATTCAAATGGTTACTCTTTAGTACGTAAAGTATTAGAAGTGAGCCAAGCAAACCCTCAACAAGATCTCAACGGCAAACCGCTGATTGAACATCTACTTGAGCCAACCAAAATTTACGTAAAATCATTGCTCAAACTGATTGAAGCATCTGATGTCCATGCGATGGCGCACATTACTGGCGGCGGCTTCTGGGAAAACATCCCACGCGTACTGCCAGATAATTTAAAAGCGGTTATCCAAGGCGATTCATGGCAATGGCCCGCTGTTTTCAGTTGGTTAATGGAAAATGGCAACATTGCAGAATACGAAATGTATCGCACCTTCAACTGTGGCGTCGGCATGTTAGTCGCGCTGCCAGCCGATAAAGTAGATGCAGCACTTGCATTACTGGCTGCAGAAGGCGAACAAGCATGGCTTATCGGTGCTATCGCACATCGTGAAGGCAATGAAGAGCAAGTGGAGATCCTGTAATGCCCCAGAGCTGTCGTGTAGTTGTATTAATTTCCGGAAATGGCAGTAACCTGCAAGCGGTTATCGACGGTTGCGATGATAATCTGCAGGCCGAAGTTGTCGGAGTCATCAGTAATAAACCCGATGCCTATGGCCTAGTGCGCGCCCATCATGGCGAAATTGATACCAGCTGCGTGATAGCTCACCAAGGTGAATCTCGCTCTGAATACGATGCACGTTTAATGACAGTGATTGAAAAGTACCAGCCCGATTTAATCGTGTTGGCGGGATTTATGCGGATCTTAACCGATGATTTCGTGAATCATTACCTAGGTCGCATGATCAATATTCATCCTTCGCTGCTACCGAAATACACTGGCTTAAACACCCATCAACGTGCCATAGACGCGAACGATAGCGAACATGGTGCCAGCGTGCATTTTGTCACGCCTGAGCTGGATGCTGGCCCAGTGATATTACAGGCCAAAGTGCCTGTTTATGAAGAAGATACGGCTGATATGCTCGCCGCCCGCGTGCATGAGCAAGAACATGCTATTTATCCGCTCGTGGTGAAATGGTTTAGTCAGCAACGTCTTAACATGCAAAATGGCCAAGCCTATCTCGATGGCAACCTTATCGGCCCAAGCGGTTACGCGCCCGATTAGTTCCACTTGACCGTAAGTTGTACCAATCAAAAAAATAGAGACCTTCGGGTCTCTATTTTTTTAACTATTTTCAACAAAAGCATTGTTTTCTTAGGCAATGTGGCATTAGATAACTTAACGAAAAAGTGATTTTTGATCGGCATGACAAGAGACTATTAGATGAAAAATATTATCTGCGATATCGATGGTGTACTACTGCACGACAATAAACTGATCCCCGGCAGCGACAAATTTATCCAGCGCATTTTAGAGCAAGGCAATCCGTTAGTGATATTGACTAACTATCCCGTACAAACGGGTAAGGATCTGCAAAACCGTTTAAGTGCCGCCGGTATTGATATTCCTGAAGAATGCTTTTACACCTCTGCCATGGCCACCGCCGACTTTTTAAAACACCAAGAAGGCAGCAAGGCCTATGTCATTGGCGAAGGCGCCCTCACCCACGAACTCTACAAAGCAGGCTTTACCATTACCGATATTAATCCCGATTTTGTGATTGTCGGTGAAACCCGCTCATACAACTGGGAGATGATTCATAAAGCCGCAGGCTTCATCGCACGCGGCGCGCGCTTTATTGCCACTAACCCTGATACCCACGGCCCAGCTTACAGCCCTGCTTGTGGCGCACTCTGCTCACCCATCGAACGTATTACCGGTAAAAAACCTTTCTACGTGGGCAAACCGAGCGCATGGATTATTCGCTCAGCACTTAATCATATTGATGGACACTCGGAAGACACTGTCATCATAGGTGACAATATGCGTACCGATATTTTGGCGGGCTTCCAAGCAGGGCTTGAAACCATTCTGGTCACCAGTGGTGTGAGTAAGCTCGAAGATATCGACAAAGAGCCCTTCCGCCCGAACCATGTGTTTGCCTGCGCGGGCGATATAGATGTTGTTTAAACAATTATCTAAACCTTTGTCTAACCCTGCGTAGCCAGTCATTCTGCAAGTCATTCCAACATTACCTATGCAACACGCCTCGCCCAAAGGCGTATTGCATAGGGTAAAGCAACATTAAGTAACATATTCGCCTACTTCTCAACCTTGTGGCTCACCGCGGCTTGCTTCATGATAAGTCTCGCTTCTGATTGATTAACAGAAATCTAAAATACCTTAATTAAAACAACAGTAGGATTAACCTATGCGACGTCTGTATCCACTCTGTGCGTTGGCCATGCTCAGTGCCTGTAGTCCTAATGCACCAGAGCCTGATGGCAACAGCACTTTGGCTGAACTCAAACCAGTGCAGTTTAATGAAGCGCGCTTTAGAAATGATATTAAAGCCCTGTCATCCGATGAATTTGAAGGCCGCGCGCCCACCACTCACGGTGAAAAACTCACCTTGGATTATTTGACCAAAGCCTTTACAGAGATGGGACTCAAGGGCGCGTACCAAGGCAGCTTTTTACAACCTGTGCCTATGGTGAGCTATACCGCAGATGAAGCGCAGCAAGTCACGCTGGCAGGATTACCCTTTAAATACCGAAAAGATCTAGTGCTCAGCAGTCGCCACGATAACGGTGGTATTAGTATTGAGAACGCACCATTAGTCTTCGTCGGCTATGGGGTGAATGCCCCTGAATATGGTTGGAATGATTACCAAGATCTCGACATGAAAGGCAAAATCGCGGTGATCTTAGTGAACGATCCCGGCTTTGCTCGCCCTGACTCGGGTAAATTCAACGGCAAAGCCATGACCTATTACGGCCGTTGGAGCTACAAATTTGAAGAGGCCAGTCGTCAAGGTGCACTCGGCGCACTGATTATCCATGATACCGAGCCAGCTTCTTACCCTTGGTCCGTGATAGAAAATAGTTGGACTGGACCACAGCAAGATCTGGTCCTCAGTAAAGCAGAACAAGATAGCCGTATCCAAGTCGAAGGCTGGCTTACATTGGACGCGGCTACGCAACTGTTCGATAAAGCCGGTTTATCACTACCTAATTTAATGGCGCGCGCCGCCGACAGCTCAATCAATTTACCCCTTGAACAAACGGCCAACATCGCCTTTAAAAATAAAGCCGAATACGCAAATAGCTACAATGTGGTCGCCACACTCCACGGCAGCACACAAGCCGACGAGCAAATCCTCTACACCGCCCATTGGGATCACATAGGTAAAGACGAGACGAAAGAAGGCGATCAGATTTATAACGGTGCCATGGATAATGCCTCGGGCACTGCTGGCATTCTCGAAATCGCCAGACAATTAGCCGACAATGCCAAACAAGGCCATGGTTTAGCGCGCTCGGTTACCTTTATCGCTACCACAGGTGAAGAACAGGGCTTACTCGGTTCGCGCTATTACGCCGCCAATCCACTTTACCCTATCGACAAAACCGTGGCAGTGTTAAACCTCGACAGCACGAATATCTACGGTAAAACCAATGACTTTACCATCGTTGGCAAAGGTAAATCTGAGTTAGAAACCTACCTTATCGATGCGGCGAAACAACAAAACCGCATCGCCATGGGTGAGAAAAATCCCGCTTCGGGCGGTTTCTTCCGTTCAGATCATTTCAGCTTTGCCAAACTTGGCGTGCCAGCGGTATTTGCCGGCGGCGGTAGCGACCCCGTTGATGAGGCCACGGCTGCTTATAAAACTCAAATGCAAGCCACAATGAAAGGCTGCTATCACAATGTCTGCGATGAATACCGTGAAGACTGGGATTTGAGCGGCGCGCTGCAAGACTTGCAAATCTACTACCAAGTCACACGCACATTGGGCAACAGTAAAGATTGGCCGGGATACTATCAAGGCACAGAATTCAATAGCCTGCGCCCAGCCAGAACGACGCTGGTAACGGACGCAAAATAACAGCCTGAGTCAGTGGCTTCTTGCGAGAGACAGCTGGGTTAGTCGTCTCTTATTGACGCCTGCTAGTAGAACCTGCGAAATAAAGCGCCAGCTGAATAAAGCGCCAAACAAGACCTAAAAGCACGTGAACCATTCACGTGCTTTTTTGTTTTCAGCTCACAAACAATGCCGTTATCGCGAAATATCCATCCTGCCACACAATTCTGAATAGTCTTATGCCATTGGTTGATGTCAAACTCAGCGCATTAATTGATTAAAAATAAAACACTTAAACGAGCCAACTCATTATTTATGGTCTTTTTTAACGGTTTTTCTGTCATCGACACTTTTTTAAAACTCATTGTGAATTCCCCAAAACTCTCCGCGCCAAATCAAACAATAAAAACAAATCATCAAAAATAACTCAAATTAGATGAGTTATTCTCAAATAAAAGCATTAAACACAAACATCTAAATCAATAAAAACACCAATAAACAGATAAAACATCAAAAATAGTATTTGGCAAATACCTAAATTGCTGGCACATTAAACCTCAATTGAGACATCCTCAAATGACAGACAGTGTGGGAGTTGTACTATGTGTTCAATCTTTTCGATTTTAGATATCCAATCTGATGCCAAAGAACTGCGCCAAGTCGCGCTAGAAATGTCTAAGCTCATGCGCCACCGTGGGCCTGACTGGTCAGGTATTTATGCCAGTGATAAGGCAATTCTTGCCCACGAACGTTTAGCAATTGTTGACATTGAACACGGTGCTCAGCCGCTGCTGACTGAAGATGGCAGTTTGATCCTCGCGGTCAACGGCGAAATCTATAACCACAAAGAATTGAAAGCCCAGTTAGGCGATAAGTACAGCTATCAAACCAACTCTGACTGCGAAGTGATCTTGGCGCTGTATCAAGAATACGGCACTGAATTTCTTGATAAATTAAACGGTATCTTCGCCTTTGTGTTATATGACAAAGCCCAGGACAGATACCTTATCGGCCGCGATCACATGGGTATCATCCCGCTATACACAGGCCGTGACGCTGCGGGTAACTTCTATGTTGCCTCAGAAATGAAAGCCTTGATGCCAGTGTGTAAAACGGTAGAAGAATTCTTACCGGGCCGCTATCTGTATTCAAAAGATGGTGAAGCCGTTAAATACTATAGCCGCGATTGGCAAAGCTATGATGCGGTTAAAGATAACCCAGCCAGCCAAGAAGAATTGCGTGACGCATTAGAAGCGGCGGTCAAACGTCAATTAATGTCAGACGTGCCCTATGGTGTGTTGCTGTCGGGCGGCTTAGATTCATCTATCATTTCCGCCGTGACACAAACCTTTGCTAAACGCCGAATTGAAGACGATGGCGAAACCAACGCTTGGTGGCCACAGTTGCATTCCTTTGCCGTCGGCCTTGAAGGTGCGCCAGATTTAATCGCCGCCAAAAAGGTCGCCGAAGCGATTGGTACGATTCACCATGAGATCCATTTCACCTTCCAAGAAGGCTTAGATGCGATTAAAGAAGTGATCTATCACTTAGAAACCTACGATGTCACCACCATACGTGCTGCCACGCCAATGTATTTAATGGCGCGTAAAATCAAAGCGATGGGCATTAAGATGGTGTTATCAGGTGAAGGTGCTGACGAGCTATTTGGCGGCTATTTATACTTCCATAAAGCGCCAAACGCACAGGCATTCCACGAGGAGTTAGTCCGCAAACTCGATAAGCTGCATCTGTTCGATTGTCTGCGAGCCAACAAAGCCATGGCCGCTTGGGGATTAGAAGCCCGTGTGCCCTTCCTCGATAAAGAGTTTATGGATGTGGCGATGCGCATCAACCCTGAAGCGAAAATGTCTAAGGATGGCCGTATTGAGAAACACATTCTGCGTAAAGCCTTTGAGCACAAGTTGCCAAAAGAAGTGGCGTGGCGTCAAAAGGAACAATTCAGTGACGGCGTTGGCTACTCTTGGATTGACGGTTTGAAAGAACAAGCTGCAGCACGGGTGGATGATTTACAATTGGCGAACGCGAAATTCCGTTTCCCATACAACACGCCAGAAACCAAAGAAGCTTATTTCTATCGCTGCTTCTTTGAGGAACATTATCCACTGAGCGGCGCTGCAGAAACGGTTCCAGGCGGTAAATCCGTCGCCTGTTCAACGCCAGAAGCATTGGCTTGGGACGAAAGCTTACGCGGCATTATCGACCCATCAGGCCGAGCCGTACGCTCAGTGCACACCTCAAGTTATTAATAGCCTAACGTTGAAGTGCTCAGTTGATAAACTAGGTTAATGAGCTAGATTGATGAACCGGTTAATACAGCCAACCACAAGCGCCACCCTAGGGTGGCGCTTGTATTTTAATGCTTTTTACTTTTATTGCTTACTCGCGTACAAAATGGTGACTTAGCTAAAATACCAAACTAGGCCGACAACGCACTGAATGGCTTGATTTGAGAGTGAGTTTGAGTGTGGGTTTGAGTGTGAGCGTTGGTTTGCACTTGAGTTTGAAAATAAGCATTACTCTGCGTCAACGCCATCGGATCTAGGCTTAAAAACTGCTTTCCAGCACTCAGCCCCGCATGATAATCATGGCGTAAATCCGCATCGGTACTGCCCAGCAATTTACTTTGCAAATTTTCAGCAGCAAAAATCTGCACTATCTCCACATCCTCTGGCGGATTAGCGATGAAATCCAATTCATCCTGATAGGCTTGTTCGTGCTGCACTAAGTAATCTATGGTTTTCGGACAAAAGCCAGAAACACAAATCCAAGATTTTAATTTGTGAACCCAAGCCGATTGCGCCTGAAAATCCTCGCTCACAGTACGGATCACCACAATTTTGCGGGCACCACGACGATAGGCCTCACGCACAGGTAAAGGCGCTGCTAAACCGCCGTCGAGATAAAAATCACTATCAATACCTTCGCTTAATGCTGTGCCGTGACCAGAGGCGCTATGATTAGCCGCGCCGTTATTACAGGCGTTGTCACTATTACAGGCATTATCATTTAGCCAAGGCGTGAGTTTCACCCCTTGTTTATACAAAAATGGTAATGCGCTAGAAGCTTTTAGCAATTCGCGCCACTGGCTTTTACTGCTTGGACTTAAAAAATAACCTTTGCGATCACTGGCATTAGTGGTGGTGATCAGTAACTGCCGATGACCGAGTGAAGCTGTCGCCGCGTTAAGATCTAATTTAAACATCCCTTGTCGAGTCTGCTCAAAATACCAATCTAAATCGACTACATTGCCGCCGACTAACCCGCGACCGAGTCGATAGAAGCGTTTATGGCGCGATAAACCGCGGATTAAGCGTTTGGCATAACCCTTTTGGCGGGCCAAAAAACTACTGAGATTCTGTGAACCTGCTGAGGTACCGATAAATAAATCAAAGGGATCGAATCCGCCATCAAGCCAGGCATCGAGCACGCCTGCGGTGAATATACCCCGCTGACCACCACCTTCTGCAATCAGGGCCACCAGTGGGCTAGCGTTAGATTGAGTGTCTTTGGAGGCTAAGTGGCTGACGGCGTGCATAGGGAAACCTTATCGAATAATTCATATAAGGCGAGTCTAAACAAGCTGAATGAGAAAAGATAACGGATAGAAACTATCATCTTAATAGGTAAACACTATTAAGATGATAAGTCACACAAGGTTAATCCATGCTAAAGGCACGAATACTGACTGAGAGCTACGGCGGTTATTCGCACAAGATTAACCCATTCGCTCCAGCTTGCTCATCATCCTTAACGAACAAGCTATTTTTACATCAATGCATTAAAACTTATGACTCAGTTCAAGCGTGATATTACGCGGCTCACCAGGGAAATGGCCATTACGCTCGCTAAAACCACTGACGGCATATTCTTTATCGAAGATATTTTTAAGATTTAAGCGAACTTGAGTTTGATCCCACTGGGTCGTCCAGCTCATGTCAAAAATCGTATGGGGCTTCACCGTTTGGCCATCGAGGCTGAACTGCTCGCCCACATAGTCCATACCAAAAGCAATCGCCGAATCGAGTGCATTGATATCGTAACGGGTCCATATCCCTGCTTGATGGCGCGGCGCATTGGCAAAGTGCTTACTATCAAACGTATTGGTTAAACTATCGTTCGTTACCCCTTTAACCACTTCGGTCTCGTTATAGGCATAGTTTGCCGTGACGGTCAGGTTATCGGTTAAATCCCCCACCAGCGTCCATTCAAGGCCTTGACTGTGTACTTCACCCAAATTAAGTAAAGCGGGAATACCATCGTCATCGCCAGTATCTAAAGGGTTAGCTTGGGCGACATTTTGTTTTTCAATGCGATATACCGCGAGCGTGGTCATAAACTGGCCATCAAGCCATTCATTTTTCATCCCAAGTTCAATTTGATTGCCCGTTTCTGGCTCGAGGAAACCGTCACTAATATCTTCCGCTTGATTGGTTAAAGATGCTGGATTAAAGCTCTCTGAGTAATTCAAATAAAAGGACATTGAATCGATTGGACGATAATTAAGCCCTGCTCTTGGCGTTATCGCGTTATCGCTGAAGGAGAAACCGGTATTTTTATCATAATCATCAAACTGGCTAAAACGCAGACCAGCAATCAATGACCACTGTTCATTAAAGTGCAGATGTTCCTGTACATAAATGCCGTAACGGTTAGCGCGGGTACCATCGGTATTTTTATCCTTCAAGTTGTAACTATTAGGGTCGGTTTCACCATAGTTAAGGTCAAAAATATTCAGGTTACCAACACCATCCTTATCAGTCGCCAATTTGTACTGATATTCGGTTTCGACATAGTGATAGTCGCCGCCGAACAGAAATTCATGTTCAAAACCTAAAGCATCGAATGCATAGACAAAATCATTGGTTAAACTGATTTCATCATTAGCCCGTACTTGAACTCGGTATTCTCGTTTAATGGTTCCATCTGCACTATTGGCTTTACCATCACCATTTACATCGACCCAACCCCTCGATTCATGGTATTGCTGGTCCGAATCATTATTCAGATAGCGGACCTGAGTCTTGACCGAGAAGTTATCGGTAAATTGATGATCGAGAATCGCTTGCAGCACCAGTGCATCCATCTTCTGGAAGTCACTCTTCTCATTAGCATTATAGGATGGCGCAACAAGGAAATTGCCCGCATCATCCACTGGCACGCCGCGCAGCCGATTGCCACCTAAATCCTGCTTAATGATATCGAAAGTGGTAGTAAGCTTGGTATCATCACTGATTTCGTAGAGTAACCCACCCGCCACTTCGGCATTTTGGCTATCGGCATTATTTCGAAAGCTATCTTCCTGCTGATAATAGGCGCCAAAGCGATAGGCGAGATTTTGGGTTAAGCCGCCAGTGAAATCCAGCGAGCCCCCCATCATATCCTCGCTGCCTGTGCTTAAGGTCAGCTCTTTGCTCTCGACAAAGGTTGGTTTTTTAGTGACATAGTTGATCATGCCGCCAGGTTCACCGCCGCCATAGAGTGCGGATGCTGGACCTTTTAGCACTTCAACCCGCTGCACATTAAAGAGTTGCGGCACAGAAAAACCAGAATAGGGATCGCCCCTTACCCCATCATAAAATACGTTGGCATCGTCGCGAAAACCGCGAAAGGTTACGCCCGAATAACTGAACTCACTCACGCCCGCGATAGAGCGGTATAAATCGGTAATATTGCGCGCCGCTTGGTCGACGATTAATTGCTCGGTCAGCACTTGCACAGACTGCGGCAATTCCATCACATTAATCGCCGTCTTAGTGCCAACCGTCGTTTCTTTATCGACGTACATTTGCATTGCACGGCCATGGACAGCAATACGCTCAGGTGCTGCGAGTGTTATCTCCCCATCGGCTGCGGATTGAGTCGATGCAGGACTGGGGACTGGTGAGCTCGTAGACAAGGTCTGCTGTGGAGCCTCTTTATCGAGTACGGTTTCAGCGGCAAATGCCGACTGATGTTGAGCGAGTGCAAGTGCGATTAATGAGTAGGCGAAACGAGTCTTCACAGAATGTCCCCAGCGCGAGCGCATAAAAATGGCATAAACCAAAGGGTTTACAAATGTATTCAAACGAATTGGCCGTCATTATAAAGAATGATTTACGAATGACAATAATTATCATTTGAATTTACACAATTGTGAAAGGCGTTTAATAAATCATCGAAATCAGCCCACATAATCCTTGTTATGTTTGGTTATGACTCAAACGAAAGAGGGCGCCAGTAACACAAACCTTCGATGGAAGTTTTTATGTGGAATGAGATAGAGACTCACAGCATCCAGCTGAGTACTTGCGTGCAGCTTAATAAAAACAATAAGTTAAAGATTTAAACGATATAAAAATAAAAACCAGCGACAAGACGCTGGTTTTGACTGTTGTTGAGCTGTTTTTAAGCAAAGGCTTAACTCAGCCTATAAGGTGAATGCTTAAAAGATAGCTTCATCCAATCGAGTTAGCATTTCACTCGCCTGCTCAATTTGCTTACGCAGACTGCGACCTTGCACCGCCCAGTAAGCCATGTAGAAATCGGCAGTTTTCAATTTAGCTTGGTAAAATGCGGTTTCTTCGGTGCCCTGCTCCAGCGCCGCTAATGCCACTGCGGCACTTCTGGCCCACATCCACGCCAGCGCAGTCACCCCAAATAACTCCAGATAAGCCATAGAGGCTGCGCCGATAATGTCAGGATTGGTCGCTGCCTGCGAAGCTAAATAACCGCTAGCCTTTTGCAAATCACCCGCACAATCCATTAAACCACTCACGTAAGGTTGCATCGCCGCATTCGTGCTATGTGACTTAATAAACTCAGTCACTAACGCCGACCATTGCTGCATCGCCGCACCGCGGTCGCTAAGCAGCTTACGCCCCACTAAATCCAATGCCTGAATACCGTTAGTGCCTTCATAAATCAGTGCAATACGGCTATCACGCACAAATTGCTCCATACCCCACTCATGAATATAACCATGTCCACCAAACACTTGCTGTGCATCGACACAGGCATTAAAACCACGGTTAGTGATAAAACCTTTCACCACTGGCGTGAACAGTGCCGCTAATTGGGAAGCAACTTTGGCTTTGGCGGGATCGGTATGACGCTCAGCTTCATCGAGCCACAAAGCTTGTTGTCCAACTAAGGCTCTTGCGCCTTCATTAAAGGCTTTTTGCGACAGCAACATACGGCGCACATCGCCATGAACCAAAATCGGATCGGCGGCTTTTTCGGGTGCTTTGGCACCGCTTAAAGCGCGGCTCTGTAATCTGTCTTTGGCATAGGCCAGCGCATTTTGATAGGCAATCTCAGAGACACCCAGACCTTGCACGCCAACGCCTAAACGCGCTTGGTTCATCATAGTAAACATGGCGCGCAGTCCTTGGTGCGGCTCGCCAACAAGCTCGCCCAGTGCGCCTTCAAATACCATCACACAAGTTGAGTTACCGTGAATGCCCATCTTATGTTCAAGGCCACTGGCATATAAAGTGTTCGGCGCGCCTAAACTACCATCGTTATTCACTAATACTTTAGGCACGGCGAACAAAGATATGCCCTTCACACCTTCAGGTGCATCGGGCAAACGAGCTAATACGAGGTGCACTATGTTGTCGGTGAGTTGGTGATCGCCTGAGGAGATAAAAATTTTCTCACCGCTGATAGCAAAAACACCTTCGGATACTGGCACGGCTTTAGTGCGTAATAAGGCTAAGTCCGTACCGGCGTGGGACTCGGTCAAGTTCATGGTCCCAGTCCATTCACCGCTGACCAGTTTACTTAAATATTTTTGCTTGAGCGCATCACTGCCGTGGGTATGGATGGCGGCATAAGCGCCATGGGTCAACCCCGGATACATAGCAAAGGCCATGTTGGTTGCCGTTTGTATCTCAGTGGCAAAAATCCCCACCACTTCGGGTAAACCTTGGCCGCCATATTCAGGATCGCAGGTCAGCGTCGGCCAGCCATTATCAACAAACTGCCGATAGGCATTATCAAATCCTTCCGGTGTAATCACCTTACCATCGACCAACTTACAGCCTTGCAGATCGCCGACACTATTGAGCGGTAACATAACTTCAGTACTAAAGTCGGCCATACCTTGCAGGATCGCATCGACAAGATCTGGATCGATTTCATCGAACCCCTTGAGTGCATCTTGCTGATAAATATGTAACATTTCATCGAGGATAAATTGATAGTCGCGCAGCGGCGCTTGATAAACTGGCATAATCGCTTCCCTTTTCTTGTTAGACTGCAACTCAACTAAGTGATCTGACCACTTTGGTGCTCTGACCACTTTAGCTAAATTTGCCGAAAAAGAAAGCACCTCAGTATCTGCCACAGACTTTTGTTTACACAAACGAACAGCGAAACCGTAAATTGATCGCAACAAAGCCTTATGTTATCGCGGAAAACTTTGTAAGCTAACTGCCTGTTTTTCTGATATGTCAGCAGAGTTAAGGATATTGTTACTATGGGTTCTGTCACTACTAAAAAGCACGCCAACGGGCTCGATTATGTCGAAGTGAATACGGCGTTATGTCAGGCAAGAATTTTTTTGCAGGGCGCGCAAATAGACTATTTTCAACCCGTAGGCAAACCACCTTTGCTGTGGGTTTCATCGGCTGACGATTATCAACCCGGTAATGGGATCCGTGGCGGTGTACCCGTATGCTGGCCTTGGTTTGGCATGAGTAGTAAAGCGAACTTTCCCCAACACGGTTTCGCCCGTACTCGAATTTGGGCACTGGAATCGGTAGAAATGCGTAATCAGTTAGTGGATTTACGTTTTAGCTTAAAAATCAGTGAGCAAGATAAAATCTATTGGCCGCATAACACTGAGATCAGCGTGTTATTCACCCTAAGCGACACTCTAAGCATCAGTCTTGTGAATACCAACTTAGACGATGAAACCGTGACGCTTACCCAAGCGCTGCACAGCTATTTCCCGATTGAGGATATCCACCAACTCAAAGCCAGCGGTTTTAGTGGCTCAAAATACATCGAATTTGCACAAGGGCCTTATCCGCAAACCACGGATGAAGTGCTGTTTGATCGCGAGACAGATCGTGTCTATACCGATCTCGGCCCAGCGCAGTTATTGCATACGCCGCAGGGGACAATCGAAGTCAGCCGTGAAAACAGCCAATCCGCCGTATTATGGAACCCATGGATTGAAAAGTCACAACGCCTGGGCCGATTTAATCCAGAAGATTATCTGACCATGGTCTGCCTAGAAGCGGCCAATGTATTAGAAGATAAAGTCGTGCTCGCGCCAGGTGAAACCCACAGTTTAGTGACCCATATTCGCTGGAAAGACTAACGATTAAATATCCTAGCTCTTAATGTCCTAGTCAAAAAACGATACACACAAAAATGCCCAGTCCTATTTGCCAACGCAATCGGGACTGGGCATTTTTATCACTGCAAAACCTATCACTGCGAAAGCTAAGTTTTTATAACGATAAAACTTAAGGTAAAGCTTATTTCGCCGTTTTTTCTAAGCGCGCCAACAAGCTAGATGTATCCCAACGGTTACCGCCCATGCCCTGCACTTCTGAATAGAATTGATCCACCAAAGCGGTCAATGGCAAGTGTGAACCATTGCGGCGGGCTTCTTCTAAGGCGATGCCTAAGTCTTTACGCATCCAATCGACGGCAAAACCAAAATCATAGCTTTGGCCCCACATCGTCTTGTAGCGATTTTCCATCTGCCAGCTTTGCGCCGCGCCTTTGCTGATCACTTCAATGACTTTCTCGCCATCGAGTCCCGCTTTACGGGCAAATTGCAGCGCTTCCGCTAAACCTTGTACCACGCCCGCGATACAGATTTGGTTCACCATCTTAGTTAACTGGCCTGCACCGACGTCACCTAAACGCTCGGCGCAGCGGGCAAAGGCTTCAATCACAGGTTTAACCCGGGCAAACACGGCTTCATCGCCACCAACCATCACAGTCAAGGCGCCATTTTCGGCGCCTGCTTGACCGCCAGACACAGGCGCATCGAGGAAATCAATGCCTTTTTCGGCTAAGACTTTGGCAAGCTCGCGAGCGACATCGGCCGAAGCCGTAGTATGGTCAACCAGCACAGTGCCCTTTTCCATACCATGTATAACACCATCACTGCCTAATACCACTTCCCGCAGGTCGTTGTCATTGCCCACGCAAGTAAACACAATATCTTGACCCTCTGCCGCTTCCTTTGGTGTTGGACAGCAGCGACCACCATAGGTGTCGACCCAAGTTTGCGCCTTGGTAAAAGTACGATTATAAACAGTGACCTCATGGCCTTTGTTCAGTAAATGCCTCGCCATGGGATATCCCATTACGCCTAAACCAATAAATGCGACTTTTGCCATGAGCTGATCCTTAAATAGATAAACAAAATGAATCGATCAAAATAGTGGCCGCAGTTTAACATCCATCAACGGTAACGTCAGAGTGAAATCGGAGCGAGTGATAAACGCACTTTTCGCTAAAAACAACAAAGGCGCCTTAAGCGCCTTTGTTGATTTAATTTATGGGGCTATTTCACCACATGGGCTTCCATTTCGGCGCCAATCTTTTTACGCATTTCCATCAAGCGCAGTGCAGAATCCCGCAAATGAATATCATGTTCCGTCTGTGGTATCCACTCAGGCACAGGCGTAGGTAGGCCATCTTCATCAACTGCTACCATGATCACAATACAATGGGTGGTGAGATGACGCTCAGAAACTTTAGGATCCCCTGCTCGTACATCGATACCGATATGCATAGAGGTTTTACCCGTATAAATCACTTTTGCGCTGACTTCAACGATATTGCCCACCAAAATGGGTTGCACAAAACGAATACCGCCCGCATAAGCAGTAATACAATATTTACCGCTCCAGCCCGCTGCACAGGCATAGGCCGCGAGATCGATCCACTTCATCACAGCGCCGCCGTGAACTTTACCACCAAAATTCACATCCGCAGGCTCTGACAAAAATCTCAGGGTACTTTGTCTATCTATACCAGCCATATAACCTCAACTTATTCAGCCACTGTGGCTCAATGTTTCGTGCAATAGGCTGAGTTTACGATAGAAAGCGCCATTAGCGTAAAAATAATTACGATTGACCTCGTCAAAAAATTCGATTTAACCAAAGTGGCTAATAAGCACGCAGCAAAGCAATAAACTCGGCAACGCTAAACGATAAATCCATAGCTGAAATTCACTACTGACGAAACGCGTACCCTTAGCAAAAGTGTAAACGCCTAAGCCAAACATAAAGAAACCAAGCACTTCGAGGCCCGAAGACATATTGCTATCGCCACCGACGTTAATCGCCGTCACCAATAAGGCAAACCAAACCACCACGTAAGCAGCGATTGCTAAGGTAAAAGTCTTGATCCCAATGTCCATGTTTGGATGCCACACTTTAAACTCACCGCGGATCAATTCGGTCAGATTGGCAGTTAATGCGCCAATGAGGGGAACAAGCGGGATCACCGCGGGATTTAACATGACACACTCCATTAAGATTGAATATGTCTGTCATTATCTGTGGTCATTAGAATTAAACAAGCTTGATGAACAAATGTTAACACTATGGATATCATACAGTTAGAAAGTGACATCTATCACAATAAAGCTATAAGATAACGGAGTTCAACTCACATGAGCAATGAATTTGACCTATAAAAAATGCGCCCTCAGGCGCATTTTTTCACTGTTTTTTACACCATAAATGCGTGTTTTACACTTTCTTGAACAGTAATGAACCGTTAGTCCCACCAAAACCGAAGGAGTTACACAGAGCGTAATCCATCTTCACGTCACGGGCTGTATGGGCAACAAAATCTAAGTCACAACCTTCATCTGGATTATCCAAGTTGATGGTTGGCGGTACGGCTTGGTCGCGCAGTGCTAGCAAAGTGAAAATTGCTTCAACCGCACCCGCAGCACCTAACAGGTGACCCGTCATCGATTTAGTCGAGCTAACCAGTACTTTATAAGCGTGGTCGCCAAATACTGACTTAACCGCTGCCGCTTCCGCTTTATCACCCGCTGGCGTCGACGTACCGTGGGCATTGATATAACCAATTTGCTCCAGTGATAACTTAGCATCATTAATAGCATTGACCATAGCAGCCGCAGCGCCTGCTCCGTCACTTGGAGGTGATGTCATGTGGAACGCATCACCGCTCATACCAAAACCGACTAATTCGCCGTAAATGGTTGCACCGCGCGCTTTTGCGTGTTCGTACTCTTCCATCACCATCACACCAGCGCCATCACCGATCACAAAACCATCACGGTCTTTATCCCATGGACGGCTCGCCGCAGTAGGATCGTCATTGCGTGTCGATAACGCTTTCGCTGCACCAAAACCTGCCACGCCTAAAGGAGAAGTGACATCCTCAGCACCGCCCGCAACCATCACGTCTGCATCGCCATAGGCAATGGTACGCGCCGCGAAACCGATATTATGCACACCCGTAGTACAAGCGGTCGTCACGGCAAAGTTTGGCCCTTTCATGCCAAACATGATCGACAAGTGGCCCGAAATCATATTGATGATGGTACTAGGTACGAAAAAAGGAGAAACCTTACGCGGGCCACCATTCATCAATGCGCTGTGACCTTGTTCAATCAACCACATACCGCCCATACCCGCACCAATAGCAGTACCGACACGACCAGGGTTTTCTTTACTCATGTCCAGACCTGAGTCTTGGATAGCTTGGATGCCAGCCGCCATACCGTATTGAATAAAGAGGTCCATCTTACGGGCGTCTTTTTTCGTTACGTATTGCTCAACATCGAAATCTTTTACTGAACCACTGAAACGAGTGGTAAATTCACTGGCATCAAATTTGGTTATCGGTGCAATACCACTCTTACCCGAAAGCAAAGCCTTCCAAGTAGTATCGACAGTATTGCCCACTGGAGTTACTAACCCCAAACCGGTTACCACTACACGACGTTTAGACACGGCAGTCACCTTTAAATGCTAATTTGTTAATTCAGATAGAGGACACAGGGTTTTCTATCATTAGACAATTTCTTAAATAATTTTTATTTAGAAAAATTCGCCAATCTGCGGCGAGCATCTCGTGGATAACAATTAAAACACGATCCAGAGACGATTGAATGGCACGGAGGCAGAATTTGACGGGGGTAAAACAAAAACAGGCGGCAAAAATGCCGCCTGTCTTCAAGAATTCAGAATTACTGATTCTTAGAAACGTAGTCGATCGCTGCTTGAACAGTAGTGATCTTTTCAGCTTCTTCATCAGGGATCTCGGTATCAAACTCTTCTTCCAGAGCCATAACCAACTCAACAGTGTCCAGAGAATCTGCACCCAGATCGTCAACGAAAGATGCCGCTGGCTTAACGTCTTCTTCTTTAACGCCCAGTTGCTCTACAATGATTTTCTTTACACGTTCTTCGATGTTGCTCATTAGTTTTCTTTCCTATTCAAATTACGCACTTGCGTAAGATTGCGAGTAGTTTATTAGATTTGGCTGACAATGCAAGCTTAGTTTTCGTGGTCTAACCACGAAATTTCACTATCAATTGATACAGATCACTACTCAGTTGCGACAGAAATCCCTGCCATTCGCCCTTAAACCATGTACATGCCGCCATTCACATGCAAAGTTTCGCCTGTGATGTAAGCGGCTGAGTCCGAGGCCAAAAAGAGCACTGCATTGGCAATTTCTTGCGCTTGCCCTAATCGTTCCATCGGAACCTGTGACATGATAGCTTTTTGCTGCTCTTCGGTCAGCTCATCTGTCATATCGGTCTGGATAAATCCAGGAGCGATAGCATTAACTGTAATTTGACGAGATGCAACCTCTCTTGCAAGAGATTTTGTAAATC
The DNA here is from genome assembly GCF_025654335.1 of Shewanella sp. SM21. Classification (NCBI taxonomy): domain Bacteria; kingdom Pseudomonadati; phylum Pseudomonadota; class Gammaproteobacteria; order Alteromonadales; family Shewanellaceae; genus Shewanella; species Shewanella sp. SM21. The sequence continues at coordinate 150,225 of NZ_JAKKRL010000007.1, forward strand.
CAATCAAACCCGCCTTTGCTGCCGAGTAGTTAACTTGACCTGCATTGCCCATGGTGCCTACCACTGAACCGATATTGATGATTCGGCCAAAGCGCTTTTTCATCATGGTACGCATCACAGGTTTTGACAGTCTAAATAACGATGTCAGGTTGGTGTCGATAATATCCTGCCATTCATCATCTTTCATCCGCATCAGCAGATTATCACGGGTTATACCCGCGTTGTTGACTAGAATATCAACATCACCCGCTTTTTCTTTGATCGAGGCGAATAAATGTGTAACAGATTCACTATCTGTGACATTAAGCACTAAACCAAAACCTTTGTCACCCAGATATTCTTGGATCGCCGCAGCGCCCTTCTCACTGGTTGCGGTTCCAATAACCACGGCGCCCGCTTCGACCAATGTCTCAGCGATCGCACGGCCAATACCGCGGCTCGCACCTGTCACCAAAGCCACTTTGCCTGTTAAATTCAGGTTGAAACTCATATAAACTCCTTACTCAGTTAATGCTGCTAATGAAGCAACATCATTAACCGCTTGGGCTGATAGTGATTTATTAATTCGTTTTGCTAATCCTGTCAATACTTTACCAGGACCGCATTCCACCAGTTGGGTAATGCCTTTTTGGGCCATTAGCTCAACAGTTTCGCTCCAGCGGACAGGACAATATAACTGACGCACTAACGCATCTTTAATGTCATCAGCAGAGGTGGGTGATGCCACATCAACGTTATTAATCACAGTAATTGTTGGGGTATTAAACTGTACATCGTTTAATGCCACGGCCAGTTTATCCGCCGCAGGTTTCATTAATGCACAGTGTGATGGCACGCTGACAGGTAGAGCCACCGCCATTTTAGCGCCTGCTGCTTTACAAGCTGCTGCAGCGCGCTCAACTGCGTCTTTTTGACCTGCAATGACCACTTGACCAGGACTGTTAAAGTTAACTGGACTCACCACGTCCCCTTGAGCCACTTCGGCGCAGGCATTAGCGATACTCTCGTTGTCCAAACCGATAATCGCATACATAGCCCCCGTGCCAGCTGGAACCGCTTGCTGCATCAGTTGACCACGTAATTCCACCAACTTAATCGCATCTTTAAAATCCATCACACCCGCGCAAACTAAAGCAGAATACTCGCCTAAGCTGTGACCCGCGAGTATAGCTGGCATAGGTTTGCCTGAAGCCACGTAGGTACGCCAAATCGCCACGCTCGCCGCTAACAGGGCTGGTTGAGTTTTATCGGTTTCATTTAAGCTTTCAACAGGACCTTGCTGAACCAATGCCCACAGATCATAACCTAAGACGTCACTCGCCTCAGCAAAGGTTTGTCCAACAACAGCATGAGATTCGGCAAGCTCGGCTAACATGCCTAGGGCTTGTGAACCTTGACCCGGAAATACAAAAGCAACATTTTCCATATTCAAATTACCTATGGCTAACTTAATTTATTGAAAAATCATGTGGAACACACATGTAGAACTTAGAAACGAATGAGCGCACTGCCCCACGCAAAACCAGCACCAAAGGCCTCAAGCAGCAGTAGTTGTCCGCGCTGAATACGGCCATCACGTACGGCTTCATCCAATGCAATGGGCACTGACGCGGCAGAAGTATTACCGTGTTTAGCTAAGGTCAATACGACTTTATCAAGGCTCATATCGAGCTTTTTAGCGGTAGCATTGATAATTCGGAAGTTGGCTTGATGTGGCACTAACCAGTCAATTTCTGACTTATCGATATTGTTAATGCGTAACGTCTCAGTCACGACATGGGACAATTGAGTCACAGCCACTTTAAAGACATCGTTGCCTTTCATGGTCATAAAACCGACCGCTTCAGAGGTTTCGCCTTTACGTGGTGGGAAAGCGCATTTCAATAAGTCGCCTTGGCGACCATCGGCATAAATATGGGTCGAAATGATCCCTGGCGTTTCGGATGCGCCTATCACAACAGCGCCCGCACCATCACCAAATAAAATAATAGTTGAACGATCTTCTGGCTCACATAAGCGAGACAGTACATCGGCACCAATCACTAATACTTTTTTAGCCGCGCCCGTTTTTACAAATTGATCGGCAACAGATAAAGCATAAACAAAGCCTGAACACGCCGCTGCGATATCAAAAGCTGGAATGGTATGCACGCCAAGCATGGCTTGAATTTCACAGGCCGCAGCCGGAAAAGCATTGGGAGCACTGGTGGTGCCGCAAACGATCATGTCTAAATCTGATGCTTCTATGCCAGCCATTTCTAGCGCTTTTAATGCCGCTTGGTAGCCCATAGTTGAAACGGTTTCATCGAAAGCCGCAATGCGACGTTCTGATATACCTGTACGTTCAACAATCCATTGGTCAGTGGTTTCCACCATTTTTTCCAAATCTTGATTGCTACGCACCTGCACCGGTAGATAACTACCAGTTCCGAGAATTTTTGTATGCATAAGGAGGGATCAGTTATTTATATCTAAAAGAATCGACTCCAAACGATCTTTTATCATTTCAGGGAGTCGACGTTGAGCTTCCGTTACTGCCAAACTAATTGCTTGTAAATAGGCAGTTTCATCCGCGTTTCCATGGCTTTTTACAACTATTCCGCGCAATCCTATCAGACTTGCACCGTTATAGTGGTCGGGGTTCATCTGACTAAGCACCGCCTGGATACGAGGGGCGATAAGTTTAGCCAGAAAACGAACGAATAAACCTTGGGTTAGTCCCCGTTTTAACTGATGTACTAATAACTTGGCAATACCTTCTGAGGTCTTGAGCGTGATGTTACCCACAAACCCATCACAAACAATCACATCCACATTACCGGAATAGATTTCATCCCCTTCGATAAAACCTGTGTAATTGATTTGTTCTGTGTGTTGCAGCAACTGCGCGGCTTGCTGAACTTGGTCATTACCTTTAATTTCTTCAACGCCCACATTGAGCAAGGCGACTTTTGGCCGAGATTTCTTATCTACCGCTTCGCACAGGACTGAGCCCATCACGGCAAATTGAAATAAGGTTTCCGAGTCACAGGAAATATTCGCGCCCAAATCCAACAAATAAACCGGTTTTTGAGTCACCGCAGGTAAACAACTGACTAATGCAGGTCGATCAACACCAGGCAAGGTCTTCAGCAATACTTTCGCCATTGCCATCAGCGCCCCTGTGTTACCGGCACTTACACACGCTTGTGCGCGGTCGTCACGCACTAACTCAATAGCCAATCGCATGGAACTGTTTTTACGTGTACGCAAGGCATGCACAGGCCTATCGGACATACTAACGACTTCATCGGTATGAATGATTTCTATGCGCGAAAGTAAACTCGCTTCGGCTTGACGTAGATAGACATCAATTTCAGTCTTGTCACCGACTAAAATGATTTTAAGAAAAGAATGTAATTGTAGTGCCCGCAAGGCTGCAGGCACCGTGACGTGGGGGCCATGATCACCACCCATTGCATCTAACGCAAGCGTCAGATTCGTCATTAGGAAACCAACAAATTACTTGTTGATTACCTTTTTACCGCGATAGAAGCCATCTGCAGTCACATTGTGACGCATATGGATTTCACCGCTGGTAGCGTCTACAGACAGCTGAGCAGTGCTCAGTGCGTCATGTGAACGGCGCATTCCGCGCTTTGAACGTGATTTTTTGTTCTGTTGTACAGCCATTGGCCTGTCTCCTCGATTACTTGCTCTTCAGTTTTTCTAACACTGCAAACGGATTTGGACGCTCCTCTTGAGCGGGTTCTATCTCGCCTACAACCATGTCTTTAGATCCTGCACTGCAATCAATTTCTTGATGCATTGGGATTATCGGCATAGCGACTATCAATTCATCTTCGATCAATTGATGTAGACGCACTTCGCCAATTTCATTGCACTCAATTGGGTCATACGCATCCGGGAGCTCATCGATTTCTGCCTTAGTCCGACATGGACCAAAACAAAACTCGACCGTAACCTCAGTGGTAAATAGTGTCATGCAACGTTGACATATCAGAGTGAGCTCCGTCACAGCCTTCCCTTTCAGGTAGACTATCCCCTGTAAATCTACGCCACATTCAAGCGACACTGCCACATCGGAACAGTCGCCGGCACATAACTCAGTTAATCTTTTCAGTTGCACACCAGGAACAACGCCCTGATAAACTAGGCGACTCGAGGCGGCGCGAAATGGATCAATTGAAACCGGTATCTTTACTGTTTGCATAAGGCGCGCATATTATAGTTTGAAAACGCTAGAGTCAAAGAAAAAATGCTAACTTAAGTCCCAGTTTGCGACTTAAGCCTTTCCCCTGCCCCAACATTGAAATTGACGGAAGCGAAATAGTACCCAAGCATGGGACCGCATACAAGCGCAAGCCGCCTAAAATAGTCGCATTCATTGAAAAGAAACCGTAAAAGACGAAACTCTTGTACTCTCTCGCATTGATTGGTCACAATATGAGTCACTCTTTTGCGGATATCTCATTATGCCAACCCCATTAATCTTAGCTTCGACGTCTGTATATCGACAATCTTTACTGCAAAAACTCGGGTTACCCTTCGAATGCTGCAATCCTAATATTGACGAAACAGCGTATCTCGAAGAATCGGCCCATGCTTTAGTGCTGCGATTAGCCAAAGCAAAAGCCGTCGCGGGAGCAGAACAATTCCCCGATGGTCTGATTATTGGTTCCGATCAAGTTGCCGTCATTGATGACAAGATTATCGGTAAACCCCATCATTTTAATAATGCCGTCGCGCAGCTCACTCAAGCCTCAGGCAAGGCCATCACCTTTTATACTGGTCTTGCACTCTATAATGCCAAAACTGGCGCTATGACCGCTGAGGTTGAACCCTTTACGGTTCATTTTAGGCACCTTAGCCATGCGCAGATTGTGGCCTACGTAGAAAAGGAAGAGCCCTACTACTGTGCAGGCAGTTTTAAGAGCGAAGGTTTAGGTATCGCGTTATTTACAGAGCTCGAAGGTCGCGATCCCAATACCTTAGTTGGCTTACCACTGATATTACTGACGGAAATGCTGTTAGCCCAAGGTGTAGACGTTCTCGCTTAAACGTTTGCCAAGGCTTTGCTCTGTTTATTGAATCGATGACGCGCATTAAAAATACTGGGCTACAGAGTCGTTTCATCGACAAGAAGACGAGACGTAAATAAAAGTGATAAGGAAGTCTCATGCGCAGCGGCATGTATTGCCGCTCCAGCATTAAATAGCAGTGTTAGAGGTATTGCAGTAATTGCTTTGGTGAATCTATCAAGGCGATAGGTTTTGCCAGCAGCAACTTGTCGGCACTGTGGGCGCCATAGGTCACGCCAACGCTATCAATCCCGGCATTGGCCGCCATGGTCAAATCCAGCAGAGAATCACCCACCATTAAGGCTCGGTTCGGGGCAATATTCAATTCTTTCAGCAAACTTGAGATCATTTCAGGATGGGGTTTGCTGTGCACTTCATCGGCGCAGCGTGATGCAACAAAGTATCGACCTAAGCCTGTTTGCTCAAAGACGCGATCAAGTCCCGCACGGGCTTTACCAGTTGCGACGGCTAACTTATAGCCTTGGCTATGCAAGTCATCAATTAACGCTGGAGTTTGTACAAACAAGGGCGTTGGCGTGGTGTCTAAATGCAAATATTGTGCTTTAAACTCAGCGCGCATCTGCTGATATTGATCATTTTCGCCTTGGCTGAATGCATTATTAGAATGCTGCTGATGCTGAGAATTGGCAGAAGAAGCGCTGCAATTAAGCCCCTCAGGGAACAGGACTCGCAGCGCTTCTGTCATAGAAAGACCAATAATATCGCGAATGTCACTTTCAGTTGGGATAGGTAACTGCAATGCCTTAGCCATATTTTCAATACAAGTGATAATTTTACCGATGGAATCCATCAGAGTGCCATCCCAATCGAAAATCACTAAATCGTATTGCTTTATCTTCATCCTTGAAACCTATCCCCGTCGATTACGCACGCTTTAACTTATCGAGTAATTGCGACAAATTTTCATCTAAAGGCGCTGAAACCCGCATCACTTCATCATTTTCCGGATGAATGAACATCAATTCAGCAGCATGTAAAAAGAGTCGAGTTAAACCTAATGCACGCATGCTATCGTCAAACCCTTGCTCGCTGTACTTATCATCACAGGCGATAGGATGGCCAGCAAATTGGCAATGCACCCGAATTTGATGAGTACGTCCAGTGACAGGGCTTGCCTTTACTAAAGTACAACCTTGGTAACGCTGCATAATTTTAAAGCGTGTTTCTGAAGGCTTACCCTCAGCATTAACACGCACTATGCGCTCACCCGATTTAAGGGTGATTTTCAATAAAGGCTGTTTAACGGCTTTATCTTGAGCAGACCATTCACCTTTAACTAAGGCCAAATAGTCTTTCTGCATCTTTTTATACCGAAGCTGATCATGCAGATGTTTAAGCGCGCTACGCTTTTTCGCCACCAACAACACACCCGAAGTATCTTTATCGAGACGATGTACTAGCTCTAAAAACTTTTGTTGAGGACGCAGTGAACGCAATGCTTCGATCACACCGTAATCGACTCCACTACCACCATGCACGGCAATGCCAGCCGGTTTATTCAGCACGATCAAATGATTGTCTTCATGCAAAATACGATCTTCGAGTTGCGAGACTTTACTTAAGTTCGCCGATGGTGCGGTACGGTTATCCGGCTCTGCCACTCGGACTGGCGGAATACGTACTATGTCGCCAATCTGCAACTTGTACTCGGGTTTGATGCGTTTCTTATTCACTCGAACCTCGCCCTTGCGGACAATGCGATAGATCATGCTTTTCGGCACGCCCTTCAGCTTGGTCATTAAGTAGTTATCGATACGCTGTTCGAAGTGATCTTCATCAATCGTGATCAACTGAACCTGTTGTGAGGTGGATTCTATATTCATGATGCGCCATCTAATTATAACGGTCGCCATTGTACAACAACTGAGAAGAATTGTGCCTTTCCATTGCTGAATTTTTTGATTATTGCTATATTTCACCAGCGATTAGGGATAAGCCGTGAATAAAGTGTTCACAACGCCCTGATCCCAAGCGGAAAATTTAACGGATAAAAAAAGATTTTCTTGATAGCAAATCATTGATTTGCAAATCGTATATAGAGTAAAAATACCACAAATGCGTTTTTTACGATTAAATCGAGAAAGTCACCTTACTTTAATAAGGTTTACCCTAGGTTTTCCTCCCCGATTTCGAAGGATATTTTAACTTGTCGTCAGACAAACCGATTCGACTTGGGCATTACCGGAACGAAACTAAAGAATTTATGGGGTTGGTTGATGTTTTACAACGAATTCCTTGTTTTTGTAATCATTAAAAAATAAGCCATAAATAGGATGCGACACGCAGCGACTGCGTCTAACAGTAATGCGCACCTCTTGCCTAGCCACCAGCCGTGAGGCTCAGTTGACCTACTGCTAGGCCCGTAATGCAGCGAAGCGCGATGTTTGATGACCTCTATTTAAAGAAGAATGACGTCATCATGAAACGTATGTTAATCAATGCAACTCAATCAGAAGAGTTGCGTGTTGCCCTTGTTGATGGGCAACAACTGTATGATCTAGACATTGAAAGCCCAGGTCATGAGCAAAAAAAATCAAACATTTACAAAGGTAAAATTACCCGCGTAGAACCGTCTTTAGAAGCCGCTTTCGTCGACTACGGCGCCGATCGTCACGGCTTTTTGCCACTGAAAGAAATCGCTAGAGAATATTTCCCGAAGGGATATTCGTTCCAAGGTCGCCCAAATATCAAAGAAGTGGTCAGTGAAGGACAGGAAGTTATTGTCCAAATTGACAAAGAAGAACGCGGCAATAAAGGTGCAGCCTTAACGACCTTCATTAGCCTTGCAGGCTCTTACTTAGTATTAATGCCAAACAATCCACGTGCTGGCGGGATTTCTCGTCGTATCGAAGGTGATGAACGCACTGAGCTAAAAGAAGCGATGGCTGACTTAGAAGTGCCTGCGGGCATGGGTCTTATCGTGCGTACTGCGGGTGTAGGCAAAGAATCTGCCGAGTTAAAGTGGGACTTAAAAGTTCTACAACACCACTGGGCGGCGATCACCGAAGCTTCACAAGTTAAAGGCGCACCTTTCTTAATTCACCAAGAAAGCAATGTGATAGTTCGCGCTATTCGTGACTATTTACGCCGTGACGTGGGCGAAATCCTCATCGATCATCCACGTATTTTTGAAGAAGCGAAGCAACATATCGCCTTAGTTCGCCCTGATTTCGTTGAGCGCGTAAAACTGTACGAAGCTGAAGTGCCATTATTCACTCACTTCCAAATCGAATCACAAATTGAATCCGCCTTCCAACGCGAAGTACGTCTGCCATCTGGCGGTTCGATTGTTATCGACCCAACTGAAGCGTTAACCTCAATCGATATCAACTCTGCCCGTGCCACTAAAGGCGGCGATATTGAAGAAACAGCACTTAACACTAACCTCGAAGCCGCCGATGAAATTGCCCGTCAATTGCGTCTCCGCGACTTAGGTGGCTTAGTGGTTATCGACTTTATCGATATGACGCCAGTGCGTCATCAGCGTGAAGTTGAAAACCGTTTACGTGATGCTGTGCACCATGATCGTGCTCGCGTGCAGTTAGGTCGCATTTCTCGTTTCGGTTTGATGGAAATGTCGCGTCAACGTCTGCGTCCCTCTTTAGAAGAATCTGCAGCGCATATCTGCCCTCGCTGTCATGGCCAAGGCACGATTCGCAGTACCGAGTCTTTAGCACTGTCAATTTTACGTTTGATGGAAGAAGAAGCCATCAAAGAAAACACCTCACAAATCGAAGCGATTGTGCCTGTGGATGTTGCAGCTTTCTTGTTAAACGAGAAACGCAAAGCCATTCGCATCACAGAACAGCGTCACGATGTTGAAGTGTATGTGATACCTGACGCACACATGATGACGCCTGATTACCGCGTGATCCGTCACCGTAGTGATGATGAAATCAGTGAATCAAGCTATAAGCGTATAGAGCATCCTGAAGCCAAATTGTATGAGCCACGCAAACTGGAACGTACTGCGGCGCCTATTCCGGCATTAAAAGGTTTTGCAGCGCCACAAAAAGTAGAACAAGCCCCATCACCAACGGTGAAAGTTGAAGCGCCACAACCTGGCTTCTTCAGCAAGCTTGTGAGTGCAATCAGTGCCATGTTTGCGCCAAGTGAAAAAGCTGAACCCGTAAAAGTTGTTGAAACTAAAGCAACTGATACCAGTGCGGCTAACGCAAATCGCCGTAACCGTCGTAATGACACTCGCCGCCCACGCAATGCCCAAGATGCCGACAAAGCAAAAGAAGGCACTCGTGAGCCGCGTAGCCGCAATCCAAAAAAGCCGACTGATGCAGTAGTCAGCACACAAGAACGTCCAGTACGCGAAAAAGAAGAAGCGGCTAAACGTCCAGCTAAAGCTGAACCGAAGCCACGCGTACAAGCGCCAAAAGATGTTGTTGCCGACATTGAAGCAGATGATGCCCCTAAGCAAGAAGTCGCCCGCGAGCGTCGTCAGCGCCGTAACATGCGTCGTAAGGTGCGTATCGATAATGGCCATAATACGCCAGATAATGCGATCCCAATTGCACCTGAAGATGCAGCAGAAGTGTTAGCGGAAATTGCAGCCCTTAACGCCGCAGCGGCAAGTACTATCAGTGTTAATGCCAAAGCTGAAGTCATTGCCCAAACGCCAGTAGAAACTAAAGCGCCAAGAACACGTCGCCAGCCTCGTAAGGAAGCTGCACCTGCTCAAGAAGCGCAAGAAAATATTGTGCTAGAAGAGGCAACTGTAATTTCTACTGTAGTAGAAACACCTGCGGTTGATGCTATTAACGTAGCTGAAAACACCTTGGTTGACACAGCAGCTCATACTGTAGCAGCGGATGCAGTATCGCAAGATAGCGAAGTTGATGCAGACAACGAAAATGCTAATGCTGATGATCAATCAAAACGCGAGCAAAGAGATGGTCAACGTCGTAGCCGTCGTAGTCCTCGCCACCTTCGTGCAGCGGGTCAACGTCGTCGTCGCGACGAAGATGACCAAGGGACATCAACGCCAGCGCAATTCGTTCCTAATGACGAATTAGGTGCGGACCAAGAGTACCCAAGCGAAATCGTCAGTGTTCGAGTGGAAACTCCTGTTGTTGCAACTCAAACAACAGCGGTAACTGAACCGGCCGTTAAAACTGCTGACGTCGAAATAGCTGAAACAAGTTCAACTCCAGCTGTTGAAGCTCCTGCTGTTGTTAAAGTAGAAGCAAAAGTTGAGCCTCAGCCTCAAGCAAATGACGTTGCAGCAGTTGAAACTCAGCAAGTTGAAACTAAACCTGTTGTGACTAAAACCACTGAAACGAAAGCGGAAGAGCCAAAGGCTGCTGACGTAAAAGTTGACCTTGCGTCAATCGTTGAAACTCAGGTGACCAGCGTTACTGCTGAAGCCGTAGTCGTTGTAGTCCCATCAGTTGAAAGCTCAGTGACTAAATCAGTAGCAGTACCCAAAACTGAAGCAGCTAAAACCGAAACACTTGTCGAGCCAAGTGTTGCACCGAGCGCTGAAGTAAAAGAAGCCGTGAAAGCAACAGCCTCTGCGCCAATGGCCAGACCGGCTGCTATCGCTAAGCCTCAAGCCACAGTACAAACAGCTCCAACAACACCGCAAATCACGGATGCAGTTGTTGTCATCAAGCCGAAAGCGGCCAGCCGCTTTGGCTCTATGGTGTCTTCGGATATGACCAAGCCTGTCGTTGAAGTGAGAGAACAAGTGGCAGTCCCTAAAGGACGAGAGTATGAGAATACTGCGAACGAAGAGTCTACTGCCAAAATCAAACTCGCTAATGGTGCAGAGTCTGATATGGCACGTCCATAATCACTTAAGCTAAACCAGAAAAGCCATGCAATTGCATGGCTTTTTTATTTACACTTAATACTCCACAATATTTAAATTTAGCTCTATCCATTTTTCGGCTTAATCGTAGTCCCTTGAATAACATAACCCATCAAAAGATCCTCGGTATATAGTTCTCAACTTTAAGTATTCTTGTATTGTCACTAACGTCACATTAGAAGCAATAAACATGCTAACAAAATATTAGGCCAATACCGCCAGTAGAAAGGGCACTTAATCCATTTAGTGCTAACTGTAGACCTCTCCTTTATAAGTTAGGGAAACTAGTCGAGGGAGAACATTATTCCGCTATAAAGTAGCCGATAATTAAGTTGGATTAGCAACCTAAAGCTTCTGTCAGAAATGCTTAAATGTACGAAATGCAAGGCATCTCAATAGCAATATTCATTTTTTGGTCGGCTCCAAACTACATCATAAATAAGCTAGTGTTCTTTAATATCAAGCACTAAATGCTTTGCCAGCCTCAACTCTTTACTACAAGGCTTTCAGCCTTAGGTGCAGCTTAGTATATGTAGGATAACTAAGTGCAAGAAATGTAAATGCACCAATCATATTCGGCAACACCTGAAGCCACTGATTTACAAAAAATGAATGATTAGACACATTCGCGTTCGACATTGAATATAAGATTACGCAAAAAATAAACTCGATAAGAGCAAGCGTTAAGAGTTAGCATATAATGGAATTGAATGTTACAGGGGTAAAAATAAGGAGAGTGTATCAAATGGTTTTATTGAAAATTTTGGAGATATCAAAATTGGGATCTAACAGAGAAAGATTAGATGATTAACTTCAGATTTAAGCATTAAATTAATGCGACATGTTAAGTGGGTCTTGTCGCTTATACTGGATTCAACAATCTAAACTAAATGAAATCTTATTTTCGCACAAATAAAAAGAGCCACGGAATTAACCATAGCCCTTTAATCCATTGCTATTAGCTCTAGGCTAACAGCACTGAAAATTAACCAATGATAGTTACGTTTTCAGCTTGTGGACCTTTTTGACCTTGAGTCACAGTGAAAGACACTTTTTGGCCTTCATCAAGAGTTTTGAAACCGTCAGAGTTAATCGCACGGAAGTGTACGAATACATCTGGACCAGATTCTTGCTCAATGAATCCGAAACCTTTGTCAGAGTTGAACCACTTAACAACACCAGTAACTTGAGACATAATATAAATCCTGTAAATAAAAAATTAAAGCCTTAACGGCGGGTGGAGCTGGAAAATGCCGGTATTACTTATGTTTACAGGACGAACTGGTCGTATTGAACACATAAATATAAGCCCAACCTTCAAGCTGATAAGACTATAAACCATTCTAAAGATAAGTCAACACACTGCGACACTTTGGATTATTTATTTTGCCTAAATCTACTTTACGGTTTTGCAACCGGCTAGCAGAACACTAGGTTCATGCTGTTTAGCAAGTACAGTTAAGCATTTTAAATACTTTATTTCAATAGCTTAATCTTATCGCTTACTTTGAAATCCGATGCACTTCAATTTGGAAATCCAATTCACAGTTCAGTCCTTGCAACGCAAATGCTTGCTTTTGGGCATGAGTAAACTTCCAAGCATAGGGCGTCATTTCTAAAAAATGAGCAATATGTTCACTGTTTGCCAGTTCTAACTGGGAGATTAAGCGCTCCTGATGCAGACACTCAAATCCAGCAATATGCGCTGTGGAAACGGGATGTAATCTTGGCTCAGCATAAATTTGTTGTTTCAACGCAAAATGGTGTAAAGGTCCCGGAGAAACCGTTATCAGTAAGCCTCCATCAGCCATAATCCGTTGTAACTCTTCTACTTTTGAAGGGGCATAAATACGAATGGCAAGATCGACACTTTGGGATGCGATTGGCATTTCATAGGCACTTGCGACACAAAATTGCAAATTAGGGTAACGTTTAGCTGCATATTTAATTGCAGACTTAGAAATATCTATACCTTGTAAATTGCAATCATGGTGCTGGCTCAACACATAGAATAAACGTTGACTGTAGTACCCTTCCCCACAGCCTATATCGAGGATTTGTTTTGCTTCGGCACTAAACTCAAGCGCGAGCTCATTCACTCTATCACTCAAACCTTGATAGTAACCCGCGTTTAAAAATTCACGCCGAGCAAACATCATCTGTTTATTATCACCAGGATCTTTTGAGTTTTTCTTCTGTACAGGTAATAAGTTGACATAGCCTTCTTTGGCCATATCAAACTTATGTTGCTGTGAACAACCCCAAGTTCGCTCCGTTAACGTCAGTGGGGCGGCACACAGGGGACATAAATAATGCATAATGGACTCTTATCATTTAGCTAAATTTGGGTAAAAAAGTTTACGTTTCGTCTTCCATCAATCGGTCTACCATCAGGATCAATTCCGGTGAAGCGAGTAATTCATAACACTCTAATTTTCTTAATAGCTTATCAGTGTTATCGACATCATTAGCAGCGCGGCTGTAGTTTGGTCGCTCAAACATATGGGTATAGGTTCTAAATAACCATTGTTGTTTTTGCAGTAGCAAGGGATCGATCCTTAATACTTCATCAGCAAGGCTGGCATGACATTGACCAAGCTCCCCACGCATAAACGCCTGCAATTCTAATCTAACCTGCTCGATTTCAGTCATGTAAATTGCAAGAGATTCAGATGATGCGGCATAGTCGTAGTGCCTTGCTAACAGTGCTTTAGCAACCATTAACGCTTTGGGCTCATGCAAAACCCGTAAATCCGCTTCTAAGGGTACTAACTCAAACTTTGAATTGGCTTGTAAGGCAAAAGTTAAGTAACTATCTGCACCTATTAAGTCATTATCTGCACCTAAATGACGAGTCGTATCTAAGGTAAAAGATACACCTCGCCTCAATTCAGCCGCACAAAATTTCGCAGCAGTTCCCATCCGTGTATAAAGCCTAAAACCTTGCCCAAGGCTGCGTGTTATTGGTGTATTGAAAGCCTGAGGGCTTTGCGGTAACGATTCGACCTTAAGACCCATAAACGGCTGGAAGCGGATGACTATATTTTGCTGAATTCCGGCTTCAGCGATGACGATAATCTCTAGTAAAGGGGCATTGATCGCCTGCGACACAATAAAATCACTCACATCGTCGGGTAGCCGTAATGTGAGTATTGATGCCTTTTCAATATCAAGCACCATAGGTTCATTTAGAAATTGATGGTACATAAGACATTATTCTCCTATTTAACCGCAATTGTACCGTCCAATACCAATTAAAATCACTCCGTAAACCATTACCATCGCAAGATATGACTTAATTTTCTTGATGCCGTAAATCGGCATTCGAGAAATAGTAGTGACATTACGTGGTAGCATATTTATGCCTCCAGTGTTCTATAACGTTAAGCACAGGAAGATGTAAATGACGTATACAATGAACTTCACATAACCATTCACCCAATGTAAAACTCACGATGCACCCTGCCCAGAAAGTGGCGAGCCTAGTCAGCATTGTTAGACATCGCTCGGCTTAGCGCCAGAAAACCATTCGGTATGCTGGTCACCTTGACGGCCAAAATAGGTTACACGTTTACCTCGCAAAAACACGAAATAACCTTGAACTCCTGCATTCATAGCGCGCTGGCAGAAAAGCCGAAAATTTTGCCCATGCTGCTGACTATCCAAGATGGCAGCTCTGAGTTCAATCACATTAAAATTTTCAGCAATTAATGGAAGCCCCTCAAATGATAAAGGTGATTGCACTGTAGAACCTGCTGCGCTATAGAAAGTAAATGACTTCGAGGCATAGTCTACATAGTAATACTCGACACCTTCAGCAATAAGATTGCCGACAATTTGAGGAAATGGTATTAATCCAGACAAGGTTGCTTGTGCAGATTCTAAAATTTTATCCGAGTTCATTGATGTCCTCTCTGGGCCTTGAGTGGTCAATTTATATGTTCAACATCAGCAGTAGAGCCAAAGTGATAGCACTGTAAAAACGTGGAGCATACGCCAGCGCTGGTTAAACGCTCAAAGCACGTTCTCATAAATGATTAACGCAATAAACACGACCTTCAAACTTCCCCCAAAATTGTTGCCAGACTACAAACACGTTTATGCATATATAACGTAAAGCCATATTAAAAACACTATGGCTAAAGAACATAAGGACTTTAAAATATTCTGCGAGCCACTCGCACCCAGTGCCAACACCGTTGGGGTGTCTAAATTGATTTACAACTCACATAAACCCAAACTAAAAAAATGTATCATTTACACTTATCATCTGTTTCTTTATCCCGCAAGCCACCTAGGCTACTGCTAAAATAAGCACACCGAATCAATTTCAACCTCTAGCAATGAGTTTATTGATGGATAATTTACAGCGACTGGGCATTATTTTTTGTATTCTTTCCCTGTGGGTCTTGGCAAACATACCCGTCACTTATGCTAATGATCAATTCATTATCAATCAGTCAGAATCCAAGCTTGATCACAGATATCAGTATACTTATGACCTTTTACAATTAGTTATTGATGCAACCAAAGCCGATTTTGGTGAAGCATCACTGCAAGTCTCAGATCTAATAATGAGTCGAAATCGTATCTTCAGAGCATTACAAGAGGGTGAAACCATCAATGTTATTGCAGAAGCCTCTAACCTACAGTGGAATAAACAGCTTATTCCAATAAAAATTCCCATTAGAAAAGGCATTCAGGGATTTAGAATTTTTATTATTAAAAAGGAAAATGTATCTAGGTTAGCCCAAATCACCTCGCTAGCGCAGTTAACTGCTCTTGATACTGGTTCAGGTAGCCAATGGTCGACTAAAGTTGCCATGCAACAAGCAGGATTTAAGATTATAGAAAGCAATCAATATGACAGTTTATTTAATATGTTATCAAAAGGACGGTTTATAACATTTGGCCGCGGAGTGAATGAAGTATTTCAGGAGGTTGAGCAGTTTAATCAACAATATCCAGATCTCGTTGTTGATGAAAGCATCATGCTACATATTCCACTAGCGACATATTATTATGTTTCGCCTAACAAACCTCGCTTAGCTCAGCGAATACAAATTGGCCTCCAGAGAATTATCGATAATGGTCAATTTGACCAATTATTTTATCAACGCCATTGCGATTTTTTGATAAAAAGTAAATTGAATCAACGATTAGTTTTTAAAATTGACAATCCTTTTATATCTGAATCAGAAATGACTTCCATTGTCGGTAAAGATTTCTTACTCAATCCAATGGATGACTTTTCCATATTATGTAAGAAATATCATTGAATAGGCTTCATCAGATAAACGCTTAGGGTCCGTCATGACTTAAAAACATCTCTCGGAAAATGGGATAAAAAACAGCAAGTCGCGGCTTGAATTGAAGGAGGTTAGATTTTTGGCCTTGGGTATCAAGAAATCAAATGAAAACCTTCAAGGCCATTAGCCTTGAAGGAAACTTTTTAGAATTGCACTCTGACACCAATAGCCGCTGAGCGACCTGGCATAGGGGATAAATGCCTTAGGAAACTGTTATGTGGGCGCGCATCTACATCGGTAAGATTATCTAAGCTTAGGTAGAATTGAGTCGGCACTTTCGAAATGACTTGATCTAAAGTGATATTGGCTCCGAGCAAAGCATAAGATTCAGAGGGCCTCTCAAATCTGCTAACGTCACCTTGTGAATGATAGCGAACATAATCGATGGACACAGTAAGCGCATCATACTGCCAATTTAGTGCAGTGCCTGTTTTGGATTGTGGTGTTCGAGGCATTGAAGTGCCTTCTAACCTGCGGCGAAAGTATTCGTCCCGCTCACCTGCGAGAGGTGGGCGAGTACTAAAGATGTCATAACTACCATCATATTGATATCGAGGAGTATTTCTCACTCTGTCAGTAAATGCGCTGAGCTCAAAAACTCCCCACCTTTGCCACGGGAAGGTATAGATAGCTTGTACCTCTAACCCTTGATTGTTTGTATCTGCTTGGCGCCATTCACGAACATAAGTACCATTACGCTCAAGGCCTGTACTACCAAGATAAATAAAATCATTGAATTGATTTTGATACCAACTTGCCATTAGCTGTAAATCGGCGATTTTAGCGATGGTATTTATTTCAAAGGAGTGATTAATTTCCTTTTTAAGATTTGAGCTGCCCTGTTCTTCAATTAACAGAGCATAGTGTGGGTTACTGGCGTAAAGCTCATTCATTTCAGGAGCACGCTCGGCATGAACGTAATTGACTCGTGTTGACCAATTTTGCAATATGTCCCATTGCAGTGATCCTGAGTAGCTTTGGAGATAAAAATTTCTATCTTTAACATTCGCTCCTGAGCCTCGACCTACCTTGTAACCCTCTGCGTTTACTTGGTGCTTAATCGCATCATAACGACCTCCAAACTCAAAAGTAACCGGACCAAAGTGCAGGGTTTGTAGCGTATAGGCTGCATAGTTTTGACTATCGACATCAGGCATGTAATTGTCATAGCCCTCCCCTTTATAGGCTTTAGTGTCGTACTGTAATCCTAAGACACCATCGAAGTTTGATGTCCAACTATGATAGAGCTTAGGGCTAATGACCCAAGAGGTAAGTTCGAATTGGTTGACGGATACCTCTGCCATATGCTCATCATCGACTTGATTCGAATAGGCGCCATCGAGGCTAAATGAGTTTATCCAATTGTCATCCCAGTTTTCGACATACTTCATATCTACGCGATCACCACGGGAAAAAATTCGAATATTACCCCGTTGATCAAAATCCACTGGTGCGCTGCTGCCACGACGCATGAATCCCGGAATACCGCGATGAGTGTCCGTATAACCGTAAGCCAAACCCAAAAGACGTTGTTGGCCAGTGTAGCTTCCGCCTGCCGAGAATGATGATGTGTGGTGGCTGCTGTTAAGTACAATGCCATTACTGTCTATTGAGTAGTCGGTGATAATTTGTTGTTCTAAAGGTGTAGCATCTTCATAGCGTTTTAATTGATTGTTCATCTGCCACACAGGTTGCGCATATTTGATTTGGCATAGATCGGCAAACTGTGCGGCACCTACGACTTTTGACCACGTTTTACAATCACTGTCTTTAGAATATCCAGGGATATCGTAGTCACCACGGTCTTTGTTGATCATATTCAGCGCAAAGTTAAAAGATTCATTCCATGCGGTAAGTTTTGCCAGTGCGGTACTTGTACTATTGAAGCCAGCTTTCACTTCAGCGCGACTGTTAAACCCATTGATTGGGCTCAATGGAATACGACCATCTTGGAGATCAACAATGCCTGCCATCGCTTGCCCACCATAGGCAATCACAGCTGTAGGACCTTTAATGACCAAGATACTATCAGCAAGAAAGGGCTCGATGGGGATGTATTGATCCTCACTCACCGACGACATATCCTCAACTTGAGTTCCATTGAGCAACATTTTAACCCTGTTTCCACCAAATCCACGGATTTGTGGCCTACCCGATGAGCTACCAAAAAAACCACTGTCTACTCCCGGTAATTGGCTTAAAGTTTCTCCTAAGGTATCGGCTTTACGATTATTTAGTTCATCGCCGCTGAGTTCGATTTTACTGGCTTGTATTCTTTGGCTTAATGGTTTTTCTAAAGCATGCCCAGTGACATTGATACGTTCAATAGGTTCTGCTGAAACAGCTAAAGTGCCAACACCTAATAACAGAAGGTATTTGTGGGAATTCATTTTGTGGGTCGTCTCCATATGATTACTTCTGAAAAAAAATGATATGTTACAACGTATCATTATGTATCAGTCGAGTTCAATATGAATGAAAGCAAATTAAGTTACTGATTGTAAATGGCAATCAGAACAGCACTCGGTATGGTGACTGATGATTGCTAACAAAGATTGTCATTAGAAGGGGTGGATCAGGTAAACTGTTCAAGTATGATCATTTCAAAAAAATTGGCAGTTCTATGACAGGAAAAAATCTTGATTTACTGCGTGAAGTAGTGAAAAAGTGTGAAGAAAAAGGCATCAATCTTACCAGTAAGCGCAAAAAAGTACTTATCGTATTACAGGAACATGATGTTCCTTTGTCTGCCTATGAAATTGCCGATGTGTTAAAACAAAGTTTGGGCGAGAGTTTACCCATAATGTCTATCTATCGCATGTTGGATTTCTTAGTACAGGAACAATTAGTGCATAAGTTATTAACGGTGAATAAGTATATTGCCTGCCATCATGTATGCGATCATCACATTCACAATCAATTTTTAATTTGTAATACTTGTCAAAAAGTCACAGAGATAGCATTGCCCACTGCTCTTGTTGAACAGTTACAGTTGAATGTTAGCCAAGCAGAATTTACCTTATCGAGCCCACAGCTTGAATTAGCGGGTTGGTGTCATGAATGTCAGCAGCAACATAATAGTTAAGTTATGTACATTAACTAATTTGGAACGCTATTTATCATGGTTGCTGAACTTATCCCATACTCACAGTAACGCTATAAATTCCCCAGCTTCCGATATTCTGGTCGATAATGTCCGTCTAAAATCGTGGATATGCCAGTCTTGGTTTCATATCGCGGACCAGCTCATTAATGGAAGCAACATTACCCGGTCGCTTGCCGTGGGAAAGCGCCATGGCGAGTGATATAAGTTCCACTGTTCTTATAATATCTCGAGTAAAGCAGAACTGATCGGCCTTCGAATGTGTTAAGCGGTTTCCAAAACGCATGGGGATCTATAATATTTACCCATGAATTTAGTCACGCAGGGACCAGCTTACATGCGTCAGCAAGTCCTAAATCCGGGTAGAGACCAAAGGTTAAGCACCCTGATGGATTATCAATCCTAAATCGATACTGCCATGTTATAGTCCCTGCAGGGGTAATACGAACGCTTAAGCCGTCGCGGTCTGCAAGCTCTGGTTTCTCTAAATATGGTTTGCCGTTTATTGCACGTAACCAATTGTCAGATAAAGACATTTTAATTACCCTGTGTACATGTGATTTTAGCTAATCTGACGCAGAACCCAATATATACAGATATGTACTCACATCTAAGTTGTAGCAAACTAAATTGATGTGAATGACAACGAATCCAATTAAAGAAATGTAACTATTGATAACATGAAGTTACATGCTTTAGAGAACGAAAATAAATGAAGATGAAAGACGATAAAGCAGGGTCAATATTTTAGCACGACTACGGAAACATGTAATATTAACCATTGATTTATAATAAATATATGTACAAACTTCGTTTAAGAACCTTCCAATATCACAGCTGCTAAACAACAAAATCACTTCTAAATTCGATACTATTTTTAATTGCAAAAAAATGTTGTCTAATTATGTTTATCTATTAAAAAGTGGTGTGCATGACAAGTGCTTAAGAACTTCCGGCTCCATACTTCTGATTACTTTAGCAGAGTGTTCTAATTCTAAATTAAGCTCAGACCAACCATCAGTGCTCATAAACTCTGCCAGTAGATAACAAATCCTAGGTGTAACGGCTCACAATCGAAATTCCTTGTGCTCGCAATTAGCGCAATCTTCGGCTCAGATTAAGTGACAATAAAATCTTACTGAGCTCACATTAAGTGATAGACAGATGACGGTCAGCTTTATTGGTAGTGCTTAATTTCAATGCAGTGTTCAGTTTACAATAGTGTTCTGTCGCGCAGAGTTTGCGTCAGCAAGGCGAGCTCCTGATCTTTGCTTCAAACCCGAGCATAACCGTAAAAGGCCATTGTTATTAAAAATGTCTCGTTAGGCTTTAGATGAGGAAAACATAACATCCAAATGAGACAGAAAAACCGTCTCATTTGGATGTATGCTTTAGGTATACTCAAAACATACATTAGCATCAGAGATAAAATTTAATAATCTCTTAGTAGAGTGCGAGGCTGACTTTTTGGGCTACGGACTTCTGTTACAGTTATACCTCGAAAAACTCAATCTTACCGCCAGTAAGGTGATACATACTACCAACGATTTTAATTTTATTCTGGTCTTCCAGCTGTTTCAGTACCGGGCTGTTTTTGCGGATATTCTCGATAGTCAGTTCAACATTTTTCCTTGCCACAGCATCGACAAAATCGTAATTACTCCCTTTACGCTCTCCGGTGTACTCTGTTTTTTCAATAGCAGGTTTAATTTCATTCAGCAGGCCCGTCAGGTTGCCTAGTTCTGCATTATCAATAGCGCCACGTATCGCACCACAGCGGGTATGCCCCATAACCAGCACCAATTTCGCACCAGCAAGAGCACAGGCGAATTCCATACTGCCCAATATATCGCGATTACTGATATTACCCGCAACACGAGAATTGAACGTTTCGCCGATCCCCGCATCCAGCACAATTTCCGCTGGCGCACGTGAGTCAATGCAGCTAAGGATCACTGCAGCAGGATACTGACCCGTGATACTGTTGCGTTTCTGCGCCAAATAATCATGTTTCGCCGTGCGATTCTCCCGGAAGCGCAGATTGCCCTGCTTAAAATGTTCAATCACAGCCTCAGGTGTCATACCATCACGTTCATCTTTACTGAGGGATGCCGCAAAAGAGATAGAGGGCACCGATAAGGCCGCCAGCCCAGTTACCGAAAGGG
The DNA here is from genome assembly GCF_025654335.1 of Shewanella sp. SM21. NCBI lineage: Bacteria > Pseudomonadati > Pseudomonadota > Gammaproteobacteria > Alteromonadales > Shewanellaceae > Shewanella > Shewanella sp. SM21. The sequence continues at coordinate 171,728 of NZ_JAKKRL010000007.1, forward strand.
CCGAGACAGCAAGTGTTTGTTTCAGGATTGTCCGGCGTGAGGGTTGAGCCGGTTGGTTATTTTTCATAATGTTCTGCAGTCCAGTTTGTTGAGTTAACAAAGGTTGTTGCGATAGTACTGTTAAACAAATCACAGCTTCAACCTAATGATAGTGGAGACCCAGTCAACGCGATTAAATACGGGCGGCAGGGTTACAGGTATGGCGTTTTTCATTTGCAGTTATTGTGAGCCAGAAGCAATGGATAGCTAGCCCGAGGGATTTCGATTGCGAGCCGCCATACCTAGGTTCTTCCACTGATGCCTGTAACATTCCTGATAAACGAAATATTCCAAAATTTGTATGAATACGATTATCGAAAATTTCTTCATATGCTGCCTATAATTTCGCAGCTCAACTACCATAAGTCTAACAAAGCTAAGAGAAAGGGCGCATAAAGCAAAGATCAAAAGATCACAAAATAGATCTGTCAAAGTTGTTGTTTCCCGCATACCTACTATTTTCAACTTCTGAGCAGAAAAACAAAATAACAACGTAAAATCAATACAATACACAGAGCTTGAAATTATGAGTACACTAAAACCTAATGGCGACATTTACCTGCAAGAACGGTAAAATGCCCCCATTGTCATTGGGGAGTAGTCATCCTTAGCCTCCCACTAAGGAGTCCACGTCAACAAAATTGAGGTCTAACACCTCATGGCGTGGTCAGCCTCTGCGAATGCGGAGAGCTAGGCGAGACCTTTGGCCGCAATACGCTTTCCCAGCCGGGCGAGCAGTGTTGTCGTGCCATTGGATTATTGCTCGCCCGGCCGGATTGCTCACATGATCCTTACTCTTACTCTGTTTTTCATCTCAGCAGGTACCATTTATTTGGCCTGCGAATACTTCGTCAACGGCATCGAATGGTTCGGCCGCCGTTTGAATCTTGGCGCGACAGCAGTGGGTTCAGTACTTGCTGCCTTCGGTACAGCACTACCTGAAACGGCGGTGACCTTCATTGCCGTTGTCTTCGGCAAAACACCAGAGCAAAAGGACATTGGCGTCGGCGCAGCCATGGGCGGTCCGCTCGTGCTCGCTACCTTAGCCTATGCAGTGGTCGGCTTGGCACTGATTTACCACCATCGCCGCCTTCAACGGGAAACGTATCATGTACGTGCCGATCACGCCCGTATGAGTCACGACCAGCTCGCCTTTCTCGCAGTGTTTGTAGTGAAAGTGGCACTTGGCCTAATCGCCTTTGCCATCAAGCCGTGGCTGGGTGTCTTGTTTCTCGTAGCCTACGCAATCTATGTCTGGCGCGAAATTCAGGAGAGCGACACAGCGCCTGAAGATGAAGAGATTGAACCTCTCAAAATTCAACCTTCCGTGACGGAGCCATCGTTAAAATGGGCGGCGCTGCAAGCCGTGTTGTCCCTGATCGTCATAGGCATTGCATCCCATATATTCGTAGGTCAACTTGAGGCCATTGGTACAGCGCTACAATGGTCACCACATTTGGTAGCATTGCTGCTGAGTCCGGTGGCGACGGAGCTGCCCGAGATGATGAACACTCTCATATGGATACGGCAAGGAAAGGAACGCTTGGCATTGGCCAATATTTCTGGTGCCATGATGATTCAGGCAACGATTCCCAGTGCGTTGGGTATCTTCTTTACGCCATGGCTTTTTGATGGCTCACTGATGGCGGCAGGAGTCATTACTGCTTTGGCTATTATTTTTCTATGGCAGCTATTTCGACGAGGCGTTGTAGATGCGCGTGCATTGGTCGCCGTAAGCTCATTGTACGGCGTATTTGCCTTGCTGATTGCGTTCTACTTCCCTCTCTAAGGAGCAAAGTGTCAGAGAACGCAGTGTGGTATGGCTTTCCTATTTGGCTAAATTTGCCCTACACGCCAAGAGTGTAATATTAAATTTTGTAAATGTTGCAAAAAATTGATTTAAATGAATTAGACTTTTCAGCGATCCTTGTGACCATCACTAGTGATGATCAATGTATATGTCTCGTCACAAAAGCACTACGCACAGCGATACACCGCCCGAACGATTTGGTTGCGCACTATGGTGGTGAGAAATTTATTTGTCTATTACCGGATACTCAGCATTTAGGCGCGATGAACATAACTCATCGTCAACGCAGTGCTCGCTTTACATTTACTCTAGTTTCCAAGCGGTCACCATTAACTGGCGTTGTGCGTATTCAACCTCATCGGCATTTGAAATGGCAAACGCTTATCGAATCCGCAGATAAGCAATCATACTTAGCTAAAAAGCATGGACGTAATCAAGTCAGCAGGGCCAGCTTGCTACGGTAAACAGCATTATTGAGTGCCAATCGTAAATTTTGATTTTTTGAAATTATCAAAGTTGAAATGTGAAGTGGGTCACGTAGCATTTGGATAAATGGAATCATTGACTACAAGACCAAAATGCATCATGCATTTGACGATTTCTAACTGACAATTAGGCTTAGTGAAGTATCATTTTAGAGCTGGCGCAGTCATTAAAAGCTCTGTAATGGTTTAATTTCCCTACATTAATTAAAGAGAAACTATTTATGTTTGTGATCGATCAAATTATTCTCCTCGCCGCGATTTTGATTATTCTTGGTATTTTATCCAGTAAATTGTCTGCGAGATTGGGTTTACCCGTACTGGTGCTCTTTCTCATGGTGGGCATGTTAGCTGGTGAGGATGGCCCTGGAGGTATTGTTTTTGATAATGCACAAATTGCTCACGCGCTTGGGTCTTTAGCTTTAGCCATTATTTTGTTTGACGGTGGTTTGCAAACACCCATCGCGTCGATTAAGCAAGTGTGGAAGCCTGCTTCTGTGTTGGCGACTTTAGGCGTATTGGTGACAGCCATGATCACTGGTGCTGCAGCGGCTTATATTCTAGATGTTTCCTTACTTTACGGTTTACTGATTGGTGCCATTGTTGGTTCAACCGATGCTGCCGCCGTATTCTCATTACTGCGTAATGCAGGTATTCATATCAACCCACGCCTTAAAGCCACATTAGAAATTGAAAGTGCGACTAACGATCCTATGGCAATTTTTTTAACAGTTGGCTTATTGGAGATCATGGTCAAAGGGCTTGAACCAGGGACTGGATTATTGATGCTGTTTATCCAGCAAATGGGTATCGGCTCCGCAGTGGGTTTAGCGGCAGGCTGGTTATCAGTACGTATTATTAATCGTATCCATCTGACGACCTCTGGATTATATCCTGTGATGGTCGCGGCATTTGGTTTACTGTCCTTTGGCGTAGCAGCTAATCTTGGCGGCAGCGGCTTTTTAGCTATTTTTATCGCTGGTGTGGTGATAGGGAATAGTCGTTTTGTTTTTCAGCGCAGTACCTTTTTATTTCACGATGGTTTGGCATGGTTAGGCCAGATTGTTATGTTTGTTTTTTTAGGCTTGCTGATTAATCCTTCGTCTTTGCTGGATGTCTGGCAGGAAGGACTGATGATTGCAATCGTCCTGACCTTAATCGCGCGACCCTTGTCGGTAATCCCTGTACTGAAGATTTTTGGCTTTAATGCGCGTGAAATTACCCTAGTATCCTGGGTTGGGTTACGTGGTTCGGTGCCTATTATTCTGGCTATATATCCGCTGATTTATGGTCTGCCTGGTGCCAGTCTTATTTTTAGCGTGGTGTTTTTCGTCGTGTTAATTTCAGCGACAATACAGGGGTCAACATTACCCTGGGTTGCACGCGCTTTAGGACTTACGGAACCGCCTCCTGCGACACCTGCAGCGACACTGGAAATTACTGCTTTAGGCGATGTGGATGCTGACATTGTCGAGTATCAATTGGGCGATACCTCACGGGCTTCTGGTCGCCGTTTATCCCAAATGGCTTTACCTGACGGTACAGTAGTGGCGATGATAACCAGAGGAAACAATGTAATTCCACCTAGGGGATCAACCTTCCTGTATGCTGGCGATCATTTATTTATTGTGATGAAGCCCGATGTGCGTGAGTTTGTTGATCTGGTTTGCTCTGGTGTTGCAGAAGCCAATCATTATGAATTACCTACGGGTGAATTGAAGTTGAAAGGCTACACCAAAGTAGCAGATTTAAAGCACTCCTACGGTATTGAACTCTCTGCTAATGATAATTTGTCATTAGATGAAGTGCTACGTCAGAGCTTGACTGACGAGCCGACCTTAGGTGCAAGTAAAGATTTTGGGGAAGTAATATTGCATGTTCGTGAGATGGTGGGTTCGAGGATTGCGACAGTGGGTATCGTACCGAACTCAGCCAATGAAAACTGATACCAAAACAATAATTTGTAAAAGCATAGTTTCATTGTGGTCAATATAGAGATCACACCTAAGCTCAGTGCATCATTTAATCGCGAATGAGTTTGCATAGGTATCTGTCCGAACTTTTGATAAAATCCAGTCAACGGGTTAGCAATCTTGGTGGACAACCGTCTAACCCGCCAGCCCTCGCAAGAGGGCGTTCCTTCTAATTCATCCTATCCAGCAGTGCCATTTCGGCTTTTCTTAGCCAGAAGATATAAGACTTTTTTCTGTCAAATCCCATTAAAGCCCACTGCTCTTTACACAAGTAATGGGCGCGAATAGCACGTTTGCAGTTAATCGATAACTGTTCAACGAGCTGGTCAAAATGGGCGACGTGGGCAGGCACGTTGAGTTCATGCTTTAAGTTGCCACCGCCCAAGGCTTCGCCTAAACGGTCGCAGGCGCTGCGGTTCGAAAACCCCTTGCCCAATTCTTGGTACACCCAATAACAGCCCCAGCGATATAACCCTAACCGTAACGCCTTAATGTTCATCCTCTGCTCGGGTTCATCGCTAAAGGCCATTAGCCACCTCATTTATCTTCTTAACCGAAAGCTTAAACACATCAATGCATATCGATGTCACATCGTCATAGGGCGCATTAGTGCGGCCATTTTCCCAACGTTGGTAAGTGCTGCGACTGATGCCGTAAATCTCAGCCACTTCGTCTTGGGTCATGCCCCGTAAACGGCGCCCTACTTTCAGTAAATCCGCGGCGCGACTAGCCATAAATCCTCCTGCGTGAAGTCCATAACCCAGTTGTGCTATTTGTTATTGTCATTGTCATAACCATCCCACTAACATTGGCTCGTCCGTCTCAGTGGTCGATTGGCGCATAATCTCGGGCGCCACATCATCAAACCCTAGTGTGATTAAGTGTGTGTGGGAGGTAAATGCCTTAAACCGAATCGTTTCACTCCAATATTGCGCAGTGCGAATGCTCACCGGCCCTACATCGTAAGGGAACAAAACGCTCATACGACGGACATTGAAGCGGTGATCTGCATCGGCGAGGCGTTTTATTGCAACGCGGCGGGCCATTCACAAAAGCAAGCTGACATTGCGCAGCACAATGCTAAGGCCGAAGCCTTTAAACAGCGACTGTTATCACTGCGCCCTGCTCTCACCTTCACGGCGTTTAACAGCACCAAGGAGAAATCGGCATGAAGCAATCTGCAGTCATCAAAGACGCTTTACGCCAGTGTTATACCCTGCCCCGCAAACAAGTCGGCAGCTGCCAACAATTTTTAAAACGACTCGCCGAGGAATTGGCAAAGGAAGGTAAATGATGATTTCGACCCAATCGACCGTGGATCAGCAAATGCAAGTGCCGCTCTTTCTTACCACTAAGGAAGTCATGACACGCTACCGGATTAGCTCATCAGCAACGCTTTGGAAGTGGCGAAGAAACGACGGTTTCCCTGCTCCTATCCATAATGGCCGCCATTACTTAAAAGCGTCGCTCGATAAGTGGGATGAAAAACAGCAAGTCGCGGCTTGAATTGATTTATTAAGCCTTAAGATAAAGCCCCATTTTTGGGGCTTTATTTTTAGACCTTTATCGATGGACTGTTAGGCCATAAACTCATCGCCTTCGACATTACAGCCTTTACTACCGCAGTTAGTGCCTACTGCTACAGCATCAGCGATGATAGCGGCAAGTCCTGTGCCGACCAGTACTATTTGGGCAATTAACAAGACACCATCGGTTGATATCCATGCGACCACTGTCGCGATGAATGATACCGCAGCGACTATGGCTCCAAACCAGCTTAGGCCATTGACGATTGTTTTAATGACGCCTTTAATAAACCCTATATTGAATAGTTGCGAGATAAACTGAAATATCAATGTCGCCTTTTTCAGCGTGGTAGAAGCACTGCTGATACCCGTGATCAGTCTCTCCAAGCCAACAGCTTCAGCCCCCAACGCCTGTACTGCCGCTTTTACCATGCTGTCAGTTCGCATAATGCGTATGCTTGCAAGTTGCAGAGCAAGCAATAACACATCAATACAGAATGTTGCGATTGATTTAGTGCAAGGGGAAATTGCCTCTAGATCAATTGCTTCTATTGCTACACTTTCGTTCTCCGTTAACGTTAAAAAACTTTGCATTTCAGTGGCCGCTTGCATTTCGACATTACTGGGCTGTTGGCCTGTGATTATGGCTGCCACAAGCTTCTCTATCTGTGCAGGTGTAGGTTGTGAGTCTGGGAACCACTGTCCAAGAGTCTCAACTGACTCTTTAAGGACTGCACCTAGATGAAATTGCTCATAAGGTCCGACAGAGGCTTGGCAATTTACGGTACCAAACCCTGCAGCATTAAACGAGGGAGATTGCTCTCCGGCCATACGAAGATAGTTACTTGGAAACGCATTTGACGCTATGGAGGTTAAGACCCCACTGGCGCTGTCGCTTAGAACTGCGACATTGAACTTTTCCCAAGGACCAATCGATGCTTGGCAGTTTACGGTTCCAAATCCATTCCCATTAAAAACTGGCGAAGCTTCACCCGCCATTCGTAAATAGTTACTCGGAAAGGCCATAGACTCAAAGGAGACTGTGCCATCGCCGTTACGAATAGCGTTAAAAATCTCCCATGGGTTTTTATCTGGATCATTTTGGTCTGCCTGACAATTAACGGTACCAAAGCCATTACCATTGAACTGTGGTGAATCCTGTCCAGACATTCTCAATAAGCATTGTGGAAATTGATTGGATCTGATCATAACAGGAAATGTTGAGGGGAATATTGGATCACTATTTGAGGCAGAAGTGTTAAGCGTGCTCATAACAAAAGTCCTTTTTAGTTAACTAACAAAGCTATACATCGTCATTGATAACATAGCGTTTTAATGAGCTGAAAAACTGCATCTAGCAGCCCCTAAAAGAAGGCTGTAGCGATCAGTTCATCATTTTTAAGGTTAGTTCAAATGTGACTTTTAACAAAGGCTCACTTCGCTGGATGTTCAACAACAATCGCGTTAGTGGCAATAGTGAACTGATTGAATCATTCATGCGATATTTTGATGTTTTACCGCCCCACTTTATCGGGCGGCAGCCGAGACATTATGTATTCTAAACCTGCTTGATAGCCTGCGGTTTCTGTTGTGTCACCATTTTTGGCGACTAAATAAGTGGCTTTAAACATCATCAACTTACAGACGGTTAGATAATAAAAATCATCGTCTTGCTTGAAAGCACAAAACTTTTTCCACGGTATGGTGATGGATTTACCGCTAGGGGGCACAAACGTTAGCCTCGAGGCTGTGGCGGTCACTGTGTGGCGCCCTTCTAGGCTCGCAAGGCTCTGTAAAGTTGTGTTTTCAATCGTTCGATCCAGAGTGGTTATCTTGCCTGCAAATTTGTTAGCTTGATTTTCGGCGATGTTTTTTAATACAAATTTCCACACAAGAAGGTAAGTGATAGCGCAAATTGCGATTGCGATATATGTCTCTGGGGAGTGAATTTCTACGAAAAAATAAAACAGTAGTAACGGGGATAATAACGGGATCCATAGGAGTAATGCACGAACGATAAGGGCATACAACCACTTAGCTAAACGAGTATTCTTTGCAATGCTTGCTGAATTGATTCTTTCCGCGATTGTGATTAACTGTTCCCGCGTGATTAAAAATTTTAGTTCCATAAAGTCCTTTTTTAACAACAACCTGAGTTCTAATACACCTCATTATAAAGGAGTGTTACTGCGGCTTGGCAACACAACTGACTTACTAAATAAATAAATAAATAAATAAGCCATTTTCAATAGTCAACGGCAAGCATGCCTATGCCCTTCTTTCTAACACGACTATTTTGCTATCACCCAGAGCTGCCAATTTCAGCTTATTTGTCCACTGTTCATAGGCCGCGGCTTGATCATCTAACCAATCGTGTTTGTTGTACACCGCCATCACCCCGCCTAGTAGATGGCCTAGCATCTTCTCTGTGACATGGGGCAACACCCCAGCTTCTGACATTCTGGTCGATAATGTGCGTCTAAAATCGTGAATACGCCAGTCAGGGATTTCTAGTCTTAGTTTGATCTCGCGGACCAGCTTATTTACTGAAGCGATGTTGCCCGGGCGCTTAAGATCGTTTGCAGCGGGAAAACTCCATGGCGAGTGATAGAGGTTTCACTGTTCTTGCAATATGTCGAATAAGGCGGGACTGATTGGCCTCCGGATTGACAAATTAGTTTTGCTATTATTTATCGGGAAGGTCCAGACCATCGACTCAAGGTCAAAATCAGCCCGTTTGGATTTTAATATTTCTGATATATGCCCCCGTAAGTAAACATGCCTTGATAGCATTGGTTACTGCTTTGGTCGCGCGGCATTTATCAAGCTCACGGATGATTTTGCCACACTCTAGAATGGTGAGTACTCGCGAACCGACTTTGGGCGCGGAGCCCACATCACTGACTCGTAATTGAAGAACATCAACAAGCGATATCATTTGTCGGCGAACGGACCAGCTAAGTACCGTCTTTAACTGTTTGAGTATCTCACCTGCGGTGACTCGACTATGAATTGCCTTTTTATCGAAAAATCTATCCACTCGCCGAGTGTGATACTTTCGACTTTGCGATCAGCAAAAGCATCATAGAGATGTGCTCTAAAGCAGGATTGCTACGTAGCAACAATGCTCGGCTTAAGTGCTGCACTTCGCGCCGATAAAAATTGTTCACAGCAATCCCTCAGTGTTGTCTGGCCTGCAAATGTGTTGCGCTGTTTCCAAAACACACGTGGATCTATATTATTTGCCACAGAGTTCCGTAATTCAGGGATCAGTTTCCGTGCGTCAGCTAGTTTCAAATCAGGATAGCGACCAAGGGTTAAGCGTCCAGGTTGATTATCAATCCTAAATCGATACTGCCATGTTATAGTCCCTGCAGGGGTAATACGAACGCTTAAGCCGTCGCGGTCTGCAAGCTCTGGTTTCTCTAAATATGGTTTGCCGTTTATTGCACGTAACCAATTGTCAGATAAAGACATTTTAATTACCCTGTGTACATGTGATTTTAGCTAATCTGACGCAGAACTCAATATATACAGATTATGTACTCACATCGAAGAGCTGCATACTAAATTGATGTGAATGACAACGAATCCAATTAAAGCAATTTAACTAATGATAACATGAAGTTACATGCTTTAGAGAACGAAAATAAATGAAAATGAAAGACGATAAAGCAGGGTCGATTTTTTGGCACGACTACGAAACATTTGGAGCGAACCCAGCGAAAGACAGACCCTCGCAATTTGCTGGTATTCGCACGGATTTAGATCTCAATATCATCGGCGAGCCTGAGACATTCTATTGTAAGCAAGCCACTGATTATTTGCCGTCTCCGGAAGCAATATTAATCACAGGGATCACTCCACAGTTAGCTAATTTAAAAGGCATCCCTGAAACTGAGTTTATGGGACGAATTCAAGCGCTATTTAGCCAACCAAACACTTGTGTTGCAGGTTATAACTCACTGCGTTTTGACGATGAAGTGACCCGTTATGGCTTTTATCGGAACTTTATCGATCCCTATGCCCGTGAATGGCAAAATGGCAACTCTCGTTGGGATATCATTGATTTAGTGCGCGCTTGTTATGCATTTAGGCCCGAAGGTATTAACTGGCCGACAAAGGAAGATGGCTCTCCGAGTTTTAAGCTAGAACATCTTACCCAAGCGAATGGTTTAAGCCATGAGAAAGCCCATGATGCTATGTCTGATGTGTATGCGACCATCGCTATGGCAAAACTCATTCGCGAGAAACAGCCTAAGTTATATCAGTACTATTTTGACCTGCGCCGTAAGCAAGCGGTTAGCGATCAAATCGATGTGCTCAATATGCAGCCTTTGGTTCACGTGAGCTCTAAAATTAGTGCGCGCAATGGTTGTGCAACGTTGATCTCACCCGTAGCGCACCATCCTACTAACAAAAATGCCGTTATTTGCGTTAATTTAGCCATGGATTTAACGCCGCTATTCGAGCTAGATGTCGAGCAAATTAAAACGCGCATGTATACGTCAAGGGCTGATCTTGCCGAAGATGAATTACCTATCGCAGTAAAACAAATTCATCTTAATAAGTGCCCTTTTATCACCTCGGCAAAAATCCTCAGTGATGAGCATGCCGCTCGTTTAGGCATAGATAAAGAATTTGCCAGAGAGCAGTATAAACGCCTAAAACGTCACCCAGAATTACGCGAAAAACTGGCGCTATTATTTGAGCACGATGACAGCAGAGTAACCACAGATCCCGATTTGATGCTGTATTCTGGTGGGTTCTTTAGCCAAGCTGATAAAGCGAAAATGGAAATCATCCGTCATACCCTACCGCAAAATCTAGCGGCGTTAGATTTGCAGTTTGATGATCCACGTATTCCTGAGATGTTGTTTCGTTACCGCGCCCGTAATTACCCTGAACTACTCGATGATACAGAGTCGCAGCGCTGGCGTGAATTCTGTCGAAGTCGCTTAGCCGATCAAGACTACGTACTTAAATTAGAAAATTTGCTACAAGAAACACAAGCGGATGAGACTAAGCAAAAGCTACTTGCTGCCCTTTGTCATTATTTGCGTGAACTTTAAGTTGTGTAAATTCAAGCTTAAGTCTTTTGTTTTATAGTCTTAAGCTTATTTGTGTGCACCAATAGACTCACTCTATTCGTGAGTAACATAAGTTTATCACTCTCGATAGCACTGACATTGACAGCGTATAAACGCGAGCTAACTCGCATTTATGCTGTAACAAAATTACTAGAATGTTCTTCCATGAACTTAACAAATAAGGAATAGGGAAATGCAAGATAGATTCATTCGTAGCATAACCCAACTGCCAACGCCGTTAGCCGATGCACTTATCCCAATGTTGCACCAGAATTTTGCTGGACACATTGATGCGCAGCAACTTGCTACGCTAACAAGTGCAAGCAAAATGACCGAAGCAGAAGTGTTATTAGCATTACTGCCGATAGCAGCGGCATTGGCCAAACCGCCTATCAGTGAGTTTTATGTCGGCGCGATAGCCAAAGGTAAAAGTGGCGATATCTACATGGGTGCCAACTTAGAATTACCCGGTGAAGCGTTATTTCATTCTGTCCATGCAGAACAAAGCGCTATCAGCCACGCATGGCTCAGTGGTGAAAGCCAAATTGTTGATATCATAGTTAATGCCAGTCCTTGCGGTCATTGTCGTCAGTTTATGAATGAACTGGTTGAAGGGAGCAAGATCTGCATTCATCTACCCGCACAGGAAAGCCATCCTCTGGCCTATTATTTACCCTATGCTTTTGGGCCAAAAGACTTAAATGTCACTTCGCCCTTAATGGCCAAGCAACAAACTGAATTTGCACTAGACAGTGCCGATCCTATGATCATAGAAGGCTTAGATCATGCAGGTTTAAGCTATGCACCTTACACCCAAAGTTTTGCCGCTGTGGTATTAGAAACCCATGATGGCGCAACCTATTGTGGTCGCTACGCAGAAAATGCGGCATTCAATCCTTCTATGCTGCCCATGCAGATGGCATTATCAAATCTGGCGCGCCACAATCGTGAATTTAGCGATATCAGCCGTGCGGTTTTAATTGAGTCATCTCAAGGAAAAATCAGCTTAGTTGGCGCGACTATGGATGCGCTCCATACCGTTGCCGCCATCGAACTTGAGCACATAGTGGTAGATCCAGTGTAACGTCTGCTTCAAGATGCCAAGGTGCTTCAAAATGCCAACGGCGAAATACGTTAATGCGTATTTCGCCGTTGGATTATTCAATTAACATTTCAAAATCAATCTATAACGCGCTAATGCTGACGACTAATCATGCTCCATTCTGTCTTCTACTAACCACGTCATTGAACTTAACCAGATACTCCCCCTTACGCTCCTCCATCCTAATAAAACAAGCTTGCCGCTCCACTTCCGACATAACGCGCCACGCTAAAATTTCATCAAGATGCCTGAAACAACCTAAACAAATATCTTGCTGATCTAAACAACAATTTCGAATACAAGGAGTGACAGTAGGATCATTCTGACCAGACGGCATATTCATTGCCACAAGGTTCAACAAAATGGAATCGACGGCCTCCCGGAAAACTAAAGATGTCAGCTGTGATAATGCCACCAGCTGTTACGACAGCCGTCAGAGTCAATTCTAAGTTCTGGCTGTAGATCACAATCAGCGGGCAACCTTTTGCGAGGGTGAAATTCACGTCGGCTTGATAGAATCCCCCAGTAATGCCGACATCCATAAAGCAACTGTATTCAGGGCCATAATCGACATAGGTCCATCCAAAAACTTGGCTAAAAAAAGCCTTAGAACTCGCAATGTCGCGACTTGGGATTTCCAAATAATTGATACTGTGGTGACGGTTCATAGACTTCCTTGCTATTTAATCAGGACACAAAATGATGAACATAAAATGCGTAAGTAAAAATGGGAGCCAAAGCTCCCATTCTATTCGCGGCTTTAACTCAGGTTAACCTTGGATTAAGGCTGCGGCAAGTCCAATCAGACCGCCAAACACGCCGCCCCAAATCACTAACCAACCTAAGTGCGTTTGGATCATGTCCTGAACGATTTGTTTCACCATTTGCGGTGTTAACTCGTTTAATCTTTGCTCCACTATGTTAGCAATTTTAGTTTGCAGATCGGCCATCACATTTGGCTGTTCAATTTCTTGTTTCAGCAACTCGTGAAATGCATCGCTTTGTGCCATTTCAACTAAAGAAGCTTTCATCTTTACAATAAACGGCTCTTTTAACGGCAATAAGGCATCTGTGCCACCAAACATAGACAACATGCCGCCAAAGGAAGATTGGGCGACTGTGCTAATTAACGCATCAAAAGAAGGCGCTAAATCAACCTTTTCAATCACTGGGGCCAAGTCTATTTTACTCAGCCCTTCTTTTTCAGACAGGAATCGGTCGATATTTTCAGTGGTAAAAAACTGTTTCATCATCAAATGAGCAATACCCGCCTTAAACTCTTCAAAACGAGAAGGCACGACTCCCGAACCATAGAGTCCGGGGACTTTCTCAAACAACATATAAACTGCAACCCAGTTGGTAATCGCACCCGATAAAGCAAATAATCCGACATTCAGGACAATTGCCGAATTCATCAGGTAACCCACAACGACCAAAGCTGCCGCCAATAAATTCGTCACTAAACTCTTATTCAATCTCATATCCCCTAATGTGGCATCGATAAGATGCAAAACTCGCCTATATTAACAAGTTAACGGGAGTCAGGTCTAACACTCAAACCACAGTAAACAAACCCGTTTTAAAATCTGTTTTCAGTGCTAAGTCTTGGCGCAAGGGGCAAGATGAAGCCCATCAACTAAGCCGCAGCGTCACTGAGCCACAAGAAGCTGATTAGCCAGCACCGAATAAAGTGAATCTCCTTGTAGAACATTAAGTTAATTTAATGTTTGCCGACCTAAAAAACGCAAAAATTTTAATTTGCCGCTTGTGAATTATCAACTTGCCTCAACTACACTCAATCAAGATAACGCACAAAAAATATGGCTCAGAATACAGCCGGCACTGAACACTGACAGTTAACCTCGGCTCAATACACAAAATTTACCCAAAATAGAATAAAGGATGCGCTTATGGAATCGGCTTTTAACACAGCAGGGGCGTTAAGTTGGCATGAATTGACAACCCATAATACCGAAGAAGCTATGCACTTCTATGCTGAGATTTTTGGTTGGCACTTTAAAACAGTCAAAATGCCCCACGGTAATTATCATATTATTGAAAATCAGGGCGTCAGTATTGGGGGGATCACCGATAGTTTGCTCCCAACGCTTCCCTCACATTGGACCGGCTACATTACCGTTAACGATGTCGATCAAGTCGCTATCAGCGCAAAAAAGCTTGGCGGGGATATTCTGTTTGGTCCTGAAGATATTCCCGAAGTAGGCCGTTTTTGTTGGATAAAAGATCCACAAGGCGCCATTATTGCAGCGATTAGTTATTTAAATCGCTGATCAAAAATAGCCTCCAATATAGCGAGTATTGACGACTCAAATCATTAGCCATAGGCTGAAACACATGTAGTTATCAATGTAGATGATAGGTTACCACTCAGGAACGTCTTAGATCAGAAGACGTTATTGTCTGTGTAATACCAAGATTTCATTGGTAAAAATATAAATAATTTCTGGAAACATTAGCATTATTCGCTAGAATGTCCGTACTTATGGAAGTTTTTCCCTGTCTTATGCATTGGAGCCTTGATATTAATGCTGACCCAGTTATCGCAATTCAGACACTCTTTTTTTGCCCTCCCAAGATACCTGCGAGTGATTATTTACCTCACAGCAGTCTACCTTAGCTATGTCTGCACATTAGGTTTAATCCTCCCCTATGCGATAACCACGCTGGCACCAGAAAAACTCTCAACTCTGCTCGCTCGTCCCGTCACCCTCGGTGATATACGCATTAACCCTTTTAATTTCAAAGTCGAAATCGACCAACTGGCCATTAAAGAAAAAGACGACAAACCTTTTGCTGGCATTGCACAAGTCCAATTCGAAATACACTTTTGGCGATCTGTTTTTAATCGCGCCGCCGTTATCGAAAACATACACATACAAGCGCCCTACGCACATATCATTCGCGGGGAAAAAAAAGGGAAAGCTGGATTCAACTTCGACGATATTCTGCAGACCTTGAACGAGCATTCATCCACCGATACAGAAACGACACCCGCTGAAGCCAGCTCACCCGTTCGTGTCCTGCTCAGCCAATTTGTGTTGGATGCAGGACAATTTAACTTCGATGACAAAATTACCCACGCTCAAGTGAACTACCCCAATATCAATCTAAAACTCAGTTACCTTGATACTGAATATTTGATGGCGGCATCATCGGCATCGATAACACCAGCCATAAAAGTAAACAAAGTTGATAATACAACACCAAACGCCCAATCAACGTCTGACTCACCCATTGTGCCTATCAAGCACAATCACTATGCGATACAACTCAGTGATGATCATACTGGTGAAATCAGTTTGCAGGGGCAATTCCAATTGTTCCCGCTAAAAGTTGCGGGTGACATCCAAGTCGCCAAACTGAAACTGACACCACTATGGCGATTTATCGACGATCAATTTAATCCCGTCCTCACGGATGGCGAGCTCAGTATTAAAACTCAATATCAAGTGGATCTTGCCGAGAATGGCGAGTTACAAGTCATCAGCAACAATGGCCAGTTTATTGTTGAAAAACTTAACCTTAACGACAAAGATCGCTCAGTGGTCAAGCTCCCCATGTTTGCCCTCGACGGCATTTCAGCCAACTTGAAGCAGCAGAAAGTGCATATCAACAAACTCCACAGCGATGGCCTAACAATGAGTGCCATTTTGAACCCAAACGGGCTCGATCTTGTTGGCTTATTCATGCCTAAATCGTTAAGTGCCTCCACAACGACTACGCAGCCGGTTGCTAAACCAATCGATGCTAAGCCAGCAGATGCTCAATCGCTTGAGCGCGTACAAGTTGCGCAAGAGGAAGAAAAACGTCAAATAGCAGAGACTGCCACTGGTCCAAGCGATAGCGCAAACAAAGCAACGGAAAGCGAATTAGCCGCAACTAACGAGAGTGATAAAACAGAACAAAAGACAGAAGCGACCGCAAATGTCACCACTGATGCCACTAAAGAAACCGCTGCAGAAGTCGCTTCTGAGGCAGATCCTCTGCTGCCAATCAAGCAAGCGCCTAAGACACCTTCAAAAGACACTTGGTTAGTGCAACTCGATGCGCTCAATATTGAAAACTATGACCTTAATCTATCGGAACAAAAGCTAACGGCAACACCGCAGCAATGGCGAGTGTATCCGCTTAATTTTTCAACTAAGGTCATCACGAGTACCTTAACCGCTCCTATTGAATATGAGCTACAACTCAGTCTCAATGATCAAGGTACTTTGAGCTCTCAAGGCCAAGTCGATGTGACGGGCGAAACCATAGATGCCAATATCCAACTCGATAAGCTTGCATTAACCCAATTTCAGCCCTACTTAGCGCCCTACGTGAATATCCAGCTCAAGAGCGGTCTATTAAGCTCAGCAGGCAAGCTGACCGCCGATGCTAAAGGCAAAGCCATTTACGGTGGCAGTGTTGAGCTCGATGATTTAGCTATTCATGACAAATTGCGTAATGCTCCGCTGGTCAAATGGCAAAAGATGAATATCAATCAACTGGATTTTGACCAACAGAAAAATCAAATCAAAATTGATCACTTAGCCTTTAATCAACCCTACGCCAAAGTGGTGATAGCCAAAGATAGAACCACTAATATCAGCGATCTTATCGTTGAGGCTCCGGCTGCAAATAGCAAGACAACTAAAAACACAACCACAGCCAGTGCTAAGCAAACCGAGCTGCAAACGGCAAGCAAGACAACGCCTGAGTTAAGCCTCGATATTCAAAAAATTAGCTTTAGCCAAGGCTCGGCTTACTTTGCCGATAACTCACTGACTCCGAATTTTGCTTCGGGAATTGAGCTGCTTGAAGGCAATATCACTCACCTGTCGTCCACGCCAGGGACTAAGGCCTCGGTCGATATCAAAGGTAAGATAGACAAGTATGCGCCTGTAACTCTAAAAGGCGATATTAACCCTTTGCTAGATATGCCATATTTAGATCTCGACTTAGTCTTTAAGAGCGTTGAGTTAACCTCAGTCAATCCTTACTCAGGCACCTATGCGGGTTACTACATAGATAAAGGGCAGCTATCACTATCGCTGAACTATCAACTCGATAAGAACAAGCTCAAGGGCAGTAACCATCTGGTCATAGACCAACTGAAACTTGGTAAACCCAGTGACAGTGACCTTGCCACTAGCTTACCCATCACGCTCGCGATTGCCCTGCTGCAGGACCGTAACGGCGTGATTGATTTAGGCATGGAAGTCTCTGGCGATTTAGACTCACCTAGCTTTAGTGTCGGCAGCATCATAATGACGGCGATTACCAATGTAATCACTAAAGCCGTCACAGCGCCCTTCACTTTCTTAGCAGGACTCATAGGCTCTGACGAAACCTTAGATAAGATCAGCTTTGCCGCAGGCAAATTCAGCCTAAGTGAAGATGAGCAAAAAAGTTTAGACAAACTCGCTAGCGCCTTACTCGACAGACCTATGCTCAAGCTTAGCGTTGAAGGGGAAGTCGATGCCATCAATGACAGCCAAGCCATTGCTGAGCGCATCATGAAGCGTAAATTGGCTAAATTAGCCAATATCGAATTCAGTGCGTTACCTGATGATTTAAGTCCGAGCCAATTCCCGACCCAAGGGCCGCTTGCTGATGCGTTAGTAAAGCTTTATGAACAAGAAGTTAAAGCCGATCCTACCCAAATCAGAGACACTGTTATCGCAGAGGCCAAAGACGCGCAGCTTTCCGATGACGAAATCACCACCCGCTGGCATATCGCTTTATATAATCTGTCGGTAAAAGCGCAGAATGTTAACGATGGCATGTTGGGTAATTTGGCCCAAGAAAGAGCCAAAGCCGTTAAAGCTTACCTTGTGGACGTGAAAGAAATTGCTCCAGAGCGGATCTTCTTGCTCGAAAGCCGAGTGAGTTTAACCCAGAATGCAGCCCAAGTGAGCCTCACCATTGATGCTCAATAACTTAGCCAATTAACTTGCTTTTTATATAAAACTAAGCCCGCTAAAGTTCGACTTTAGCGGGCTTTTACCTTATGGCTAAGCGTCATAACCAATCAAAAAACCATTCTTCTACAATCAAATCATCTATCTGTTAATTCACTCTAAAATGTTGGCCGTGCTTGGTGCCATAGGTTACACTCTGCGGCCTTTATACAACTGAGATCACAGTTTTTAAACGACTGGGTCTCAGACTCGCCGCACGCTTTCTGTGGCGCCATGACGCACAAATGTTCTTCCACAAAAATTATCATTAAGGTCAATAACATGTTTATCATTCGCTGGATTTTAGGCAGGATTATTCTGTTTTTAAACTTCGTATTTAGCCCTAGGAAGCGCCAACGTCCACTGGCTGAGCAACAAAAAATTGATGCTCAAACTCAAGCATTAGCCCTGTATCAATATCCTGCATGCCCATTTTGTGTAAAAGTCCGCCGTGCAATGCGTCGCCAAGGACTCAACATAGTGACCCACGATGCTAAAAAAGCGCCGCATAAAGATGAACTCATCGCTCAAGGCGGCAAACAGCAAGTGCCTTGTCTGCGGATTGAAGAAAACGGTCAAGTACAGTGGTTATATGAATCAAAAGAAATCATTAACTACTTAGACCAACGCTTCGCCTAAATCACGGCGCAACGGTCAGCGCAAATATACAAATAAGTGCGTCCAATAACCTTTTCAATCGTCTGTTCAATGGGATCCTTACAAAGGGCTTTACGTTGGAATGACGAGGTTTCGGGCGCAGTTCTTTTATTGCGTTGTTTTATCGCATTTACTTACGCCACAAATATTCACGGTCAGAATAATCAAATAACCACTGGGGCTGATACACCACCAATAGCGTCACCACCATGCCATTAAGCAATGCCTCTGGGAATGCCAGCAAAGGGATGAGTATCAGGTAGTCGTCTACTAACACATTCCAATCGTAATCCGCTGCAGACCACAACCACATCGCCCAACTCAATTGATGAAACACAGTTGAGAGGCCCGCATTGATAAAACCACCGACGAAGATGAATACAAAAATATGTTTAGGAAATAAGTGGTAACTGCGACTATATAGGATAAAACACAGAAACAGCGGTGCAGCCATAGCGAACAAACTAAAAGCACCAAAATCAGCGGGCTGCTTTAATACAAAAAGACTAAAAAAAGCGCTAGGCAACAGCAACATTAGGGTCGCAAGACGCCAGCCGAACATCAGCATACAAGTGACAATTCCCAGAAAATGCAGATGTAACCCAGTTTGAATACTGGCATTTAACGACCACAGCGCATTGATCCCCACCAACGTCAGCAACAAACGTAATTGGAGATGTTTATCCCGCCGGAGCTGCACTAACTCTTCTTTTGGCCATATGGCGTAGAGCCATAACGCCAAGAACATAAGGCATATACCTTGAGTCAGGCCCATATCCCATTCGATTTGCGCCCATTTATTCGACCAAAACGCCCACATTACTCGCCCATCCTTAATCCATTACACCTATCGGCGCGTACTCACCCTATGAGAATGCCATAAATCCATGAACTTTAGGGCCATATTAAGGTATTCTTCTGTCAGTTAATAACCTAAGAGTTAAATTTGATTATGCCGTTTCGATATCTCAGCCTTGCCATCTTAAGTTGTTTCTCGCTCATCGCCTGCAGCAGTGCGCCAATTGACCCGAGTGAACTCGCCGGAAAATTACGGGATAAGTTGACGACAGATATTAAAAGCGATGGCCTTAAACTCTTCAGCTACAAAGCGCGTCTGGTCGATGAAAAGTCGACAATGAATGATACCGAGCGCCCTTTTCCACACGAGGCACGCATACGTAATATGCAAGATCCCCGTGAGCAACGTCGCGCGATGCAAGATCTACAGGACTCATTAGAAATTTGGGGGAGACAGGTTGATTTAGGTTTAATCAAAACCCTTGAAATGACGGGTTATTGCCGCGAAGGTTATATTGAATTAAGCCGAATTATCGAGCCCGGTCGAGGAGAAATCCGCGGTGAGTGCCAAGAGGGGGCAACCAATGCTGATAAACAAAAATTTATGAGCTATTAACTAAACTCAAAGTAATGAAGAAACATGCACAGTTGCTAATACAAAAAACTGAAATCGGCTAAAAATAGCTAAAACGATAATAAGCAGAATAAAAAGCAAGCATGCGCGTATGAGACAATACGCGCATTCACATCACACTAGACTGATTCGGTCAGTGGCACAGCACGATTTTCCAATAACACAGGGATACCTTCAGTGATCGGATAAGCAAGTTTATCTGCCTTACAAATCAACTGCTGCGTCGTTTTATCGTACTCAAGTTTTCCCTTACACACAGGGCAAGCCACTATATCTAACAATTTTTTATCGAATGCCATGGAAGTTTCCTTATTTAGCTGCAGCCACTTCACGAAGACGTGCGAGCAGCTGTTCATCAAATTGTGGGGATAGCTTGGCATCGACCGCCAAATACCACCAGTTTTCTTGTGCAAAATCGCGACATTTAACCGCATCTTTTTCTGTCATCAACAGTGGCAAGCCTTGGGCTAAATCACCTAACTGGGTTTTATCGTAGGCCTGATGGTCATCAAAACCATGGCAGAAGGCCAGTTGATAGCCTTGTGCGCGCAACGATTCAAAGAAGCGCGCTGGATTACCTATGCCCGCCATCGCAACGAGCGGCAGAGACTTATCGAAAGTATATTCACCAGACATCGCATCACATTTAACAGGCTTCACTGCCGTAGGTGTCAGTTGCATTTCGAACTGCCCTTTTGCCGCTGGGCCGCCATTACTGACAATAAAATCCACGGTATCGAGACGCCACGCGCCTTCACGCAATGGACCTGCTGGCAATAGCAAGCCATTGCCTAAACCGCGCTGACCATCAATTACCACCAGCTCAATATCGCGTGCCAGAGCATAATGCTGTAGGCCATCATCACAGATGATGACATCAACACCAAACTCAGCAATAAGCGCATTAGCCGCATCGACCCGTTTAGCGCCAACCACCATAGGCACTTGAGTACGCGCCACTATCATGGCAGGTTCATCACCCACCTCTGCCGCACTTGCACCTAAGCAAACCGATTTAACACCTTGAATATCAACACCGTAACCACGACTGATCACACCGGGGTGAAATCCATGTTGGCGCAGTAATTCAATCAGATAAATCACAGTTGGCGTCTTACCGCTGCCACCGACGGTAATATTACCGACGACGATGACAGGTACAGGCATTGCAGTTTGTGATTTCATCCCTAGGTGAAACAAAGCGCGGCGCACATAAGTGATAACCGCGAATAAGCCAGATAAAGGTAACAAGAGCCATCGCAGTGGATGGCCCTGATACCAGATTTTATTCACTAAGGCCTGCATCTAACTACCAAATTGCATTTGGTATAATTTGGCGTACATGCCATCTAATTCCAATAGTGATTGGTGTGTCCCGCGCTCGACGATACGCCCCTGATCGACTACTAAAATCTGATCGGCACTCTCGATGGTCGACAACCTGTGGGCGATCACTACAGATGTGCGGTTTTGTCTGAGGTTATCTAACCCTTTTTGAATGGCTTTTTCTGACTCAGTATCCAGTGCAGAGGTCGCTTCATCGAGGATCAACACGGGCGCATCACGTAGCATAGCGCGCGCAATCGCAATCCGCTGCCTTTGACCACCGGACAATAACACACCATTCTCACCCACTTGGGTATCAAGGCCTTGGGGCAGCTGATCAATAAACTCCATCGCATAGGCCAAGGTCGCAGCTTCAATGATCTGCTCACGAGTCGCCTCACCGGGATAGGCGTAGGCGATGTTGTTGGCAATCGTATCGTTGAATAAGGTCACCTGTTGCGATACCAGTGCCACTTGATTGCGCAGCGATTTTAGCGAGTAATCGTAGATGCTGACGTCATCAAGCAGAATATCGCCGGATTCAAGGCCGGTATAAAAACGGGTCACTAAACTCGCAATAGTCGACTTACCTGAGCCAGAACGTCCAACTAAGGCTAAGGTTTGCCCGGGTTTGACTTCAAAATCGACATTCTCAAGAGCACGACGATCTTGGCTGTCATAGGTAAAACACACATTATCAAAACGTAGATGACCCTTAGCACGCTCAACAGTATAAGTTCCCGTATCTGACTCAGGCAGCGTATCCAGTAATTCAAACACTGTGGTACAAGCCGCAATACCCCGTTGAAATTCGGCATTCACTCGGGTTAAGTTTTTGATTGGCTGTAACATGGCCATCATGGCACCAAGAATCGTCGCGAAAGTACCCGCGGTAAGATCGGCTTTCATGCTGTCTAAGCTTGCCGCATAAAGTACAAAGGCTAAGGCGAATGAACCAATAATCATGATCAGAGGCTGACTAATGGCTTGTGCCACAGCTAACTTCATATTTTGATGGCGGTTTTGATCGTTTACTTTAGCAAAACGGGTTGCTTCGGTTTCCTGTCCACCAAAGGCCAAT
Organism: Shewanella sp. SM21; assembly: GCF_025654335.1. Classification (NCBI taxonomy): domain Bacteria; kingdom Pseudomonadati; phylum Pseudomonadota; class Gammaproteobacteria; order Alteromonadales; family Shewanellaceae; genus Shewanella; species Shewanella sp. SM21. The sequence continues at coordinate 194,209 of NZ_JAKKRL010000007.1, forward strand.
ACGTTTTTATGGCCTTTAATCATTTGCTCCGTAGTCGCACTCACCCCGCCCATGGCGGTTTGAATTTGCTTAGAGACCTTGCGGAAACGACGACTAACCACCGCAATGACCATGCCCATGATAGGACCAATCACAAGAATACAGAGGGATAGCTTCCAAGAGTTATAGAACATCAGCACCAGCATACCAAACACAGTCACACTATCGCGGACGATGGAAATCAAAGCACTTCCCGATGCTCGAGCGATTTGCTCAGTATCAAAAGTCACTTTTGAGATCAAGTTACCGGTATTTTCCTTATCCATATAACTGACAGGCAGGCTCAGATAATGCTCAAACACTTGCTGACGCATGTCCATGATCAAACGTGCACTCATATATGAAATGCCGTAAGTCGAAACAAAGTTAGCAAAGCCACGTAGGGAAAACATAACGATAACCACAAGCGGCGCCATCATAAGCACGTCGTTGTTTGCGTGAAAACCTTCACTGGTTGGCAATGCTATGCCGTTGGTCACCGCAGCAGGTGCGCCGCCGGAGAAACCCTTATCAATAAAGGGGCCGATGAAAGCGATAAAGGCGGCATCGACGAGACCATAAATAATTAATCCCGCAACTGAAAGCATAAACATGCCTTTCATCTGTTTTATATAGCCCAGTAATCGTTTGAAAACTGTCCACATTTCGTCTTTAGGAGATGTTGTCATTGATAACACTAAATTATGGCAAAGTAGGCATTCTACTCTGGATTAATCAAGTCACCAAATCTAAACAGAGAGTTGTACCAAAATGGCGCTAAATCACCACGATAGGTCTTAACCTCTCGCTCAGACTGCTGAAAAATCACACTAATCTGCCCTTCTATACCTGTAGTTAGGCCCATAATCTCCCGTTGCTGATACCGTTCAACCACTGTGGATTTTGGAAATCCCCAGCGATTAGCAAAACCAGCAGGAAACAAGACTAACTTGGGGGCAACAGCATCAATAAAGGCTTCAGTTGACGAGGTTTTACTGCCGTGGTGGGGCGCAACGAGCACTTCACTTTGTAACTCATACTCACCACTTAGGGCACGACTTAATAGCGAAGTTTCGATTTGCTTTTCGATATCCCCCGTAAGCAGTAGACTCTGCCAGTCATCATCAATGCGTATGACACAGGAACCGTTATTACCCGCTAACGCTTGAGGCGGAGAAAGCAAATTCAAGCTCAGCCCTTGCCATTGAATCTGCTTTGGACGGCAATCTTGGCCGCTAAAGCCAGCCACGTCTGTGATCACTAAAGCCTTAGGGTAAGCCTCAATCAAAACAGGGGCACCACCGGCATGATCGTTATCGCTATGGCTGATAACAATATAATCAATCTCTTGAATGCCTTTAGCTTTTAGGAAAGGTAATATCACCCGCTCCGCATAACTGAAGTCATCACCAAAGGCGGCACCAGTGTCGTAAACCAGCCCTCTACCATTCTTTTCAATAACCACAGCTAAACCTTGGCCTACATCCAGTAAATGCATAGCCCATCGATTATTTTGAACGGGTGACCACAGCGTAATACAGAAAAGCAAAGCGGGAATAAACAGTAAACTCAGCAGGCTTAACCAAGAAGTATAATTTTTATTTTTAGGCACATAGCGCCATAACACACCACCGATGAGCGCGGATAACCCCAAGGCTAATATCGTATCTGAAAGCGCTAACCAATGGGCTGGCAATTGCTGGCTTATGTCTAGCAACTGCGCATAGGGTGATAAACTCCAATCACTTAGGCGAAGCAGTCCTAACCAAGAGAACCCAAACGCAGTACCAACCCACCAGCATATAAATCCCGCCATAGCTAATGGGATAACAACAAAACTAAACCATGGCACAGCTAGGATATTCATCCACAAGCTGTGTAAACTCACACCACCAAAGAGTGCTCCTTGCAGTAATCCAAGCCCAAGGCTCAAGCGCCACTGGATGGCCCAAAATTGTAAAAGCCCCGCGCCTACACGCGTCCTTCGAGTCGACACAGCCGTAAACTCTTTGGGCTGGATGACTAAGGTATATAAAATCACCCCTAAAGCACAAAACGACAGCCAAAATCCCGCACTTAAACAAGCAAGCGGGTCGAGTAACAATACGACAAACAATGCAAACAGCAAGCGCTCCCACGCAGTAGAAAATCGCTTTAATAAACTCAGTAGCATTAACAGTAAAATCATCACGAGTGCACGCTGAGTCGATACACCAAAACCTGCAAGATAGGCATAAAATGCTGCGCCTATACCTGCCGCGACTAACGCAAAAGTCATATTACGTCGACTCTGATGTGACACAAAACGACTCAATCCAAACAAAAGGCAAGCGTATACCCATGCCGCGACAACGGAGAGGTGCAAACCGGAAATCGCCACTAAATGGCCAGTGCCAGTCTGCCTTAGTGCTTGCCAACGAGCTTGTGAGATCAAATGCTTATCCCCCAAAAGCAAGGCGAGTAAAATGTCACCTTGAGGTAAAGAGGCTAATTCAGGTGTCAATGCGCTTATGAGGTCATTACGCAATGAAGGCGAAACCGCAAGTAACTGCGCCTCAATCACTCGCCCTTTACCGACCACATGTTGACTGATTAATTGTTTTTGTTCGTTGTAGCCGCCTTGATTTAGCACGCTAGCAATGCTCTTAGGTGTCAAGGTAAACAGCCAAACCTGACCCACATCGACTTCTGGCGGATCTTTCCACGTGAGTCGCAATTTTGCGTTTGGTCCTAAGATTAAATTTGGTTTAATGAGCGATATATCCAAACTTAGCCAGTCGCTGTTTCGACTAACTAGTGATATGATTTCGCCCCTTACCTGTATAGGTTGTTGTAACACTGGCAAATCCTGCCTAGATAATCCTAAGCAAAAACCAGTTAGCCATGCTACCGCAAAGAGCCCACCTGCACAGACAGGGATTTTTCGGTGTAAGATTAACGCCCCAACAACAAGGTAGGGTATGTAACTGACTGGCGGCAGCGAAGGCCATAACATCGCTGATAATAAGATGGCACTAAAGCCAAACATGAATCGATTCATAGTGAATTAAGTTAAGACAGCAATTTCAGCATATGCCAAAAAAATTAATTAAAAGATTTATGCCTAAGCCTGAAACCTTGCGTGAGCATAAACACTTACGCATGTTCGGACGCTTGTTACATAATCCCAATCTATGGGCACTTAATCGAAAATCCGCCCCAGGCGCATTTGCCGTAGGGTTATTTGTCGCTTGGATCCCCATGCCATTTCAGATGGTTGTTGCAGCGGCTTTTGCCATTCTATTTAACGTTAATATTCCTGTTTCAGTTGCATTAGTATGGATAACCAATCCCTTAACTATGCCAGTGATGTTTTATGGGGCGTATTTGCTCGGAGCTAAAATACTCGGCCATGCTCCGCAAGATTTTGCCTTCGAAGCAAGTTGGCAATGGATTGAAGCATCGCTTGCGACTATAGGTCCGGCATTCTTACTCGGGTGTCTCGTGCTAGGAGTGGTTTTTTCCGCTGTCGGTTATTTGCTGATTAATAATCTGTGGAAATATTCAATTATGTTTAAGTGGCAGAAACGCAAGAATAAATAATCTTTTATATTCAAACCGCTTATGTTGGTACAACGATTGAGTCAAGGTAACAGCATAAGCGGATTAACACATTCGCTCTCGCTTCCCTTTTGTTCATCATGTGAATCACCTTTTACAATACAACCACGTTAACTCCACTTTGCGCCGAATTTAAGATCGTACATATCTGTGAATTAAATCACACAGCGGCGCCTAGCTTTTCCCTAAAAACAGATTTTTGCTGTTACTATTTATAAAAACATCAAGTAGGGAATATCCATGCCTTTTTATCATCAATATGGTTCTAAAAGCCTTAAAGCCGTTGAACACTTAGTCCTATTTATTATTGCCATTGCCACCGTTGTCGCAATAGGCCAAGAAATTGTGCATATCATCTCTGTACGTATGGTCGCACTGGCCGATTTACTCTTGTTATTTATTTTCTTAGAAGTGTTAGCCATGGTGGCTAACTACTATGAATCCGGTAAGTTACCAGTACGTATGCCGCTTTATATTGCGATTGTCGCCTTGGCCCGTTACCTAATCTTAGATATGAAGAGCATGGAAGACTGGCGTATCGCAGCAATATCATTATCGACGCTAATTTTAGCGGCAACCGTGATTGTGATTCGTTGGGGCCAATTAAAAATGCCTTATCCAAAAAATCAAGAATACGACAATTAATCAAATACCTGAGTTGGTGCTATTGAAACCTAAATCAATGGCACCTGCTGTTCTCGTTTTAAAACTATTATCAAAGACCTAGCTTTCACATTGGTATTCTGCCAAAAAGCAATTATGCTAGTTTTACTGAGATCAATAATTTACGGGGCAATTGAGTTATGGGTAACCATACTAGTGGTTTTGAAGAAAAACGCACATCACTGCGAGTCGACATGGAAGCAGAGCGCGTGGTCTTGAATTGGATCGACACTCAAGGCATGAAGCAAACTGATGAAGGTGTGTGTATCGACTTAGCAAGACGCGGCATTTTATTCGATTATAAAAATCCGTTTGCACTCGGGGAACTCATCGAAGTGACCTTTAATCCCAATTCAACCCAACAAAATACCGTTAAAGGACAAGTCTGCCGTTGTGCGAGATGCCATGACCAAAGCTACCATATTGCTATGCAACTGCTTTAATTTAACTTAAATTTCGCAGCTTTAATGGCTCTGTTCTACACTCAATGAATTGAACAATTCATTAAGGGGCGTCTGTATGATCTTGCTGGTAGGTGGTGAAAAAGGTGGTAGCGGAAAAAGTTGTCTCGCTCAAAATCTTGCCGTTTATATTAAGCAAAAATTTCAGGCAAACGTCCTCATGGTCGATTGTGATCCCCAACGCACGACTTCAGATTGGATCCAAGCAAGAAATAATGATCCAAGCCTCCCAAGCATTAATTGCATCCAACTTTACGGCAAGATTCGTAATGATTTACTCAGCCTCAATGAGCGTTTTGACTACGTAATTGTAGATTGTGGTGGCCAAGATAACTTAGCCATGCGCGCAGCTATGTCGGTAGCGACTTATGTTGTTATCCCCCTCAGACCCAAAAGACGCGATCTCAAAACATTACCCCACATGGAAGACATGCTAAGTACTTGTAAGATGGTGAATCCTAAAATGATCGCGACTATAGTGCTAACCCAATGCCCAGCGCTTCCCACACAGTTTAAACGCATTTTAGAAGCCAAAGATGTGGTGCAATCCTTTGGACTAAGAGTGCTAAATTCAGTTACATTTTGCAGAAATATTTATGATGACAGTGAAGAAAGAGGCTCTTCAGTCGTCGAAATAGAACCCGATGGGAAAGCAGCCGATGAGATCCGCGCCATAGCGGATGAGTTATTCGCAATGCCACCAGAAAATAGCTATGAGCTTAACTGATCTTAAACGTAAGAAACCTAAGCAAATCATCAAGCCGGTTTCTGTCGATGATTTCATTGAAGATGCCAATAACTACGCCTTAGGTAAGGCGAGTTTATTAGCCGCGCCCACCACACACACCACTGTTAAGGGCTTAGATAAAAAATCGACTAAGATTTATCGCCACGCGACCTTTACCCTCACTGAAAACAGCATTTCTCAGCTTGACGCCCTATCGAAATCCACCAATATTGCAAAATCTCGATTACTGCGTATTTTGATCAATGAATTTACCCAACTCACCCCCGCACAGCAGGAGCAAATTGCAAATAAGCGCCACGATGAAACCTGAGCTTCAACAAACCGATTACACGTCTAAGTGACTAAAAACTAATCAACGAAATAAAATGAGTACGCTATGTCACTGTGTATTATACCAATCACATTAAATAGTTAGTCAGTTCAGAGCCTCACTGGCATCTCAATCCAAGGCGCATTGATGCAGAAATGGTCATTCCCTTTTAAGTAATGCAACACCGGAGTGGGATGCCTGTGTGGCTCCCGAAGGCGGCTGATGTTAATGGCATCGCGCTTTATACTGCGTTTAAGGCTTTTGACAGAGCACCGCTATGCCTTCAAGCCTTCGCCTTGTCTAAAGCTAGTTAAATTCCCGCTGAATGAACAGATATTTAATACGATGGGTATTAATGCTCACAATTTCGCCCAGCTACAAGTTGAATACCTTGGGACGTTTCGTAAAACTTACCTTTACCTATAAGTAACTCAATTAATGCTTCGGCACTCAAATCAGTTGCACTACAAGTATGGTATCGAGCCGCCGAGCCAAACTTTTGCTCCATCATGAAAATTAATTCAGGCTTTATAATAGCGGCCCCTTGAGCTACCATCAGCGCCATAACATCATGACCGTGAACAGAATTGGACATATGTCCTCCTAAAGATGCAATATTATTGTTCTTTATATCCTAACGGTTAAATTCGAACCCTGATCTCGCGCACAAACTTTCAAATAGGGACGACTGCGCCGACATCTGTGACGATAATGTGAGCCATTATGTCTTTGATCCTATTACTGACCCAACAGATGTCGCTGTACTTAGTGATCGTTTACTTAGTCAGTAAAACGCCACTGTTTAAACTGTTTGCCGAAACGTCTCCTCGTCTGCCACATAAGATTTTTATGTATCTGATTTTTTCGAGTTTCTGCATCATGGCCACTTATTTTGGTGAGCAAACCTCGGGAGCGATTGCCAACACTCGTGCTATGGGCGCAGTTTTAGGCGGATTATTAGGAGGACCGGTTACTGGTTTTCTGGTGGGGCTGACTGGTGGGCTACACCGCTACAGTATGGGCGGCTTTACTGATATAGCCTGCGCCATCTCCACCACCTTAGAAGGCTTATCCGCAGGGATGATAAGCTTCTACTTAAGACGCGCAGATAAAAGTGAGCTCATCTACAATCCATTACTCGTTTGCCTAGTGACTTTTTATGCTGAAATGATGCAAATGAGCATCATACTTTTGGTCGCACGCCCCTTCGATGATGCATGGGAATTGGTACGTCAAATCGCGCCGCCCATGTTATTAGTCAATTCCGTGGGAGCAGCACTCTTTATGAGCATGATCCGTGACCAAAAAACCATGTTTGATAAACTCTCATCGAGCTTTTCGACTAAAGCATTAAAAATTGCCGAACGCAGTGTCGGATTACTATCCAAAGGATTTAACGAAGAAAGTAGTAGTCACGTCGCCCAAATCGTCATCGAAGAAACCAATGTGGGTGCAGTGGCCATCACGGACAGGGAAAAACTGTTAGCCTTTATTGGCATAGGCGCCGATCACCATCTCCCTGGTACACCGATTTCGTCCAAAATAACCTTAGAAGCCATCAATCAAAATAAGGTCATGTTCGCCGATGGCGTTGAAACGCCCTATGCATGCTCTATTTCTTCTCATTGCCGTCTAGGGTCAAGTCTAGTGATCCCGCTGCGCAGTGATACCGAAGTCATTGGCACGATTAAACTCTATGAGCCTAAGAATAAACTTTTTTTGAATATCAACCGTACTTTAGGTGAAGGTATTGCCCGCCTGTTATCGAACCAAATTCTTTATGGGCGTTTTGAGCAACAGCAAAATCTACTGACTCAAGCCGAACTTAAATTGCTGCAGGCTCAAGTCAATCCGCACTTTTTATTTAATGCACTGAATACCATTAGCGCGATTATCAAACGTGATCCTGATATGTCTAAGCAGCTACTGCAGCAGTTATCGCAATTTTTACGGATCAATTTAAAGCGAACGACAGGCTTAGTGACGCTTGGGGATGAGCTAGATCACATAGCGTCCTATCTCACCATTGAAAAAGCGCGTTTTATTGATAAATTGCAAGTCAGTATCGCGATACCTGAATCACTCTACCACTGTAAAGTCCCCGCCTTTACCCTGCAGCCAATTATTGAGAATGCCGTAAAGCACGGCACTTCGCACATGATTGAGCAAGGGCAGATTAAAGTGACTGGCAAGCTCGAAAATGATGTGCTGGAGCTAGAAGTCACAGACAATGCCGGGTTGTATCAGCCCATTGAGGGCTCAGAAGGCCTAGGGATGAACTTAGTGCATAAGCGAATTCAAAATATTTTTGGCGAACAATACGGCGTGACAGTGGAGTGCGAGCCCGATCAATTGACTCGTGTCACCATAAGATTGCCCATAGAAAGCCCTGAAACATCAAATATGGATAACCGCACGTGATCACTTGTTTAATTGTCGATGATGAGCTGTTTGCTCGTGAAGAATTAGCTGACCTTTTGGGGCAAGAACACGACATCCAAATCGTCGGTCAATGCGCCAATGCTATTGAGGCATTACAGAGCATAACCAAAGAAAAACCTCAGTTAATCTTTCTTGATATCCAAATGCCACGCATTTCGGGCATGGAACTTATTGCAATGCTCGACCCCGATGACATGCCGAAAATCGTGTTTGTCACCGCCTACGACGAATTTGCCGTCAAAGCCTTCGACAATCATGCCTTCGATTATTTACTCAAACCCATAGATGCCGACAGACTCAGTAAAACCCTCACTCGTGTGCGTAAAAATCTAACGCCTCAGGCTATGGACTCCATTACCCCAAAGAGTCTTGAACATATTCCCTGCTACAGCGGCAATAAACTCAAAGTCATTGCAATCCAAGATGTGGAATATGTGTTCAGTGACTTAAGCGGCATCCATGTGGCCAGCACGAAAGGCAAAGTCCATACCCAGTTGACCTTGAAAGTGTTCGAAGAAAAAACCCCACTGGTGCGCTGCCATCGGCAGTATTTGATTTCACCTAAGGCGATTGCTGAAATTGAGCTGTTAGATACAGGGGCTGAAGTCACCACTCATTTAGGCGATAAAGTACCCGTATCACGCCGCTATCTTAAAAGCCTTAAACAGCTATTTGGCTTTCAATAAACACAATCCAAAAGTCATCTTAGCAACGTATTTTTAGCCATAAGATAGCCAACAACACTCACCGTTAACATACAATGGTAACCACTTAAGCTCACCAATTGCCGCTCACACTGCATTTTCGACCACTCATTGAAATTGCAAAGTTTTATATCAACAACTTGTTTACACTCGCCAGAACTCAAATGGGGAGATAACAAAAATGATGTGGTTCCTACTCTGTGTCGGTCTACTGATCGGCGGCTACTTTATCTACGGCGCTTTTGTCGAGAAAGTCTTCGGCATTAACGCTAATCGTCAAACACCCGCTTTCAGTCAAACTGATGGCGTCGACTTTGTGCCTATGTCTAAAGGCAAAGTCTATCTAATTCAATTATTAAACATTGCAGGCGTAGGCCCAATCTTTGGTCCTATCTTAGGTGCACTCTATGGTCCTGCAGCCATGTTGTGGATTGTAGTTGGCTGTATCTTTGCAGGTGCAGTACATGACTACTTCTCCGGTATGTTGTCAGTGCGCAATGGCGGTCAATCCGTGCCAAACCTTGCGGGTAAGTATTTAGGTAAGAGCGCCAAACACTTCATGAACGTGTTTGCTATTGTGCTGTTACTGCTCGTCGGTGTGGTCTTTATCTCTGCGCCTGCTGGCTTACTTGGCAAGCTTACTGGCTGGGATGTCAGTATCTTCGTTGGTATAATCTTCGTCTATTACCTGATTGCAACTGTGGTACCTGTCGATAAAATTATCGGTCGTCTGTACCCCTTCTTTGGCGCTTTATTGTTCTTCATGTCGTTTGGTTTAGCTTTCGCAATTATGCTATCAAGCGAGCATACCTTACTGCCTAACGTACAAGCGGGCGATTTCTTCCAAAACTTAAATCCGAACGACATGCCACTTTGGCCTGCCCTATTCATCACTATTGCCTGTGGCGCAGTATCAGGTTTCCATGCAACTCAATCACCGTTAATGGCCCGCTGCGTTGAAAACGAGACGAATGGTCGCTTCGTCTTCTTTGGCGCCATGATTGGCGAAGGCATTATCGCATTGCTTTGGTGTGCCATCGCGTTGTCTTACTTTGGCGGAGTAGAAGGGTTAAGTGCGGGTATGTCAGGTAACCCTGCCAACGTCGTCTATGAGGCCTCTACTGGTCTGTTAGGCGCTATCGGTGGCTTTATGGCTATCCTAGGGGTGATTATTCTGCCGATTACCTCAGGCGATACGGCTTTTCGTTCTGCGCGTTTGATTCTGGCTGAATTTTTCAACATGCCACAAATCTCACTACCAAAGCGCTTAGTGTTAGCTCTGCCACTGTTTGTTATCGGCGGCATATTGACCCAAGTGGACTTTGGTGTGATTTGGCGCTACTTCGGTGTAGCAAACCAAGCCACTGCAGTATTAATGCTGTGGACGGCTTCGGCTTACCTGCTACGACATAACAAACTACATTGGATTGCGACAATTCCAGCGATGTTTATGACCACTGTGGTTATCACCTTCCTACTGAACTCGTCAACCTTAGGTGCAGGTTTACCTATGACGGTATCAACCATAGCGGGCATAGTCACAACCTTAGTGATTACAGCACTCTTGATTGTGAAAACCAAAGGTAAAGGCGAAATTGATTTACCGGTTGAAACTGAGCTTAAAGAGACAGTCAAAGACTAGTCAAACAATTCAAATGACCAACCTAAAACAGGCGCTTTATTGCGCCTGTTTTGATCATACTGCTCCACCAATAACAGCTATCACAGGTTTAAGCTAGCAAGGTATTCAAGCTTGACTCGATACCATTCCACACTGTATCAGGCATACAAAACTGCTATACTCCCGCCATAGCACACTGCAACATGCATAATATGAATCAATCGAATAACCCGCTCCACGGCATTAAACTGGAAACGATCATCACTTATTTAGTCGAGAAATACGGCTGGGAAGAATTAGGTGAAAGAATTAATATCCGCTGTTTTACCCACGATCCCAGCATCAAATCCAGTTTACGTTTTTTGAGAAAAACAGAGTGGGCGCGGGATAAAGTCGAATATCTTTATTTAAGAGCCAATAAATTACCCTTGCCGCCACCTAAAGCGGAAGCGAGTCAAACCGCTAAGAAGCCTGCGGCAAAAATTGCGACGAAGAAAACCAATCAAACTCCCCCTGACAAGTCTGTTAAAAGCGATAAACCCAGCACAGATGACAAAATAAATAGCCATATTTGGGGTAACAGTTAATCTTCGCCCTCTGCAGCCATAAAACGTGAACAGCCCTCACTTAAGGGCAGTATTATCATCAGCTCTATCGCGCTTTTTGCCAAATAAGCCAAAAATTAGCTTCAGTTTTCCAATTAATGGCCGATAGCGATTTGAGTATCAACACAGTTTGCATCTAATGGAGTATGGAATGAGCATTAATGGAATAAACAGTGCCACAATCGGCTCAACTTTCACTCCGGTATCGAGCGCATATATCGCAGCAACTCCTGCCACAACAAAAACGGCGACTAATGAATCGACAGCAGATGCGCAGGATACTCAAGACACAGTCTCCATTTCTTCAGCCGGCCGCGCCGCATTGTCCGCAGATGTAGGTGCCCCTTTAAGAGACAATGCTGCAGCCAAAAAAGATGGAATAGAAAATGATGCGTCAGAAGAGCCCATGACGTTAATCGACCAACAGATCCAGAAAATAAAAGAGCAGATCAAAGCACTACAAAAAATGCTGGCCAAACTTAAAGGAGATGACTCTGAGGTTGCGGAGCAACAACGTAAGTTAATCCAAGAACAGATAATGCAGCTAAGTAGTCAAATAGCAACCTTGACTGATAAGAAGATGCGCGACGCGCAAAAGTCAGCTTAGACAAGATAACTTACCAATAGTCTTTGTAATACAGCCCGTAATGGATGATAACCTAGATAGGAAAGCTAAACATTAAACGCCAAACATTGAGCCCATCGCCACGACGATAACTAAATCCGATGCGATCAACACTCAATAATTCACCGCCTAACGGCTTAGAAAAGGCAAGGGAGAAGCCTGCCTCATAGCTGCCAGAAACAATAGTATCTTGCTCTATCTCGCTGATAAATCTGAGTTCATTGAAATACCAATAACCCACGGCAAAGATCCTTGGTTGCACCTGCAGATCCCACCATTGCCAGCGTGGTGCTAACCCTAAATCAACACCTGTTTGTAGTACTGCAAATTGATCCGAAAACTTACCATAGTGCTCACTGTACCCAGCAAAGCGTAATCTCGATACCCACACAGCATCCTGCCCTGCTAAGGTAAAGTCATACAAGCTACTGATCCCTGAGGCGATAATAGCAACGTTATCGTTTTTATCGAAGTTAGTGCCAAAACCGATATCTAAATACCCTTCCATTCGAGTATTTTCGCTCGCCTGCCAATGATGCTCAAAACCTGGGGTAACTGTCATAGTGCCTATCGACGACGGTAACTCGCCTTCAGTGATATCTTTGGCTAAATAATCAAAAAAGCCAAAGGAGATAGGTAACCGTAACCAAGTTTGGCTACCGCTATCTTTCTTCAAATCAAAAGTTAACGGAATACTAACGACGGTGGCATTTTGGTTTGCAGCGCGGTAAACGCCAGTGCCAAGATAACTACCAAAGGCGTAAACAGAATTTGGATTAGTGCTAGTTTCTATCGGATTACTACCATTAGCATTATTAGGTGCATGATTGATAGAAAAGTCGGAATAATCCGCTTGAGATGCAGATATAAATGTATTTGTAGCAGAGACACTATCGGCAAAGGTGGTAGGAATAACGCTCAGTAATGCCAAGCACATTAGCGACAAGCTTAATAGCAACCGACTGAAACAATGGCTCAATTGACTTAAACCTTCCTCATTTTTAACTCAATCGGTCGACTCATCATGATGACAAAACTACTTATTTTCATCCATAAAATGATATTCAGACATCATGTGTCCAAGCTCAGTGGATTTAGTTTTTAAGTACGCTTCGTTATAACGATTTTTACCAACTTGCAGCGGTACGCGCTCAACCACTTCGATGCCAAACTCCTTCATCGCTTTCACTTTACGCGGATTATTGGTCATCAAACGCACATGCTTCACCCCTATCTGTTCCAGCATAGGCTTGATCATGTCGTATTTACGCATATCCGCTTCGAAACCGAGTTGCTCGTTGGCTTCAACCGTGTTGGCGCCTTTATCTTGCAGCTCATAGGCGCGAATTTTATTCAGCAAACCAATGCCACGGCCTTCTTGGCGTAAATAGAGGATAAAGCCACTGCCCGTTTCCGCAATATTTTGCATGGCAGCTTGTAACTGAAAACCACAGTCACAACGCAAGCTAAATAAAGCATCGCCGGTTAAACACTCGGAATGAATACGGCCCAACACAGGTTCATCCGCACTGAGCGTACCGAATGTGAGCGCAACATGCTCTTTACCTGATTCGGTATCTTCAAAACCATGCATGGCAAACACGCCCCAAGGAGTGGGTAACTTTGACGTCGCGACATATTTTATCGACATACTTAACCTTAACGACAACTCTCATTCCATGAGACGAATAAGATCCCTAGAAACAAAACGAGGATTAGGCACTTAGCCAACTAAGCGCACCATTCTAAAGTGTTTTCGAACAATCCAGAAATACTTTAGTGTTTTAATCAACTAAACCAAACATGAATGTCTTTTCGATGGGCAGCACGAAGGAATGGATTAAAACGAAGCAGTGCATTAAATACAAGGAGCACAAACACGTGATCGACACTCGATCCCGTGCCAGTGACATCCTATCCCACATTAAAATTTTGCGGGAGCGTATCCAGTAACTTCCGTTAGCCCCATTTCACGGCCGATAGCCGTCATAGGGTGGATTACCACAAGCCCTTTGACAGACTTTTTCAGTTTGCCCATGTCTGCTTGTTCCGCTTTTGTCAAAGCACGATGGAAAGGCAAACCTTTAATATCTGACCCTTGCTTATTCAATAAGCGGGTTTGTTGCCCTTTCACACTGCCGATTTGCTTAGTGACCGCAGCGATTTCGCGTTTGAACTGGGCAATAATGACGTCATCGCCTCTTTGTTCAGCCGCAGCAAGTTTACGACGAAATTTATCTAATTTATCGTTAAGCTGCTGCAGTTCTTGCTTTAAATTCATTCTGTTACCTTAAATTACCTAAGTTAGCCACAGTAAAATCTTAGCCTGATTATGCTAGCGTCTGTGTCAAGGCCTGAGATTATAGCAGCAAGTTACAGATCCTCGTTACCGCTTTTATAACAAACGAATGATCTGATTGCTGCTACCGCGAAAGACAAGACTCGGATCGGCAAGACTTTGTTCAAATTTTCCGTCCACCAGCACATCAATATAAGCCAACACGGCGCGCTGTTCATCACTCAACTCATCGAGCACATAACCTGTCCACAGCCAAATATCCTTCCCCTTACACTCAGCCTTGACTCGTTTGACGAGCGTCAAAATGGCACTGAGATTGACAGGCAATAAAGGATCTCCGCCCGAAAGCGATAAACCACGGCGCACAATCCGCTGATCATTGAGATCGGCAATAATCCTATCTTCCATCGTCCTATCAAACACATGCCCAGAACGGGGATCCCACGTGCTTTGGTTGTAACAACCGCGGCACTGGTGCTCACAGCCAGAGACAAACAAGGTCGCACGGGTACCTGGGCCATTGACCACATCGATAGGGAAATATTGATGGTAATTCATTGATGGTCACTCATAGTGCATTTCATCTTTTAACACTGACACTCATCCCGTGGCACTATTTGATGCCACGGAATAAGTCTAACAGGCAGAATAAGGTAATAGTGTTACAAGTGTTTGATCCTGCGTTTTACTTCTTCTTGCTTGCCATAATTAAAGGGCCGCGCATCAGGACTGCCTAAGTAACCGCACACACGGCGCGTCACAGAAACCCGACTAGGCTCATGATTGCCACACTTAGGGCAAGTGAACCCTTTACTGGTACAACTAAATTCACCGGTAAAGCCACAGTCGTAGCATTCATCAATTGGCGTGTTAGTGCCATAGTAAGGCACGCGGCTGTAGCTATAATCCCAGACGTTTTCCAGCGCTTCGAGGTTATGCTGCATATTGGGATATTCGCCATAACAAATAAAGCCGCCGTTCGCGATAGCGGGATATGGCTGTTCAAAATCAATTTTATCGTAAGGGTTAACACTTTTTTCCACATCGAGGTGGAAACTATTAGTGTAATAGCCCTTGTCCGTCACCCCTGTGACTAGCCCAAATTGCTTCGCATCCAGTTTACAAAAACGGCTGCAGAGACTCTCACTTGGCGTGCTATACAGACTAAAGCCATAACCTGTTTCGGCCTTCCATGCATCCGTGGCCGCTTTAAGATAGGCTACAATAGCGACGGCTTTTTCCCTCAATTGTGTATCATCAAATACATGGGTTTGGGGGCCATAGAGTGCATTCATGGTTTCATGCAGTCCAATGTAACCGAGTGAAATCGACGCACGGCCATTTTTAAAGATTTGCGCCACATCATCATCAGCGCGCAAGCGTACACCACAGGCGCCTTCCATATAGAGGATAGGTGCCACGCGGGCTTTAACACCGTTCAGTCGCTCAATACGGGTATCCAGTGCTTTACGAGCTAATACTAATCTGTCATCTAAAATGCGATAAAATTCAGCTTCATCGCCATTGGCTTCTAAGGCAATCCGCGGCAGGTTTAAACTGACCACTCCCAAATTATTGCGCCCTTCATGCACAAGCTCGCCATTTTCTTCATAGGTGCCTAAAAAGCTACGGCAGCCCATTGGGGTTTTAAATGAACCGGTCACTTTCTCGACTTGCTCGTAGTTGAGAATGTCGGGATACATGCGCATTGTCGCGCATTTGAGCGCCATCTGTTTTACATCGTAATTGCAATCGCCCGCTTTATGATTAATACCATCGCGAATCGCAAACACTAGCTTAGGGAATACTGCCGTCTTGCGATTTTTACCCAATCCCGCCATCCGCACTTTGAGCATAGATTGCTGAATTAAGCGTGATTCCCACGACGTACCTAAACCAAACCCAAAGGTCACGAACGGTGTTTGGCCATTGGCGGTGTGTAAAGTATTGACCTCATATTCCAAAGACTGGAATGCATCGTGACATTCTTTTTCAGTTTGCGCCGTGGCAAAGGCTTTGGCGTCGGTAATCTTCCAATTCAGGGCAATTTGGTAATGCTTGTCGTAGCTCTTAGCGACAAATGGCGCTAACACTTCATCGATACGGTTGATAGTAGTTCCGCCATAGATATGACTCGCCACTTGGGCAATAATCTGCGCGGTCACCGCTGTCGCTGTTGAAATAGACTTAGGGGTTTCAATTTCGGCATTACCCATTTTAAAGCCGTGGGTCAACATGCCAGCTAAATCAATCAACATGCAGTTAAACATCGGGAAAAACGGAGAGTAATCTAAGTCGTGGTAATGGATCTCGCCCGCTTCATGGGCAGCGACTACATCCTTTGGCAAAATATGACTCTTGGCGTAATGTTTGGCGACTATGCCCGCGAGTAAATCCCGCTGAGTAGGAATGACTTTTGAATCTTTATTAGCATTTTCATTGAGTAAAGCCGCATTGCTTTGCTCAACTAAACCACGGATTTCGAGGTTGAGTTTACTGGTCGCTTCACGGCACACATCTCTGTCGTGGCGGTATTCGATATACACCCGCGCCAGGGACTTGTACGGCCCTTCCATCAGTAAATTCTCAACCGCATCTTGTAGATGGTGGATATCGACTTCAGCTAATGGCGCGACGCTCTGACTGATACACGCTGCCACTGTCGCTGCATAGTCGCCATCCTCTATTCCAACTGAGTTTGCAGCGGCATTCACTGCATCCCTTATCCTTGTTTCATCAAAAGGTGTGCGGCAACCATCACGCTTAATTACGACTGGCATTGTTCAGTTCCTCTCCATCTCGCCTAAAAATTAACACTACATCTAGTGATTTTAAAAGCATAAAACACAATATGTAGAGCATTAGGCTACAATGACGGTAAGGAGTCCATGATCCAGATCATAGTTTTTAGGATGAAATAAAAGAACAAACAAGAACTGCAGCTAGGCCCAATTATCTGAAAATTGCGCCTTGACCTGCTGATTAAACCCAGCTAGTTGAATGCGTGACAATTTGTGTTTATCACGCACTATGGATGTGAATTAACGTTTAGCAAGCGCAAGATAACTACTGAGTTGGCCCGATGCTGACTGATGCGCCCCCATAGATGAGGCGAGTTGCATCATAGATTTTAGCCCCTGCCACTGCTGCTTTTGAGCATCCGTAAGCGGAGGTTCAGAATTCAAATAATCCGTCAATTGGCTAAGGACTTTCGTGGCCTTCTGGGCTAGCACCGGCGACTGAGCATCATCCATATTGGTTAAGACGTTCTTAGCATCAACTAAGGTATTGATAAGAGGATTATTGGGTGATTTTTTAGCTAATGATTTGATTTCATCATCTAAAAAATCTTGCAACGATTGTTTAGTCGGCGTTGTTGTGCTCGGCACTGTAATACCGTTTTTCGATAAACGCTCGAGTTGCACATCCGATAAAATGCCATCTTTTTGTAAGCGCGACACCAATGCGGGAATATCGGCGACGCCAAATTGACCATCGGCAAAAAAATCCTTCGCCATCGATTGAATTTTCTGTGCGCGTTGCGCCCGTGGCGACAGCGCTATCTCATCGGTTTTACCTTTATCGGGTTTGGTAGCATCCGTCTGCGTTTTATTTGTTTCTGTCGTAGTATCGGTTTTAGCCGTGCTCGTCTTTTGGCTATTGGCACCATAAGCATCGGCGATACTGGCACTGCTGCGATTAAGATTAAAGGCATTTAAAATAGAATTCATCGTCAAAAATTCGGCGTCTAAGACTCAATGACGGTTTTAAAGCAAAAACTAAGCCAATCAAGTATTAATCAGTGCAACCCCTGAGTTAATAGCATCACTATGCATAAACTAACTTATATCTAGGACTGTATGTCTTCGATCAAGGCAAGACATTGCCGCCTTAGTAAATCGAGTGCCTCAGCGTCCATCTGCACTTTATCAAGCAAGGTTTGCTTCAAGGCAAGAGCTTCGTGCCTGATACCCTCTCCTTGACTTGTCAGAGTGATCAGCTTTTTCCGCTCATCTTCAATGCAGGCCAAACGCGTGATCAAGCCTTTTACCTCTAATCGCTTAACGATAGGCGTTAGCGTCCCCATATCGAGCTTAGTCGCCGCTGATAGCTGGGTTTGGCTACAGCCGTTTTGACGCCACAGGGTTTGCATCACCAGATATTGAGGGAAAGTTAACTCGTATGCCTCGAGTAGAGGCCGATAAGCACGCACTAATGCATTGCTCGCAGAATATAACGCGAAACAAACATTATCGGATAAACAGAGTGGAGCTTGGCTATGAGTCTGTTTTGTAGCGTCTAGCTCAGGTTGAGGTAAGCAATTCTGCACGTTTAAGCGCCTGTCATTTAAACATAACACTATCTTATCCGATCTGTCCCACCCCATCTAGTTTGCGCGCAAACTATTTGCATTCAATCTTAAAGCCACGTAGAGTTAACATCATTAGTTTGCGCACAAACAAAAAGTGATTTTTTATGAAGAGTATGACTGAAACCCGTGAAATCCATCTAGCTAGTCGCCCAGAAGGCATGCCTACAGCACAGAACTTTACTTTAGTAAATAAAGCGTTAGCACCTCTCGCTGATGGACAAGTGCTGATTAAAAATCTATGGATGTCGGTTGACCCTTACATGCGCGGGCGCATGGTTGATCGCAAGAGTTATGTTCCGCCCTTCGCCTTAAATCAAGTCTTAGAAGGCGGTGCGATTGGTGAAGTTATCGCGTCAAAAAACACCAAGTTCCCGGTTGGTACTAAAGTCAGCAGCATGCTAGGTTGGCGTGAACACGCAGTCACAGATACCGCAGGACTGACAGCTTTACCACTAACTACGCTTGATAATTCACATTTCCTCGGCGTACTCGGAATGCCAGGCATGACAGCTTGGACAGGACTGACTCACATTACAGATTTAAAAGCGGGTGAGACACTGTTCGTTTCCGCAGCCTCTGGCGCAGTAGGTAGCGTAGCCTGCCAAATTGGTAAACTAATAGGTGCTCGTGTAATAGCCTCTGTCGGTTCAGATGAAAAAGCTGAATTATTAAAAAGTTATGGTGTTGATGCGGTCATCAATTACAAGACTTGTGGCAATCTTACCCAAGCGTTGACAAAAGCCGCCCCAGAAGGAATTGACGTGTATTTTGAGAACGTCGGTGGCGAGCATTTAGCCGCAGCGCTGAGCAATATGAAAGATCATGGACGTATCGCTGTTTGCGGTATGATTTCGCAATATAACAACACAACTCCAACACCTGGCCCTGACAACTTAGCCCTAATTGTAATGCGAAAACTCAAGTTAGAAGGTTTTATCGTATCCGAACATTGGGCGCATTATCCTGAGTTCACCGCAAAAATGGCTCAATGGTTAGCGGAAGGCAAAGTCAAAGCAGAACAAACAATTTATCAAGGGCTTGAACAAGCACCTGATGCTTTTATCGGTCTATTTGAAGGTAAGAATCGCGGTAAAATGTTGGTAAAACTAGCCTAAGTCACCAACAAAGCGGTATAAACATCTCAATATGATATAGCAAATAGTCGGTATCGCGAAAGTGATACCGACTTTTGTTTATCTTGCAATCAAACGCTATCTATATGAAAGCTTTTGACTCTACATTTTGCATCATCAGCCTTTCCAGAGCGCAGCTTCAATCAAGTGGGCGACTTTCTCCACCGCCGCTTCGCCGGCGGCAATCGCCTCATCAGCACGATGAAACTCCATAGTGCCGATATTTCCCACCTCTGGCACAATACAAATATCTGGTGGATCGCCCATCAACCGCGCCCGCTTATGTCTTTGCTCTAAAATACCCATAGATTGCGACATCACAGCAATCATCCCCGGATTCGATTTAGTGCCGAGTGAAAACTTATCGGTTAGGTTGCTGACATAATCTCGGCCACGGGCGAATAAATCCATAAAGCCCGTTTCTTGTCGCGCTGGCATATCCATTTCAGCTTGGACAGTCCTTTGGCTGGTCATATTCACGGGTAACACTTGGATACGCCCAGAATGATAACCATATAAATCCACTGCAATCACTACATCAACACCCATGGCACGGCTGACCGAAACAGGAACAGGATTCACTACAGCACCATCGACTAACCAGCGATCTCCTTGTCTGACCGGGGCTAAAATCCCCGGCATGGAGCAAGAGGCCCGTACCGCTTGCCGTAAATCCCCTTCAGTAAACCAAATTTCCTGACCAGAGTATAAGTCAGTCGCGACGGCTGCAAAGGGACGATTGAGATTCTCAATATTCACATCTCCTATACGTGCATGCAGCACATCGAACACCTTGTCTCCGCCGATAAGCCCGCCTTTACGCCATCGAATATCCATCAAGCCAAGCACGTCCCAACTAGAAAAACTGCGCACCCATCTTTCTAACTCGGGTAAATGATCATGGGCGTAAGCGGCCCCCACTAAAGCCCCCACCGAACATCCAGCCACTTTATCGGGCTTAATACCCATGGCAGCTAAACCATTCAATACACCTATATGTGCCCAACCTTTCGCCGCCCCACTACCCAAAGCAATACCTACCGAAGGGGTTGTTCCGTTAGCCATAAATCATTTCTCCTGTAACTCAATGCAGTACACGATAACGTAAAATCCTGCCATATCCACTGTCAATCGGTAAAAACGACACAATTAAGAGGTTGTAACACCAATGTAAATAAATACAATCAACAGAGCATAAATGGCACACTTTCTACATCAATCCGTGCATGAAGCAGAGATAATCACCGATGTGGATAGCTGAGCAAGGGCGATTAAGGCTATAATCTGCCCTTACTAAGATTTAGGGGATATACCTTTGCAATTTACCGATTTTTCTCTGGACCAGCGTCTGCTTCAAAGCATAAAACATATGGGGATCACAGAACCCACCGCCATCCAGGAACAAGCACTGCCTATCGCATTGGCAGGTAAAGATTTAATGGCGTCATCAAAAACGGGCTCAGGTAAAACCTTAGCGTTTTTGTTACCCGCATTGCAAAGAGTCATTTCTACCCGCTCACTGTCGAAACGTGATCCTAGAGTCTTGATTTTATTACCGACCCGCGAACTAGCGCATCAGGTTTATAGTCAGCTTCGCCTGCTTGTCGCCAACACCCAATACAAGGCCATCAGCGTACTGGGCGGTGAAAACTTTAATGACCAAGCCAAAGCCTTAGCGAAAGAACCGCATTTTATTGTCGCGACTCCAGGCCGTATCGCCGATCATTTAGAACAGAAGCATCTTTTTCTCAATGGCTTAGAGTTATTAGTCCTCGATGAAGCCGACCGCATGTTAGATTTAGGCTTTGCCCCGCAGTTAAAAGCCATCAACGATGCAGCCGATCATAAACGTCGTCAAACGCTGATGTTTTCGGCCACGTTAGATCACGACGAAATCAATGATATCGCAGCAACATTACTAAAAAATCCAGCGCACGTGGCGATTGGCGCGGCTCACTCTGAGCATAACGATATTCATCAACGTATCTTTTTATGTGACCACTTAGACCATAAAGAAGCGTTATTAGCCCGTTTGCTCAAAGATGAAACCCATAAACAAGTGATTATTTTTACCGCGACGCGTCCAGATACTGAGCGCTTAGCCGCTAAATTAACCACGCAAGGTTTTGCAACCGCCGCACTCAGCGGTGATTTAAAGCAGGCCGCACGAAACCAAATCATGGACCAATTTGCCCGTGGCCAACAACAAGTACTAGTGACAACCGATGTCGCCTCTCGCGGCCTGGATTTGCTCAATGTGTCCTTGGTCGTTAACTTCGACATGCCTAAATTTGCCGAAGAATACGTGCATCGTATCGGCCGTACTGGTCGTGCAGGCGCAAAAGGTGATGCGATATCGCTCGTCGGGCCAAAAGATTGGGACAACTTTAAGAAAGTCCAAGTCTTCCTCAGAAAAACCTTTGAGATCAGCACAATTCCAGGCCTAGAAGCTAAATTTAGTGGTCTAAAAAGCAAAGCTAAACAAACGCCAGTAAAACGTGTTGCTAAAGCGGAGCTTGCTAAAGGTAAGAGCAAAAGAACCAAAGCAACCACACCAGCACCGTCGCGGGATAAGCGTTTCATCACGGGCGTGGATGTCGGCGATGCTCCTATGCGTAGAAAACCTGCTGCGGCACAATTACTGCAAGATAATGATACTGAAGAAGTTTAAAACTAATTTATGCATAAAGGCCGGTGGATTTAACATCAGATATTATCTCTGATACAAATCACATAGGCATGATCTAATACTGGAAATTGACATACTAAAATTATCAGTCTGTCGCCAAGCGAATCAAAAGCGCATGGTAAACACTGATCCTCATGTCATTTCCAGCTACAATAGCGCTATTATCGATATTTTGAAGGTGTAACATGAGAGTTTGTGGTGTTGAATTAAAAGGTGGCGAAGCCATTATCAGTTTATTGAGCTATGAAGGTGAAACCTTCAATGTGCCAGAATGCCGTAAGGTGTCTTTCACCGTTTCCCAATCTGCTACCACAGAAGCTATTCGTGAGTTTCACTTCGCTTTTCATAAGCTTATGCAAGATTATCGCGTTGATGAAGTTGTCATCATAGAACGTGAGCAAAAAGGTAAACTCGCGGGTTCAGCGACAAGCTTTAAACTTGAAGCAGCCATTCAATTAGGGGAATTACCCGTCAGTCTATTGTCTCCTGTCACTATCAAAGAGCAAAACAAGCGCAATCCACCCCAAGTTGATTTCGATAGTTTAGATCTTAAAAAAGTACAGCAGTTAGCTTTCGAAGCCGCTTATGCCCATCAAAATCGCCGAATTTTTGGCAAAGTATAAGTAATGTGATGAACTCAGGCTCCGAAGTCATTCGGAGCTAAATCCTCTATGAATCCATTAAAGTACTTAAACGGTTACAGCCCTGATATTCAGCAGCAGGTACAGCAACATCTCGATGCTGGCACATTACCCAAGCTATTGCTGAAACGTCATCCTGTCATACATAGCGTTCGTAGCGATAAAGCGCTGTACGACTATACTCAGACGATTAAAAATCAATTTTTACGCCAGTCCTCCCCGCTCTCAAAAGTGATATTTGATGACAAAATTAATATTAGCCATCATGCACTTGGCTTGCATTCTTACGTAGCACGAGTTCAAGGCAATAAAATCAAAGCGAAGAACGAAATTCGCATTTCTTCGCGTTTAAAGCGTGTGCCAGAACCTTTGTTGCGTATGGTCGTCGTACATGAATTAGCCCATTTAAAAGAAAAAGATCACAACAAAGCTTTCTATAATTTGTGTACCCACATGGAGCCGGATTATCACCAGTTTGAATTTGATTTGCGCTTATTATTGACTTGCATCGACGCTAACATATCCCCTTATTCTGCAGATAAAGTCGATACCTGACCTTCGTATATTTTTCGCCCAAAACTTGACTGATAATAGTTTTCATTTAGAATGTTGTAGTATCTAGTGCTGCAGAATACTGTAATGACAATGACGAAACAGAATATCGACAAACTCTTAAGCAAGTGGTGTAAAAAGCAAGCTAAAAAGTTACTCAAAACACAGGCGAAATCTGTTTCAAGTTCAGGAAAAGCGATTCCATCCTTATCTCGTCTGAACACCCTGACTGATAAATCTTTGACGAATAAAAAGGCTCAACGAAAGCACCTCACCCAATTACTCTCTAAGCATATTGCTCAGCAAGAATTTGCCCTTAGCAATAAATCAACACTCAAAAAACAATTAAAACTCGCAAAAGCTAAGTTTATTGCCGCAAATGATGCGACATTTTCATCGACTATTATTACTCGACTTTCTCCTTTACCCACAGAACACAGCTTTGCATTACGCCCCTTTAAAAAATCACCCTGCGGTGGCTGTCCCGCATTAAAAGGTAAATTGTGCAAGTGCGCATTAAAAGTGATGCAAAGGCGCCACGCAAGCTGATAGGCACTATTTAGCACTGCATATTTGGTTCTCTGTTCAGTCCTTAATAAAAAACGTTATAAGCTCTTCAGCCGCACAATTTTCCTCTTCGCAACCTTTTGAATGACTCGCTATACCACTTCTAACTGAAGATTCTATCTATTTTATCCCCTTATGTTTTATCGCCACGACTTCGAATCGAATAAATTTTAAGCTTTCATACAACTCGAACAGTACTCGTGATAGCAAAAAAATGCCTACCACAATAAGCATTTTGGAAACAAAAATGCCGATGAAATTTTCATTTCATCGGCATTGATAAACTCTTCTAGAAAATCAGTACTATTATTTATTCAAACTTTGATACTATAAATTCTATTAGCTTAGGTTTGGCTAACCTAAGTTCATTATAGCTTCACGACTCTTCACCATATTAGTGAATGTGCGTAAATCTTGATTCGCTAACTTGCTCGACATAGGAATATCGGCTTTCAACGGATCAACAGGTTTACCATTGATATGGAATTCATAATGCAAATGTGGACCAGTCGAACGACCTGTATTACCAGATAAAGCAATCACTTGACCGCGAGTTACACGTTGACCTTTACGCACTAACGCCTTAGACAAATGTAGGTAACGGGTACGGTACTTACCACCATGTTCAATCACAATATACTTACCGGCAAACTGATGGTCCGTCACTAAACTGACAATTCCATCACCAGGTGCAATAACTTTAGTCCCGATTGGCACGGAAAAATCTGTTCCATTATGGGGAGAAATACGCCCTGTGATTGGGTGTTTGCGATGGCTGTTAAAACGTGAACTCATACGCGGTTGCTTAGCTAACGGATAACGTTGGAATGCCCGAACTAAACTCTGGCCTTTAGCATCATAATAACTACCATCAGAATATTGATATGCACTAATTTCAGAACGACCACTTTTAATACTGACGCCTAAAATTTGGCTACTTCCCGTCGGTTCACCTTCAACATATTGATCATTTACCAAAACTGAGAATTTGTCACCAGCTCGTAAATCACGGGCAAAATTCAATTTTTCTTTGAGTAAATCTTCAATTCGCTGAATATCTGCAGCGGCTAAGCCCATTTTTTGGGCTGAAACGTAGAAAGAACCTTTAATATCGCCAGTCAAAATTCGATTTTGCCAAACACCTTCAACGTTCACTTCTTCAACATTAAAACTACCGTCTTCATAACGCGTAAAAACCACTTGGCGGGCAGCGTTAAAATAAAGTTCTAATTTTTGTAACTGACCTTCACTATCAAGCCAAAATTGCATTCTGTTACCAGGTAACAAGGTATCAAGTGCCAAAATGTTTAAATCAGCTTCTAAAACCTTATACATAGTCTGCTGATCAACACCCGCCTTGGAAAATAACCCACTTAAGGTATCACCGGAAACGATAATTCGCTCAAACTGGGGAGCATTATTAATGAGTGCAGCTTGATCTAGGACTTCAGGTTCAGAAACTTGAGGGAGAATATTTTCAATATCGAGAACAACAGGGATACGCTGAGCAGTTGGCGTAACATGGTTATTATTCGGCATCAACATCGCAGCACCCATCAACAAACTACCCATTAATAGAATGTTCTTTTGGGTCGATGATAAGTTCTGCAAACGGGTTTGCGATAAGTTGATAAAGTTGGGTTTGCCTGTTTGCAACGCTTTTCACCTTTCGTTAACTTTGCGTTCTATTTTTGACCAGTCCCTTTGAGGGAAGCCCGAATTTTTTCCAACTTATATCAAAAAAACGATTATGACAAACGCTATTTCACTCTTTTGTTGCACCATTAATGAAAAACATGCGCTAGTTGGCATTTCCAACTCACTTTGTGTGTATTATCCGAATGTTAAACACGCAGGAGATACAATAAATAACACTTATAAAACAATTTGTTATTTATCGTACTCTGTGAGAATGAGCAACTAAGGCAAAACTATCGTCATTTCGCTCCCATGTGAGGTTTTATTGATGTCG
This sequence comes from Shewanella sp. SM21, assembly GCF_025654335.1. NCBI lineage: Bacteria > Pseudomonadati > Pseudomonadota > Gammaproteobacteria > Alteromonadales > Shewanellaceae > Shewanella > Shewanella sp. SM21. The sequence continues at coordinate 220,231 of NZ_JAKKRL010000007.1, forward strand.
ATGCGGGTATTTATCTGCTCTTTCATTTCCGACACGTGCGAGATCACCCCTATCATGCGGCCAGAGGATTGCAAATCCATCAGGGTCCGAATGGCCAGTTCTAAAGAATCTTGATCTAAACTGCCAAAGCCTTCATCGATAAATAAAGTATCGAGTTTAATACCACCTGCATAGGCTTGCACTACATCAGATAGGCCTAGCGCCATAGATAATGCTGCCATAAAACTTTCACCACCGCTTAAGGTGGCCACAGGACGCACTTTGGAGGTATAAGCATCTTCTACTTCCAATTCGAGCCCAGAAGCTTTGTTACCCTTTGCCCTATCTTCCTTACGTAGTAAACGATAACGCCCTTTGCTCATTAGGTGTAGCCTGTGGCTTGCCTCTAACAACACATCGTCAAGCAGTACGCTTAACACAAACCGTTGCAGACTGATCTTATTACCTGTATTTCCATTAGCGACATCTGCAAGGGTGCCAATAACCGCATATTCATCTTCCAAAACCTTAGCTTTTGCATCGGCAATACTCAGCTGGGTTTGGGTTTGCATCAGTAATACTGTGCGAGTGTGAAGCAACTGCCATGCCTGCTCGGCAGCGTGTAATGCTTGCTGCGCGAACTCAAGCTCAGCAGCCAGCTTAATGCTATCGGGTAGTACTTTATCCTTAAGCTTAAGCGCTAACTGCTCGCACTGTGCCTTGGTCAAAGCACTGCGCTGCTGGTAAGCCTCAATTTCGCTGGCTAATGCACGCTGTTGTTCTTCATCCAGCATGGACTCAAATAAGGCCTGTTGATCGGCAAAACCTGCTGCGACTAATTGCTGATTGAGTTGCTGCTGTGCACGCGTTTGCTGGGCTAATGCCGCCTCAGCAGCATTTTCAGCACCATTAAGTGCCGCTTTAGCCGCAACAAAAGATTGGCCAGTCTGTTGTTGGAGATCCCTAACACTAGCAATCTGTTGCTTAATTTGGCTGATACTTTGCTGATTTTGCGCGATTGCTGCGGTTAAGGCCTCAAGCGTTGCAAGTGCAGATGGAACACTTTGCTGCATTTGCGCTAACTGCCCCTGCAATATATCCACTTTAGATTGCAGTGCGCTGTCGTGTGTTTGTCCTTGCTCTAACTTTTGTTGTAGATGCGTTTCCTGTGCGTGCAACAATGCAATCTCTTGCTGTAACAGCTGTAACTGCTGATGGGCTTGCTCCGCTTGAGTGAGTGAGAAAGCGTATTGCGACAAGGTATGTGTATGTTCGTCTAAAGAAATATCAACCGCAGTGCCCAATTGGACCGCGAGATCTTGTACTTGCTGTTGCAAGGTTTCTAACTGCGTTTGTAGCCCACGATATTCCGCTCTGGCTTTGCTCAGGATTTCTTGAGCATTCGTTTCAGCCTCTAGTGCTAATTGCAGCGCTTCATCACTTGGGAGCGGCTCTTGGCTTTGTGCTGGCTGTGGATGTGTTTGGCTGCCACAAACGGGGCAAGGTTCATCTTGCTGTAATTGCCGCGCTAAAATAGCGGCCTGCCCTTGGTGCCAAGTCAACAATAAGGCTTTATATGCAACCTGTGCTTGCTGATGCTGAGCACTGAGTTGTCGCCCTTTGACTTTAGCCTCAACAAGTTTTGCCTGTGTCGACGATACCCTTGCCGCCACTTGTTGCCATTGCTGATAGGTAGACAATAACTGCTGTTGCTGCTGATGCGCTTGTTGCAATGAGAGGCGAGTTTCGCTGTTGGCCTGTAGTTGCGGCAGAGCGGATTCCAATTCACGGCGTTTTTGGACTGCGGTGGTTAACTCATGTTTGCTGTTCTGAAGTTGTGTTTTCGCGCTAATGAGCTGCGTTTGCTCTTGTTCAAGGGTTTTATTAAGCCTATCCAATTCCCTGAGCTGCGGCCCTAAGGCATTCAGTTGCTGTTTAACCTGTTCCTGTTCGAGTAACGACGCTTCCAACACGGGCAAATCAGCGGTCTTAAGCTCTGCGTTATCGAAGGCTTTTTTAGCATTGATTAATGCTGTTTTCGCATGTTCAAGGGCAAAACTTGCCGCCTTGGCTTCCTGCTCACGGGCCACAAACACCTCAATCATGGGTACCAAGTGCTGCGCCTGTTTGGCCAAATTCAGTTTATAGGTTTGCGCAGCCATGTTTTCTTGCTGCGCATCAAGCACTACTACCGTTTGAGTTAAGGCATCAAACTGCACAAATTCGGCCAATAAATGCTGGGCGGCATCGCTGGTTTTTATCACCCATTGTTGCTGCTGTAATGCCTGTTCTTTCGCACTTTGGGCTGTTTCAAGTTCTGGCATAAGCTTAGCTAATTCACAGCTAAGCTCGTCATCGGATGCTAAACCCGCACTTTGTAAAATGCCATCACGGCGACTGCGTTGATCTTTCACTAAGGCGCGGATATCTGCAGCCTTACTTTTTAAGGAATCTTCAATACGTCGGTATATATGCGTTTGAAATAGCTGACTAAATATCAGTTCTCTGGCTTTAGAGTCTGCCATTAACAATTCGCGAAATTTTCCCTGCGGCAACACCATCACTTGGCGAAACTGCTCCACATCAAGGCCAGTTAAGGCTTCAATCTCAGCGGTTGCCTCAGAGACTTTGCTCGCTACAAGCAAACTTTCATTACCCTCAGCGTCTATCTTATATAACTGAGCTTCGGGCTTCTGCACCGTTGAGCCGTCACCGCTTTTTTTAACCCTGTCTTGCTCTGGCACACGGCGAATACGATAACTGCTATTACCCAACTGAAAACTAAAAGTGACTTCTGTTAGCAGACTATCATCGGCCATATCGCAGCGCATCTGGCTGCCTTCACGCTCATTACCTGTGGTTTTGCCATAGAGGGCAAAGCAAATACCATCGAGCAAGGTCGTCTTACCCGCACCTGTGGGTCCATTAATCAAAAATAATGGATTAGTCCCTAAGGCCGTAAAATCAAGTTGTTGAGTCGATGCAAAGGGGCCAAAGGCTGACATGGAAAGGCTAAGTGGTCTCATGCTTGGCGCTCCTCATTGTGTAGCTTAGTCAGGAGTTCATCCATCACAGCTTGCTGTGCTTGTGTTAATGACTCGCCGGACACTTGAGAGAAAAAGTCACGGAACATGTCCATCTCGCCTTTTTTGATATGATCTCGGCTCAAGGTGACTTGTTGCTGCCCCGCCATCAGACCAGTCCGCTCTAAATGCAGCACATTAGGGTAAACAGCTCTCAATTTTCCCATAGCATCTAAAATGGCATGTTTATCAAGGAGTCTGACCATAAGGTAGTCCTCACGCTTGATATCCGTTTTACCTTGGGCGAGTAATGTGGCTAACTCCCCTTCTAAGATACGGACATCGCGTATCGACGTTAATGGCAATAAACTAATTTTAATCGGCGTTTGCGCACTAAGTTCGACTAAGGTCACCGACTTATGTTGACGTTGTTCGCTAAAGGAATACTTCAAAATCGATCCTGAGTAGCGCACATGCTCTGCACCTTTGTATTGCGGTCCGTGCAAATGCCCAAGGGCGACATAATCAAACTCAGTAAATAGCGTTGGCGATATTTTATCGGCGCCACCAATGCTCAGTGGTCGCTCAGATTCTGACTCACTGCCACCATCCAAAAAACAATGGCTTATCACCACTTTCGGCAAACCTTGGCTATCGTGCTGGCGTACTTGTTCAAGCAATAGCGTCATTGCGGCCTCATGGCTTGCCGCCTCACACTCAAAAACTTGGCGCACTGTGGCAGGTTCGACATAGGGCAAGGGATAAAACACCACATCACCACTTGAACTCGATAAAGTAATGGGATGAATGTCAGCACTCAAAGGCCCAATAATATGTAACCCACTTGCCGCCATTTGTTTTGCTGCAAAACCTAAGCGCTCGTGACCATCGTGATTACCTGCAATCATAATGACTTGCAGGCCTAAATTATGTACTAAGCGGTTAAGCACATCATCTAACAGCGCAACCGCATTCGCAGGCGGAATCGATCTGTCATAAATATCCCCCGCCACAATCACGGCATCCACCTTGTGTTCATCCGCTAGAGCAATAATTTGCTCGAGCACAAATGCTTGATCATCCAGTAGTGATTGATTGTGTAATTGACGACCTATGTGCCAGTCCGAGGTGTGGATAAATTTCATAATCGCTCTTTTTAAGAAGTGGTGGCGCTAAACCCGAGCGCACATGCCGCCCGTCGATACAAAATAAGTCTGGCAAGATAGACACTGCACTTATATCAATCGGATTAAATATGTACACAATATTTAAAATACACGCCAAAACAATAAGAAGCTTAAAAAGTGTATTAAAAATGACAGGTAATACTATTCAAAAAACTTGAAAGAGTACACCTAACTCAAAGTAGGATGAGACGTTTTAAGTCGTCATTTGGCGGATCTTTTGGGTGATATCCACCTCGGCTTAACTTTTGAGCCAAGATGGACGCCACTAAGATACACTCATGCGCAGCTTAAAGAGCGTCTATTGATGAGTGAGTTTTATAAAATGCTTAATATCAAATAGTTTACGAAAATAAATTATATTGGCTCGCCAAAAGTTTAAAACTCATAGCAAGGGACATAGTCACCACCAATGGCTTGATAATCTTTGTACCTTTAGTGACAACGAGACGAGAACCCAAGGTTGCGCCAATCGCTTGCCCTGCCAGCATGACTAATCCTAATAACCAAATCACTTTTCCGCCCAAGGCAAAGAAGATCAGCGAAGCAATGTTAGTGGAGAAATTAAGTAGTTTTGCGTGGGCAGTTGCCTTCGCCAAACCAAACCCCGCAAGCGATACAAAGGCCAGCGCAAAAAAGCTCCCAGTACCAGGGCCAAAAAAGCCATCGTACAATCCCACGCCCAATGCCGCAGTAAAAGCAAATGCGGTAGGTGTCAGCACTTGATGTTTATCATCTTCTGAAATCTTTTTCGAAAATAAAAAGTAACAACCAATAGCCAAAATCAAAAAAGGTAACATCAACTCCAGCACTTCAGTATCGACGAGTTGAACTAGAATCGTACCCAATGCCGCACCGATAAATGCACAAATCAAGGCTAACTTAACAGATTTAAGATCAACCAGCCCTTTACGGACAAAGTACAAACTCGCAAAAAAACTGCCGCCACAGGCCTGCAGCTTATTTGTCCCTAAGGCAACCGCAGGCGGCAAGCCTGCCCACATAAGTGCAGGAATGGTCAGCAAGCCTCCGCCACCAGCGATTGAGTCAATAAAACCAGCCACCATAGCGACGGCAAAAAGTATCGCTGCGATTTGTAGAGTCAGTTCAAATTCCATGATGATTTATTATTCTTCTGATAAAAAAGAGAGTGATTGCCGAACATTAGACTGCGTTTGCCAAATAAACGCAAAGGAGTTATTGTCGCCACAGCGTGAGATAAACTCACACAAAATCCCGAGTCCTGTTCTGATTTTCCAGCAGTAGGAAATAAAATGTTTGCCGAACTACCACCCCTCAATTCTCTCCGTGCCTTCGAAGCCGCAGCACGTTTACAGAGCATGACATTAGCCAGCAAGGAGTTGCATGTCACCCATGGCGCAGTCAGCAAACAAATCAGAGTATTAGAGGATTATTTAGGTTTTGCACTCTTTGTACGCTTACATAAAAAAGTTGGTTTAACCGATGAAGCCAAACGCTATTTACCCCATGTTCAAGCCGCTCTGCAAACATTATCTAGTGCTACCAGTGACTTGCGCCGTCAGCCCACTAAACCGCAAACCTTAGCTATTAATGTGCTGCCAAGCTTAACCATCAATTGGCTCATTCCAAGAATGGAGCAGTTTAAATCCCGCCATCCACACTTGTATGTCGACTTATCCATTGGCGACTTTGCCGTGGATTTTAGCCAAGGTCGTTATGATATTGCGATCCGTAGTAGCACAGTCATCCCTAAGGGCGCGAATTATATCAAGCTGATGGATGAGGATTTATGCTTAGTTTGCGCGCCTTCGTTAGCGCCTAAACTGCAAAATATCGAGGACATTAATCACGTCACGTTACTGAAACACACCACAAGACCCGAACTTTGGGAGTATTGGGCGGAAAAGGTGGGTTTAACACTCACCCAAGCACAAACCTTTGGTGTCGAGCATTTTTATATGTTGAGTCAAGCGGCTGCGAGTGGCATGGGCGCAGCACTTATTCCGCGATTCTTCATCGAAGAACAACTGGCAAACGGCAGCTTAGTCATCCCCTTCGACGCCCCCTTCACCAGTCCCTATCGATATTATTTACTCACCCCAAAATCCCCAAGCCTGCCGTTAAAAGCTCAAGCTTTTATCGACTGGTTATTAGAGATTTTTGCGCCCTATCGTCATTAATCTGCATTAAACGTATCTCAGTTCAAGCGAGGCACAATAACGCTATAAATGCCAAACGAGGCTATTGAGATCACTAACTGAGCGCAGAAAAACACCAATAAAAAACCACCCAAAAGGTGGTTTATTAGATTCAGGCTTAAAGCGCATCAGAATTAGTGATTGCAATGCTCACCGTGAACATGGTCATGGTCATCATCGTCCATAAACTCATCGTCACCGTCTTGATGTTGCATTACGCCCCAACCGTCGGTCATGCCGCCGAATTCGGCAGCAAAATCATTTAGCATGACTTCTTGTTCAACCAATGTATCGTACTCAGGCACCATATTGAGACAAACAATGATTTCCCACTTACCAAGCTCATCATTCAGATTCAGCTCAAGCTCGCCTTCCAAGTCAGAATTTGTTAATTCTTCTAACGCAGTTTCAGCATCGCGTTGGTCATCAAAAACCAAAAAGAAATCAACATCTAACTCTTTAGTTAAATCGATTCCCGCTTCAGCCATTGCGGCCAGCATTTTACCATTGTCATCATCTGGAAATTGCATTTCTTGCTCCACTGTTTCAGGCTTATTCTGCCGCAATGATTTGAACTGATTCACCATTAAAGCTGACGATGTCGCCCGCGATAATTTTTTTACGTTTACGAGTTTCAACTTCACCATTCACAGTGACTTGACCTTCGTCGATAAAATGTTTGGCTTCACCACCCGCATTGCTCATGCCTTGCACTTTTAATACTTTGTACAATTCAATGAAATCTTCGCCAGAATGCAAAGCCAATTGATTAATTTGCGCCACTTAATACACGCCTTCTAAAAATAAACCTGCGGCATTATACCAGCACAGTACAAAATTCGCTGAAGATAATTTGGCTAGAGACGTCTTTCATCGGCGAGTAGGCCAAAGGCTGATTCATCGAGCCAGTTTTCACCTATTTTGAATTGCTGCCTGAGTAAACCTTCAAGCCGAAAGCCACACTTTTCGAGTACTCGTGCCGATGCGTGATTATCTTTAGCACAATGCCCAACAAATTTATGTACATTGAAACTTAAACAGGCCCAATCAATGACCGCCATTAAGCTCTCAGTCGCATAACCTTTACCGTGGCCCTCGGCCGCCAGTAAATAACCCACTTCGGCACGCTGTTCCTCGAAACTTTGACAATAGAGGCCCGTTAAACCGATAAACTGCCCAGTATCAACGGTCTCAATCACTAAGGTCAGCCAATCGCCAGAACCGTAGAACCAAGTATCAGAACGCTGCTGAAACTTACTGCGGATCACCTCTTGCGACTCTGGAACGCGTACAAAACGATTAATCTCAGGATCGTTATGCAGTGCATAAAAATGTTCCCAATCACTATCTTGTAAGCTCCTGAGTTTCAATCTATCAGTGTAGAGTTCCAGCATAGTGACTCCGTGATGAGCATATAAAACAAAACGGCAGCAAACGCTGCCGTATCAAACAAGCTGTATTAGATAAGCGGTAAAACTTACGCGCGGCTGGTCACTTCAAGTAAATGAAAGCCAAATTGCGTTTTCACGGGGCCTTGTACTTCGTTTAATGGTGCACTAAAAACCACTTCATCAAACTCTCTGACCATCATGCCAGGACCAAATGACCCCAATTCGCCGCCTTGGGCACCTGATGGGCAAGAAGAGTGCGCGCGAGCAATTTGAGCAAAATCTGCGCCTTCCATTATTTGCTGTTTCAGCGCTTGACACTGCTCTTCACTGCTAACTAACAAATGTCTTGCTGTTGCCTGGACCATAGTAAAACTCCTGTAAGGATCATGAGACATTTGCCCCAAATATCATTGAGTTCCCACTAAAACATTCGTTTTAACAGGTTTTGAATCAACAGTATAAAAACTTTCTGTTGAATAAAAAAGTCTTAAAATGCCGTCACTGACAACAAAGTCAAGTAACGGCACCTTACACGGCTAAGCTTGTTTCGACGCAATCCAACGATCGATCTTGTTTTCCATGACCGCCATGGGTAATGAACCTGAGGTGAGGATTTGATCGTGGAATGCTTTTAAATCAAATTTATCACCCAAGGCTTTTTCTGCGCGGGCACGCAGTGCCAAAATCTTCAACTGACCGACCTTGTAAGACAAAGCTTGACCAGGGATCGCCATATAGCGCTCCACTTCAGCGACTATGTCACTCTCAGCCATAGGCGAGTTGTCTTTCATGTACTGAATCGCCTGTTCACGACTCCAACCTTTAGAATGAAGGCCAGTATCAACCACTAAGCGCATTGCACGCAGCATTTCATCGGAAAGCTTACCAAAATACTGGTAAGGATCGGTAAATAGCCCCATCTCAATACCTAAGTATTCAGCATAAAGTGCCCAACCTTCCTCGAAAGCGGTATAACCGCTAAAACGCTGGAACTCAGGCACACCGGTTAGCTCTTGTTTGATCGCGATTTGGAAGTGATGCCCAGGAGCAGCTTCGTGCAAAGATAAGGTCGTCATCCCCCACTTAGGCTGTGCTTTGAGGTTATAAGTGTTGATATAAAACACCCCTGGACGGCTACCATCCACCGCAGGCGCTTCATAAGAGGCACCCGCTGCCGATTGTTCTCTAAAACTTTCAACCGGCTTAACCACATAATCAGCCTTTGGCATCACATTAAAGTAGTTAGGTAAGACATGATTGATTTTATCTTTTAATACCATATAACCATCAATCAAGTCTTGGCGATCGCTATAGAAATACTGCGGCTCTGAAGATAAAGACGCAAAAAACGCCTTCAAATCACCCTTAAAACCGACCTGCTCACGCACCTTATCCATCTCAGATAAAATTCGCGCCACTTCACTTAAACCAATTTGATGAATTTCATCTACAGACATAGTGGTGGTCGTATGTGAGTTCGCCAGATGCTGATACCAAGCTTTACCGTTAGGCAAACCTGACCAACCATCAGTCGCCCGCGATTTAGGTAAATAGGTTTGCTTAAAGTAATCGCGTAAGTTCGTTAACGCTGGCACGATACGCTCGGCTATCATGGCTTGATAACGGGTGGTCAATTCCGCTTTATCTTGCTCTGAAAAACTCTCGGGGAAATGCTGGATTGGCGAGTAAAAAATGCTCTGAGTCGCATCCGTCGTTAACATAGCATCTAACTGAGGAATAATGCGCTCTACCAACACTCGAGGTAGTACCACTTTACTTTCAATGCCTTGATTCATACGATTTTCAGCAAGTGCGACCCACTTGATGAAACCATCGACTCTCTGTTCCCAATTACGATAATCTTGGACAGTCTTAAAAGGTTGTGCACTTTCGCCACTTCCCAGCTGCACCATAGTAATGACAGTGCTATAGAACTGGCTTATCGGCATAAAGCGTGAAGGGAAAGTTTCGTCCACTAACGCCATATCACGGTCATAGACGAACAGGTCATAACTCAACTGTAAATCCGCAGGCAGTTGCTTTGGATCTATCGCACGCACCTGAGCTAAATAGTGAGTATTAAGATCATGGCGAGCCTTGAGGTAATCCTCAGTTAAATCCCCACCGAAATCGGCGTTATAGTCATTAACGCCGACAAAAGTGGCGTAGATGGGCTCAAGCTTTAGGTAATCTTTAAAATAAGCATCCACAAGCGCTAAGTAACGCTGCTCTGCCGTTTGTGTTTCGCCCTGCACTGCTGGCGTATTGGCCGAGCTATTTTCTTGAACTGCAGTGGCTTCAGGCTTAGAACAACCTTGAAGGGTGAAGATTAACGCTATCGAACCTGCCAATAAACCCAATTTCATTTTAATATTTCTCCTTTTTGGCCCGCTATTGCAGAACTGTTTCTATACTTAGTTCAAGGTCTGCTATCGGAGTTAATCTATGATCTACTCGTTCCGCAACTCAGGTTTCAGGGATCCAGAAACTGGAGTCTATAACCAAACCTATTTCATGGAAGTATTCAACCGAGAATGGCATCGTCACATGAGAGACCACCAAAGCTTGGCACTATTGTATCTGTGCCCTCACATTCATGAAACCGTCAAACAACCCCATTTACTGGAATTCTTTACTAAACAAGTGCAAGAAGCGCTATTAAGAGCAACAGATATGATTGCTAGGCTAGATCACAATCACTTTGCGTTGGGTTTGTTCAATATAGATGAGGTGGGGACGGAAGTAGTGTTAAAACGAATAGAACAACAAATATCTGACTTTAATCAAGATTTTGGTAAACATCATAAACTGACAATCGACTATAAACTGGCTGCCTGTATTTGCCTACCTACACAGGAAAGTAAAATAGAGTCACTCTTCAGTAATGTCAGCCAACTTTCACAACAGCTTGAAAAAAATCATGATCAATCACAAGCTTTAATCCGATTACAGTAAATAGGTTTATTGATACCAAAGAAAAAGCCCCTTGCGGGGCTTTCGATTCAAACACTAAACTGCGAAGTAATTACAGCGTGATATTATGCATACGTGCTTTCTCTTTAATATAAGAGATATAGCTATTTGCACTCTTCTGTGTCTTCTTATCATTAGCAGCTAACACTGCACGGTTATAAGCCGACTTATACTGTTTCAAACTTAAATGAGCCAAAGCTAATTCGAAGTTTGCTTCACCAGGATGATCAATACCCATTGATATGGCTTTTTCAAGCACAGGGATCGCAGCTGTATATTGTTCATTCAAGTTTAATAAGCGACCTTGTTTCAAGTAAGTCTTGCCATCATTGGTGATGGCTGCAGCTTTACCGTAATACTCAGCAGCTTGCTTAAACTCTTTCGCATTTTGATAGAAACCCGCCAAAATCTCTAAAGACTTAGCGTCCTCAGCGATCATGCCTGATTTCATATGTTTCTGATAAATTTTAGCAGCTTGATAAGGAGCACCTTTTTGTGCCATTAACTGCGCTAAACGCGTAATGTTGCCCGCGCTATCTAAGAAACCATTTCTATAAGCCAAATCGTAAGTTGCAAGAGACTTGTCATAGTCTTCAACCATCAAATAAAACTGTGCTAATTGAACCCACAATCTGCCATCATCCGGGAATAAAGGCACCATGACTTCTAACACGCCAACAGCTTTCTTGTACTTCTTCTGATTGAAGTAAGCTGTCAGTTTCATTTGATACAGACCTTTGTCGGGAGCTTCAGCTAATGAAAGACCTTTGTCGGCCACTTCAATCACTTTATCCCACTGCTTAAGTTCTGAATGCGCAATACCAATACGGCGATACATTTGAGAATCGGATTTACAAGTAAATTCCATCCACTTGTAATAATAAGGAATCGCTTCCTTAAACTTTTTCTCTTGTAATAGCAAATCAGCATAAAGGCGCATAGTTGCTGCATGATCTGTACCACCTAAAATATCAGCTTCAACAGCTTGTTTTAGGTACTTGATCGCGGTATCCATTTTGCCTTTCTCGGCATAAAAGTTACCCAACATACGTGCAACATAGGCTTTATCGAAGTCGTTCTTGGCATTTGCCTCTAGCAAAATAGCAATAGCTTCATCGACCTGACCATTGGTATAAGCTTCAAATGACTTCTGAACTTTCTTCGCCGCACCTTCGCCCACGGCTTTAGATTGACGTTTGTCGATAGCACACTTTTCTTCTGCGACTGCAGATGAAAGAGTTAATGAACCTCCACAAACAGAAAGCAATAATAGAACTGCGATTTTATTAACATTACGCATTATTGGTTGCCTCCTTTATCTAAGGTGAAGTCTAGTTGTACTGTCATACCAGGTTGTTTCAATGGCTTGCCATCAACAATCTTAGGCTTGTACTTCCACTTCTTCAGTGCACGAATAGCTTCTTTATCAAATAAGCGTTTTGGTTCTGCTTGAATAACTTCAACGTCGTCGATACCACCGAGTTCGTTAATGGTAAAACGAAGTTGTACCCAACCTTCTTTACCATCACGCGCCGCAGCAATTGGATACTGAGGTTCGATACGAACGATAGGTGTAGCATCACCATCGCGAGTCATCATATTGCCTAATTTAAAACCGGTACTTGGACCACCAGCTTCTACACCCCCCATATTGAACGACATTGCTGTGTCAATATTGCTCGAAGATTCTGGCGGCGTTGCCTCAGGCTTCTGTGGCTGTTCTGGCGGTGGCGGCGGCTTAGGCACTACCCTTGGCTTATTCTGTGCTTTTGAATCCTGTCTATCCATAGTGATTTCAATTACAGGGGTCTCGGCCGATGTTTCGCCGCGCTGTGCGCCGCCACCGACCAAGAACGCCATAAAAGCGAACAGACCAAAAGTCACAGCAGCACCAATAATGATCGATACTAGTGCTCTTAGCATATTAATCGTTCCCCGCAGATACCGAAATTTTATCTATACCAGCCGCTTTGACTTGGTCTAGAACTTTAACAACTAAGCCGTGCATTGCGTCTTTATCAGCCTGAATCAATACAGCAGCTTCAGGAGCTTCAGCCAGCATGCGCTCAACGTTTGCCGTTACACGCTCGATATCAACCTGACGGTTTTCCATCATGATCACGCCTGTTTTACTGACGCCGATAAAGATGTTAGCCGAAGGCTTTGAAGTCGCTTGCGAAGCTTTTGGTTTGTTATAATCCAAACCAGAAGGTTTCACAAATGACGTTGTTACAATGAAGAAGATCAACATGATAAACACGATGTCGAGCATCGGTGTCATATCAATTTGCGCTTCCTCGTCTACACTGGAATGCTTTTTACGTGCCATGTTCAATCTCTCTCTAGTGGTGCGGCATGCTGTCTTTTAGCTTTTCTAAACTGATTTTCATTTTTACATCCAGACGAGTACTAAAGAATACTCCCGATAATGCTGCAACCATCCCCGCCATCGTGGGCATAGTCGCCATTGAAATACCAGCCGCCATTAAACGAGCATTACTCGTCCCCTGAACTGCCATCACATCAAACACTGAAATCATACCGGTTACGGTACCTAACAAACCTATCATAGGACAAATAGCTACTAAGGTTTTAATCATCAGCATACGTGCATTCAAATCTTGCTTCGCTTGGGACAGCCAAGCTTCACGGATACGGTGTGCGTACCAAGAGGTTGTTTCCTCTCTAGCATCCCACGCAGATATGATAGCTTTATGTTGCTTTGGTGATATCCAATTAAGATACCAATAACGCTCAAGCATCAATACCCACATGAAGAACAATACAAACGCAACCAACCAAAGGACGTTTCCTCCAGCGGCCATGAAGCCCCTGACGGAATCCCATATGTCCATCAGGTATAGCATCATTAGTTAGCCCTCTTCTCAGCATGTGCTGCGATAATGCCCGCACTTTGCTCTTCCAAAATTTGGGTGATTGATTTGCTACGCGCAACGAGTATTGCATGTAGTAACATCAGTGGCAGAGCCGCAACTAAACCTTGTACTGTAGTAACCAGAGCCATAGAGATACCACCCGCCATCAGTTTAGGATCGCCAGTACCGAACAGTTGGATACTTTGGAAGGTCGCAATCATACCAGTTACTGTACCTAGTAGACCTAACATTGGGCCGATAGCTGCAATGACTTTCAAAATTGAAATTCGAGCTTCTAATGCAGGCGTTTCTTTCAGAATAGCTTCATCCAGTTTCAACTCTAATGTTTCAACATCAACATCTTTGTTTTCATGGTAAACCTTCAAGATACGACCAAGGGCATTGTTACCTGGGTTATCAACATTCTTAGCTTGGCGTTTAACTTTTGCACCGATAGCTGCCAGCACAACGAAACGCTCAACCGCAATTAATAAACCAATAGCAAGTAATATCAGAATAATATAACCAATGGTACCGCCTGACTCGATACGATCTTCCATGCTAGCTTTGTTCGTAAAGATGTTTAACAGTACGCCACGTGCAGGGTCAATATAGAAAGGTGCTGTACCAGAGGCCGTTTCTTCCCATTTAGCAACAGCGCTAACTTGATAGCCTTCAGGTTGTTGAGATAACTGCTGAATTAAACCTAATTCAGGGTTATATACAACGTATTTACCGTCAGCCGTTAAGTTATAAGCACCAATACGATGAATAGTCGTCGTTTTCACGTTACCATCAATTTCGGTAACAGAACCTTCAAATTTAACCACTTTGCCAGATTGCGCCATTTCAAATAGCTGCTCTTGCCAAAATTGTTCTAACTCTTCAATTTTTGGCAATTGCTTACGGGCACCTAAATCAGCGATAAACTTATCGCGATTTGGGAATTGAGCACTGATGTTTGAGCTTGCCAGTTTACCAGCGAAATCACCGGCTTCACCTTTAACTACACCAAACATTTCACCCAAGTCACCTTGAGCCGTTTTTAGATCTTCTTCTAACTGAGCAATTTTACGCTCGTTATCTAAGAACGCTTGGTTTAAATCTTTACCACGTTGCTTTTCAGCAGCTAACGCATTTTTTTCTTTTTGCAGTAAAGCGGCCTTATCGCCACGCTCTGCTTGGAACTCTTGCTCACGCTTGCTGTTGACTTTACCTTCTGCAGCGCGTTCAACTTTAACTTGTTGCAATAATTGGTCAATTGACTTAGGCGCATCAGCAGCGCTCGCCATACCAGCAGTTAAAGAGAAACTTGCAGCCAACACAGCTGTAGTAATTAACTTCTTCATTATTGTGCAGTCTCCGCAGCAGGAATTGGTAACGCGAATAGATCTAGAGCGCCTTGTTTACGGGCAATGCGGATACCTTTGGTCAGTTCACGCAAATAGCTGTCATCTAACTTATCCCAACCCTTAGATTCTGGGTTGTACATCCAGCCAGTCTTTTGATCTAAACTCTGTGCATAAAGAGCAACACGACCTAAGTTAAAGAAGTCAACCAACACTTCTTTGCCATCTAGGTTTAACTTACCTTGGTTAACGGCAACAGCACTACCGTATTCACGCTCAATACTATAAGCATCAAGAATTAGACGGTATTTTTCTGCTAGTGTTACTTCGGCAGTATTAAGAAGTTTTTTCAGTTCATTAACACGATTAGTACGTATTTCAGAATTGAAAGGTAAATCTAATTGAACAAACTGTTCTAATGACTCAACCATTTTAAACATTAATGGCACAACACCTTGGCGAAGTTTATCTACACCATTGATGTCACCCTGCACTGAATCCATTGTCTTTTGTTGATCAGCGACTAAGCTTGCAACGTAATCGTTATATGATTTCAGTGATTCGCGCTCATCTGCGACAGAACCATACTCAAAAAGCATGTCTTGTGCTTGATCGAAATACTTATCAACGTTCTTTTGCGACGCAGCAGCATCAGCATGGATCATACTATCCGCTTTCTGCACGTCGGTAAGAGGATCTGCAACTACTAAGTTGCTGCTCGCTAATGCCAGCACGCCAACAAGTGCAGTAGCGATTTTTGTTCTATTGCTTACCTTGGACATAGTTCCCAACCAATTTGAAGTGAATAAAAAGGTTTAACTTACCAGCAACATAACGACAAGGAATAAATACTTGCCGAAAAAATTTCTGTAAGTTCGTCTTTCTCTTGTGATTCTTAGTTTTTTCTTCCCTTTCCTACGCCCTTACAGGCATAGACCCGCTGGCATCATTTCACAAAATGTTGACCTGTGTCAACATTTCAGACGACTAAAAACTAGTGTAAAGAAGCGCTAATAATGAAATTTTTTACGAAAGGTGTTTTTTTAGGCGGAAATGAATCTTTAGGGTTATTACTTTTTGTTCCAAAAAATAAAAAATTAATTAAAAACATATAAAATCATAACGATAGCTAACGGCCAACTTTGTGTATCCTGTTTATTAAAATTAACATTTTTTAACATAAAGACGACTCAAGTAGATGCTCTTTACTCATATCCTACTCCTCTCAATCAAAATTTACTTAAGGATTAGGAGTGAAACAGTATTAAAGAAATCGAAGACCCAGTTTTTTCGAGAAATGTTAATAGTAGAAGAATTTAGAATGGATAATTTAAAGGAAGCTTTCATTAATTTGACTCATCCGAACTGCGGATAAAAGCGAACAAAACCCAATTGCAATAAAGTCATCACTCCCTAGCTGTGGCCTTACATCAGTCTGAATATAGCAATTTCAAAACCTATTTAACTGAATTTATCTGCCCGAAGCACTTCCTTAATTCACCAGCGATACCGGCATTCTTAAACTGTTCTGAACAACCTTAGCGCCATGAGTCTCTGTTTAACCGCTAATTCAAACCAACTGGCATCGTTTTTAATAACTTAACTAACTTAAACTCAGAATGCTTGGACTTGATGCTGCGTAACCGATTTATGATCAATAAAGTTTTTGATTAACTGAAAAATATTTCTCAGATAGTACATCTAAGGCGACGTAGTTGCCTGAGTTTTAGTGAATTTCATCAAAGGTCCAGTTGCTTATGCCTTCCAGGCTAAAAAGATGAGCATAAAAATCAACTAGAAAAGAAAATACCCATTTATAACCGATGTTAACTAACCCGCTAGCAGACAAAACCAAATTAAATACCGTAAATATAAAAAAGCCCTCTAGACATCCAGAGGGCTTTATACCAACTAAATCTTAAAACTTAAATCTTACACCCGCATAGTAACGACGACCAATTGGATCATAAGTACTCGCAGCAGTTTCTACACCAGTGCTACTATCTGGCAATCCACTGATAATTGGTGGAGGATCTTGGTCGAATAAGTTATTAATACCAACATAAAACTCAGCCATATCAAATGGACGATATGCTACATTTAAGTCATGGTAAGTAACAGAACCAACACCAACAGACTCGGGAGCTAAGTCGTAGCCTGACAGGAATGAATCATCTAGGAATGACTCACCAATATAGGTCGTATTCCAAACAATATTGAAATCACCAATTTCATAGCCTAGTGATAAGTAAAACTTATCTTGTGGAGCATTAATTTCCCCATTAAAATTATCTGGCTCAGCACCTGGCAACGGTATTTCATAACCTGTAATCACATGGGTATATGCTAGACGTGCATTGGTTTGACCGACTAAACCATAATCTTCTAAATCTTTAGCGTAAGTTATGACATAGTCAACACCCGATGTAGCATAACCACCGCTGTTGGTTACAGCAGAGTCAATATACTCTAAAGAACCAGCACTGTTCGGGCCTTCAGGTGCTTGTCGACGGGTAACAAAACTACATAATGCAGCATTACCTCCGTAACATTGATCCAAAATGTACTGACGGTCAGTACTAACTATAGCGTCTTCAATTTCAATGTCGAAATAATCAATATTAAAATCAAAGTCCTCTAATACCGCAATACCATCTGGTGAGTAGGTTACACCATAAGTCCATGACTTACCTTTTTCAGCGTCTAAATCTGGGTTACCACGGTTAAAACCACTAATACCTTGAATATCTGATTGATTTAAAGTGAATGCCCCATTTTGAGCAATGTTTGCCATCACACCAGCATCTGTTCGGCATGCCTCAGCTTGCGCGCCTGTTGTTGTTGCTGTCACCCCCTGACAAGGATCAGTTAAACCAGGTGGGAAAGTTTGGCTTGGTGGTGAATACAGCTCATTTATGTTTGGTGCTCTAGTTGATATCGCACGAATTGCCCTAAAACGAAGCTCATCAATTGGTGCCCAATCAAGAGCAACGTTCCAGCTTTCAGTATTGCCTACGGTAGAATAATCAGAGAAACGTACTGCACCACGTAAATTTAACTGCTTAGCCATAAATGCATCAGCAATCAATGGCACATTCACCTCAGTGAAATATTCCATCACATCAAACTCGCCCTCAGTGCTTGGTATAGCATTACCCGCATTTAAGCCAGCTTGTTGTAACGCATCAAATTCACTACGAGCATATTCCTCACGGTACTCGGCCCCCACTGCAACACCGACGAAACCAGCAGGTAATTCAAAGACATCACCAGAGATATTCATACCTGCAACTGTTTGTGTTGCAAGTGTGTTTAACGAGCTAGGTGCATTCACATAATTAGCGGCTTCAGGTGACACAGTGCCTGCGCCAAATATATTGATCGGCACACAACCTTGAGCGCGAGCAGTAGCATCACGACATACTTTGTTACCATATTCATCAGTAACAGCTTCTAACGCAGATTTAAAATTCAGAACGTTAACTTGCCCAGTGCCAGTTTGTCCTTCTTTACTTTGACCGTATGAGAAATAAGTATCTAAAAACCAGCCGTCAGCTAATTCGCCATCAATACTAGTCATAATACGGAATGTATCACGGTCAGCTCTGCTACCACGGTTAGCTATATCAGACATACGGCGAGTGAAAGAGATATCTCTTAAACCATCACCATTTGTATCTGTAGCTAAGTTATAAAGCTCATCAGGTATCACAGAGTTGCGAACTAAAGTACGCTCATATTCACCGGGATTAGTCGCACTTTCAATAAATTGTTCAAACTCTACAGGAAGCTGTCCACCAGAGCCTTTAAAAATATCTACAGAAGACAGTGCAAAGGGTTCTAACTGGCTCTGTGTTTGAGTTGACGCATAGGTTCCTTCAAGTGTAGCGTTCCATCCATCCGCAAACTCATACTTACCTGTCGCTGCAAAAAGGTAGCGCTCTGTAGGTACCGCAATTGTACGAATAGCGTTGCGGTTGTAGCCGTCAGCTTCACGGGTATCTGTTCCATTGGTTGAGAAACCAGAGATAAAGTTACCGTTCTTATCATAAGTATATGGCTTACCACCTGCAACAAAACGGCCTTGTGGTGCAAAACTTGAATAAAATGGTTGCATCGGCGTAAACATATCTTCAGGCAGACCCGTTACTGCAGCACCTAAAGATATTTGATCTATTGCTGAACGATCACGATCGCGTGAATAAACTGCACCTTGGTTAGTGTAAGCACCATGCACCATGATGTTACCTTTGCCGTTAGCAGATGATGTACCCATAGTAAATTGAATTTGATCATCTTCGCTATCACCTTCGGCGCTTTGACCTTTTTGAACATCAAATTCAATACCTTCAAATTCTTTTTTATAGATGATGTTAACTACGCCAGCCACAGCGTCTGAACCATAAACGGCTGAAGCGCCGCCCGTCATAATCTCAACACGCTCAATGAATTGTGTTGGAATTGTATTTAAGTCAACAGCAGTATCACCTGGTACGCCAGACACAAAGCGACGTCCATTAACCAAGACCAAGGTACGAGCTGTTCCTAGATTACGTAAGTCAACAGTAGCAACTCCAGAACCTGATGTTAAAAAGTTAGAGTTAGTACGGCTGAGTGCTGGGGCACCAAATGCTGGGTTTTTAAGCAGCAATTCTTGAACGTTAGCAACACTCGAAGTGTCAATCTCATCTGCGCCAATAACCTGCACAGGTGAGAAACCTTGCAAGTCTGTTGAACGAATGCGAGATCCTGTTACTTCAATTTTCTCAATTGTTTTTTCCGCAACAACTGCCTCACCTTCTGCTGCAGCAACAGAAAATGTGCTTAGAGCAGCAACAGCTGCACTACCAACTAATGCGTACTTTATTGAATGGCTTAAAAAGCTGTTCTTATACATTGTCAATCTCCCTATATAAGTATGTCTTTATTATAATATTCCCATCGTCATCACACGACAGGTCACACCTAAACGCAACACAACAATCTAAATCAGCCCAATAAAATCACATTTAAAACACTTAATCAACAATTGAAACTGAAATAACACAACGATCGCTGTTTGTGAATAGTTTAAAGCTGATGATTAGCCATAAGCTTTGTCTAGTGTCGAATTGAATAAAAATCATAAATCAATGAAATTTAAGCACTTATTTCATAGTGATGGAGAGTTCCCCATTATCAAATTGAAAAACAACTCAAACATAAATACTTGCAAAAAATTAACACTTAAAATCACTTTTAAGTATAAGTGCTCAAAAAACCTGACATTTTATGGCTAAATTTTGTTCAACAAAATGGGGGGGATCATTACAACATGGGAATAATTTTCAACAAACAACCTCAGTTCTGCTTAAACATGCACTTTTAACCAAAGTGATTTTAATACCGACATTTGACTGGATTTGACTTGTCCTTGATTGCCAATAAGAACAATGACCAAAGATGTCTATGATAGTTTACGTGTGCGGGCAGAACTGACGAGTTCTGAAAATTTGTCGAACAAATACAATAACAAAATTTGAATTACCTTCCATTTGAGAAGCGCTCGTTATTTAAGGTGACCAACTTATTGAAATAAATGACTTAATCTAAATGACCATTACGCTATATACCAGTTAGTTTTCCATTTTCTTCATTCTGATGATAAAAAACCCCAAGTTGCCTCAGGGTTTTTATAATTAAAGCTGGAACAAAATAATGACTCCCGCTAACGAGGATTTAGAACTTCATACTCGCACGAACGAAGAAATAACGACCTAACATTTCATAAGTATATGGATCTGTGTTTGAGTCATTATTACCTGTGTAATAGGGAGGCTCTTTATCAAACAGGTTATTGATACCACCTGATAGACGAATGTTTTGAGTTAAATCATAAGATCCTGATAGATCATGGTATATAACACTCCCAACTGTTGGTGCATAACAACTAGATTCTTTGCCTTTACAAGCAAATGAGTCCATCCCATCAATATAACGAGCTTCGTAAGTAAAGCTCCAGTCATCTGCACTAGCAGTGATGTTCATATTACTCTTGAATTTTGCATAGGCTCCCGTACCGCCGGTAATGTAACCACGATAATCCACAGCAACACCATCAGGATCGAATTCTTCATATTCGGTCAGAATTGATGTATCCCAACCTGCTTTCCAATCCAATCCTAGAGCTGAAAATGCATAAGCAACATTAATGTCATAACCCGCAGTGTTCGTCGCACCGATATTTTGTAGGCCATTGTCAAACTTAATACGACCACTGTTATCAATCTGAATATTAGAAGATTGACACAATACAGTATCAGTATTGATCTTATTACCTGCAGCATCTAAACATTGGTTAGCAATATAATTGTTGTCAACAGAAGTTATAGTGTTTGTTAATTCAATATCGTAGTAATCAACAGTCATAGACAGACCATCTACGAAGCTTGGTGAATAAACTAAACCTATCGTTGTAATGTCGGCTTCTTCTGGAGTTAATAACCCATTACCGCCAACAGTGACTTCTGCTTGGTCTTGTTCTGTTGCAGGATGAACAATTTGTTCGAAGGATGGTGACTTACCACCATATAACTCATCAACAGTTGGAGCACGGAATGCAGTAGACAACCCCCCACGGAACATAAGGTCATCATATACTCGCCAAGTTAAGCCTAGTTTCCATGTAGTGTCATCACCAAACGTGCTGTAATCAAAATAACGCATTGCAGCACTCAGATCGAGTTGTTCCACTAGTGGTAACCCACTTAACAATGGGATAGCCAATTCAGCATAAATTTCATTAACGCTAAAATCACCACCGGTAGGTTCTACCCGAGGATCATTAGCTAACCCCTGTGCTGTTAATGAATCTGGTGTAAACTTTGCTGCTTCTTTACGATTCTCGTATCCAGCAGCAAAGCCCATCATACCCGCTGGTAGCTCAACAATATCACCCGATAAGGTTGCAGCAATAATATCTAACTCACTTCCACCACTATTTACTTCGGTATAAATGAATGGAGTGATGCTCTCACCTTCCCATGAAGACTGTAAAAAAGGATCAAATTCCCCCTTTAAAACTGCTGCATTAATTGAACCTAAATTATGTAGATTTGCCAGAGTATCGACAGAGTCGTTGCGACCTTTATTATAAGAGGCATCCCAACTCCAGCCATTATCAAATTCACCTTCTACGCCTAAAACAATACGAATAGTGTCTACAACTTGACTAAAGTCACGGGTACCGGACTCAACCATGCGACGACCATAAGAGAGTTCCTCTCCAGGCTTAACCCATGGCAGCAGGTCATCGGTCATCCAACCACCAGCTGAAATAGGATTATAAACCCATGCATCGCTGTTCCAAATTGGTTGAGGAGCCATTTGTTGATTTGACCAACGCTTTGAATACATAGCCTCAGTAAAGAAACGAGTTGTATCTGTCAACTCATAGGTTCCAGCAGCCGTGAGATTCAAGCGTTCCATTGGCGTCGATAGATAACTATCTTTCGCATAGTTATATGCATCATTTGCAGTAACATAATCATGGTAAGTACCACCTCTACCACTTAGATCTGCAGTATCGCCCCAAATATGACCACCTTGAGAATAACCACTACCACCGCAAAACAAGCTAATTTTACCACTTGCATCAGGCTTAGTTTCTGTTACAGGGCAATCAGAAAAATCACGGTCAGCTTGGCTTGCCTCGCCACGCTTTGTATACTGTGCGCCTATAACGACATTGCCTTTATCAAAGGTGTTACCCAAAGTCATATCAATCGTAGACTCGTCAGCATCACCTTCTCCAGAAATGCCGGTTTGGGCGTTGACTTCAAAACCTTCAAAGTCTCTTTTCAAAATTACGTTAACCACACCAGCAATAGCATCTGTACCATAAACCGCAGAAGCACCATCTTTAAGTACTTCAACTCTTTGGATCATAGAAACTGGAATCGTATTAAGGTCAACAGTAGAAGCAGCTCCTGTACCAGAAGCAATCATTCGACGACCATTAACCAAAACTAGAGTACGGTTAGTGCCTAATCCTCTGAGGTTTATGCGAGAATTACCACCAGAACCATTATTTATGCCAGCGTTAGTCATAGCACCGCCAGCCGAAGTCATTTTCTGCAAAACATCATCAATCGATATTGCACCAGAGGAAATAATGGCTGAAGCATCAATCACGCTAACAGGACTAGCAGTTTCCATATCTGCGCGTTTAATTCGCGAACCAGTTACAGCTATACGCTCAACTTTTGCTCCATCTTTATCATCTGCAAATGTAAAAGGTACATTTAATACCGTAGCAGTCACACCGCTAATCAGTGCAAAGCGCACAGATTTTGCTATCAAGTTTTTTTTATGCATTGTCAATCTCCCGGGAAAATCATGTTTTTATTATAATTTGCTTATTTAATAAGCAGTTTTAAACAAGGGCACCTTAAACATTTCGAAGTGCTGCGGAAGCATAAAATCATATGAGAGACATTTAATCAACAAAAAGATAACTAAATACAAACAAAAAATACACAATGTTTTTTTATTACAAATTGACTTATTGTTAAAAACAAAAAGCCAGTCATTGCTGACTGGCTTTTTGTTAAAACAGTGGTTTCTACTATATAGAAACTGAAAACTTAAAGTGTGTAACGGATACCAATTGCAACACCGTCAGATTCTGAAAGCGCCATTCTAGCTTCTTGTTCTTTATCTGCACTGGTAAAATCGCTGTAATCTTTACGTGCTTCTACGTAAAGCACTGTGTTTGGGTCCCATACAAAATGCAAACCAACCACGACAAACTGACGTTTGAACTCATCGTTAGGATCGGCATTAAAGTTAGGTTGAATGACGTAGTCTTTACCAGCATCAAGCACGTTGTAAGAAATGAATGGACGTAACCCATTGTCAAACTTGTATGAAACTAAACTTTCAATACCATAGGCGTCTTTAATCAAACGACCAATATTGTCTGTGTCATGATTTTCTTGTCTGTTGACGTTTGCAGCAGCGTATAAGCCATTGCTATCGAAGTTACCCCAAGTGATACCCGCACCGTAGATAAGATCAACCGCTGTGGTTTGTTCGCCGTTACCAAAACTCACATCAAACTCACCGCGGTTAACACCCGCAGTTAAGGTCAGCATATCAGTGGCTTTATAGGTCAGCGCGCCACCATAAGTATAATTGTATTCTACTTGTTGAGCTGCTTTATCACCGCTTTCCCAGTTCGCTTGACACTGAGCTTGTGAAATATCATCCGTTGTATCACAGGTATAAAAGCTGCTGTTTTTCAACTGAGCTTGAACTGCAAAGCTTACATCGCCAAATGCATTGCGATATTGAACTGTTTTATCACCACGACCAACACCGTTTACCGCGCCATCATCTTTATTATAAGTGTAAACACCTGCAGTGTTACCGTCCCACACAAAACCATAGTTAGTGTTGTAAACGACATCGTACCAAGCGCCCCACTGCTTACCAATAGTCAGTGTTCCATAAGTGTCATGGGACAGACCAGCGTAACCTAAACGGTTATAAAAGAACTCTTCTTGAACAGATTCGAAGCGATTGTTATAGACGATGTCGCTACTACCTACAGGGTTCACACCCCATTCCAATTTAGCAAATGCTTTCCAACCGTCAGTCAACTCACGATTAAAACCAAAATTAATGCGAGATGCGCCGTTAACAACCTCTGTTTCCCCTTGAGTGTTGATCACGCGTGCATCAATAAAACCACCGATTTCTACGGCATTTTTATTATCTTTATAGATCTCGATAGCTGAGACTGATGGAACTAAAAAAATTGCTGCAAGCGCAGTTGCTACTAACGTCTTGTTCATTTGGTGCTTAACCTTTTTTGTTTATGTTCTGTCAACGTCATTCCGTTGTTATATTTCCTTACAATTTCCTCTTAAAGGGTAGCAAACTTTCAATATTCCCTCAAAGCTAAACCTAAAGAATATGTCGATTAACATCACAAAAACAAACCAGTTAACCTCTACAAAACAGGTTAAAACGCTACATTCGCCACCCTGCGCTACACATAAAGAACATTAAAAACACTATATTAACAGTAACTGCTTTGACGCAATATCCATGTAGTTTAGTTTCATTATCGAAAAAACAGGCTCGGCAATAGGGCCAATTTGCTTATCAATGTAGTATTGGTAATCAATTGGTGACGTTCTGTACAGTAAGGATTCCGGTCCATTTACAGTAATCTGATAATCAATCTGCGCCCCACGCTTGCCAAAAGAGGCATCTCCTGTTAAGTCGCATAATTGTTGAGCGACTTTAACATGAGGAGAAGATTTAGCCGTGTAATCTTCAATATTGCGTCGCATACGTTTGCGAAATACCAAATCATCATCCAACTCGCCATCAAGCAGCTTTTCAAACACACTGGCCAAATAAACACTGATATCCCTTTGGTTAAACATCCGTTCATAGAGTGACTCTTGAACTTTGCGCGCTAAAGGGCTCCAATCACTGCGCACTTGCTCCATACCTTTAAAAGTAAGCTCAAGTTCATCGCTCGCATTACGCCACGCGCCAACATAACGTTTTTTACTGCCTTCTAACGACCCTCTTAAGGTCGGCATAAAAAACTGCTCATAGTGGCGTTCAAACTGTAACTCGAGAAAACTCTCAACTTGATGATCTTCACCGATCTTAGCCTGCCACTTAGCATTAATTTCCCGCGCCAGAGTGTTACCTAAGGCGTTAATGTCTGAGAGATCAGGCTCGCTGCCAAGCCAGACAAAGGTCGAATCCGTATCGCCGTAAATCACTTGATAGCCCATCTCTTCTATCCATGCGCGGGTTTGTTTCATGATTTGATGGCCACGCATAGTGATCGAACTTGCTAACTTTGCATCGTGGAAAACACAACCTTGAGAACCTAAAACCCCATACAACGAGTTCATGATAATTTTTATCGCTTGGGATAAAGGCGCATTGTGCTCACTTTTGGCCTTTTCGCGCTGCTCAGATAATGTTTGGATAAGCTTAGGTAAAATGGGCTGTTGCCGACTGAAACGGCCACCGAGAAACCCCGCAACACAGTCAGACTCGGGCAATTGCAAACCTTCAATTAATCCCTTAGGGTCAATCAAAAAAGTACGAATAATGGAGGGATATAGACTTTTAAAATCGAACACTAAAATATGCTTATAAAGTCCCGGTACAGAATCCATCACATAGCCACCGGGGCTTTCGATCCCATCACTCGCAGGAGCATCGGGAGCGACGTAACCTGCTCGATGTAGATGCGGTAAATACAAATGATTAAATGCCGCCACCGAAGCCCCAACCCGCCCCAACTCTAAACCTGTTAGTTCAGCTCGCGCGAGGGCGAACTCCCATAATTGAGTATGACTAAAAATATCCCACACCAGACGGCTGTCAGTAAGATTGTAATGCGCTAATGCTTGTTTGTGGGCCTTAAACAGCTGATCAATTTCTTCAACGCGATTATCCACGTTATGAATGGCCTTGCCTTCACCTAATAATTTCCGCGAAACAAATTCCAACGAAAACCGCTCAAAATGATAGAAAGCGGCTTTAAGCCAATCGATACCATCGAGTACCACACGGCCCGGTAAAACTAAGGTTTCTGGCCGAAATTTATTATCGACTTTCCACTCAAGCTTTGCCCCGCCGCGGCCAATGGTGAGCGGAATACGATGTAATAATGCACGGCGTGACAATAGCGCGAGATCGAAACTCACCACTGACCAACCGATAATAAAGTCAGGATCAAACTCATGGAACCATGCGATTAATCGATGAATGAGTGCAGCCTCATCGGCCACCCATTCAATATATTCGGGAGAGTTTGATTCAGCCTCACCCACCATAATCACTTTTTCATAAGTCTGCTTGAGGCTATCTTGCTCACCGTCTCGGCCACTGTCTTGACCATATAGTGCAACCGAATAGAGTACCCCCTCAAAGCTGCATTCAAAATCCAGTGAGATACAACACAAATGTACAGCCGTTAATGGGGCAATACTCTTAGCCCGCTCGGCGATAAACACGGGCAGCGAATTAGCCTCAAAACTGTCACTCGTCGGCGCAAGGAGGCTATTCGTCGAAGAGAAATGCCCTAAAAACGCCACATCAAGTGCCACAAACCGCTCGATTAAATAACGCTGTTCAGGGCGAATGTCGGCTTCAAATAAGGGGATGTCGGCATCTTTAGCGATGCGCTGTAAGGTACGTAAGCTGTTGCTCGATTTAGCATAAACACCACTGACTGCGCCGCCTTTAAAGCTTTTGAGCGCTAACGGTACAAACCGCAATGCTTGACCCGGCGTTTGCAACTGCAAAGCCGTGACATCAGTTTGATGACAAAAACAAATGTGTTCAGTGCCTTGCACTTCCACCAGCACAGGGCCTTGGGCGGTAGCCAGATAATACTGCAACACTAAACTCCCATGACGATGAATCGCATGGCGTGTTAAGACTCGACCTTGTACACTAACGGCCGCGGTAGCCTCTGACTTCATCGCATGGGTTCCCAAATCGCATAGCTAGTCAATTTAGATGGTTTCTCAATTAAAATGCCGCCAAATGGCAGAAAAGTTTCTTAGGCTATGCAATCACTGTTATTATGTACAGCATTAATTCGATAAAGTAGTGACGCATGTTACCTGACAATGTAAAAACCCAGATCCGCGCCATCTATAAGGATATTGCTACCGCCTTGCCTAATTTTAGGCCGCGCCGCGAACAAAACTATATGGTAGCGGAAATCTCTAAGACCCTCGCCGGCGACTATGATAAAGATAGGCGCATCATAGTGGTCGAAGCAGGCACTGGGATCGGTAAATCATTGTCTTACATCCTCGGTACCATTCCACTGGCATTAGCGAGCAAGAAAAAAGTCTGTATCGCCACCGCGACCGTTGCCTTACAAGAACAATTACTGCATAAAGACTTGCCCTTCTTCCTTGAGCAATCCGGCTTAAATTTCCGCTTTGGCCTAGTAAAAGGTCGACAACGTTATGTATGTCTATCGAAACTGGCGATGCTCATCGGTGACGACAACAGTGCACAAATGGCCATGTGGCAAACTAAACCAGACAATAGCCAAGTGGCTATGATGCACGGCCTGTTAAAAGACTATAACGAAGGTCGCTGGAACGGCGAAATCGACACCTTAGCCGTGCCGCTGCCCGATCACCTGTGGCAACAAATCGCCTGCGACAAACACAGCTGTCATCGCCAAGTCGCCAGCCACAGAAATTGCCCGTTCCATAAAGCCCGCGAAGATGTCGATACTTGGGACGTGCTCATCGCCAACCACAGCTTGTTATTCGCCGATTTAGAATTAGGCGGCGGCGTGATTTTGCCCGATCCCGAAGACGTGTTTTATGTTATCGACGAGGCACATCACTTACCCATTGTGGCGCGGGACTTCTCCAGTGCACAGGCCACGCTTAGGGGCGCCTGCGACTGGCTCGAAAAAATTGGCAAAACCTGCGCTAAGTTACAAAACCAAATAAAAAGCAACAATATCATTGCCCCCGCGCAAGCGATGCAAGATCATTTAGGCGATCTTATCAGCCAACTCAATCAAGTGGCCCACTATTGCGATACCCAGACCAAACACTTTGCCAATCCTGAAAACCGTCTGCGTTTTGAGCACGGCAAACTACCAGAGTCATTACTCATTCTCGCCGAAAACCTTGCTGTGACCTCTAATCTTGCCCTCAAACAGTTTAATAAAATGCTGTCACTGCTGGCCGAGGCGATTAAAGATGGCGATATTCCTAAACATCAATCCGAAGCACTATTGGCCGAAACCGGATTTATGCTGCAAAGGCTCGAAAACCTGCAGAAATTGTGGAGGATGATGGCCAAGGAAGATAAGCATAAAGGTGCACCTATGGCGCGCTGGGTCGAACTCATCACAGGTAAACAAGTGGATTATCTGTTTAGCGCTTCACCTATCGAAGTCGGCTTTATGCTGGAATCCATGCTGTGGCAAAAGGCCGCAGGCGTAGTCTTATGTAGCGCCACGCTGCGCGCACTCAATAACTTTGACCATTTCGTGCATCAAGTTGGGTTGTCACTCAATGATGGCAGTCGTTATTTAGCCTTACAATCGCCCTTCGATTACCCCAATAATGCGACACTTTATTTACCCAAAATGCGCACTGAGCCGACGGATGATGCCTATACGGCTGAACTTGCCGAACAAATCATCACCCTTATTGAAGGCGAAATGGCAACCTTAGTGTTATTCGCCTCCTACTGGCAAATGGAAAAAGTGGTTGAATTACTTGAAGGTAAACTCACCACTGAACTACTTATTCAAGGCAATGCGCCACGGCAACAGTTGTTAGAAAATCATAAAGCTAAATGCGATAAGGGCGAACCAAGCATCTTGTTTGGCACTGGCAGTTTCTCTGAAGGTCTCGACTTACCGGGCGATTATCTGACTAACTTGATCGTCACTAAACTGCCCTTTGCCGTGCCAACCTCGCCCGTTGAGCAAGCGCATGCAGAATATGTCAAAGTCAAAGGCGGTAATCCCTTCTTACAACTGACGATCCCAGATGCTTCACGTAAGCTTATTCAAAGTTGTGGTAGATTACTGCGTAAAGAGCAAGATTATGGCCGAGTGACCATTTTAGATAGGCGGTTAGTCACTAAACGCTATGGCAAGTCCTTACTGGATGCCTTACCGCCCTTTAGACGTGTTATAGAGTAGGATTAAAATTTGGAATTGTTACTCGAGCCCAGTCATTGGGCCCTGTTGGCAGTCATAGGTCTTATCGCTGGATTCATTGATGCCGTCGTGGGTGGCGGTGGCCTATTGTCGATCCCCGCACTGTTAACCTTAGGCATTGCGCCGCATACCGTATTAGGCACCAATAAGTTAGCCGCAAGCTTTGGCTCTTTTATGGCGGCTTGGACCTATTATCGCAAGCACCTCTTTAAACCCTCGTTTTGGTACATGGCTTTTATCGCCACCTTTATCGGCGCGGTATTGGGCAGTTTTTTAGTCTATTTAGTCGATACCCAATGGCTCGAAAAAGTCCTGCCGCTGCTGATCATTGGCATCGCCATTTACAGTTTAGTCAGCCCCAATGCGATGTCAGACGTTAACTGCCAAGTACCAACCAGCAAGCCGCCAGCCAAGCAACAATGGCTACAGGGACTGGCTTTAGGCACTTATGATGGTTTTGCAGGCCCAGGCATTGGCGCATTTTGGACCGTCACATCTGGCTCTTTGTATAAACTGCCTTTACTGCACAGTTGTGGCCTTGCCCGTGCGATGACTTTTACCAGCAACTTGACCGCACTGACTATCTTTGGCTGGCTTGGACAGGTACAGTGGCAAATAGGTCTGTGGATGGGATTGTGCATGATGTTAGGCTCATTTATCGGTGCCCGCTGTGCGATTAAATTTGGCATGCCATTTATCCGCCCACTGTTTATTTTGATCGTGCTAATGATTGCAACGAATTTGGCATGGAGCGCATGGTTGTGAACACCCAACAATTAATGGTGATGCTGAAGAATCAGCTTAAAGCCTTAGAACAAGA
Organism: Shewanella sp. SM21; assembly: GCF_025654335.1. NCBI lineage: Bacteria > Pseudomonadati > Pseudomonadota > Gammaproteobacteria > Alteromonadales > Shewanellaceae > Shewanella > Shewanella sp. SM21. The sequence continues at coordinate 250,740 of NZ_JAKKRL010000007.1, forward strand.
AGTGCTGCAACACGATAATCGACTCGCGCCGCCGCAGCGTAAACTCCTGCAAGAAACGGAGCGTTTTAATCACTCGCTGTTTGTCCAACACGGCGCCCAACTCGGCCCCTGTATTGAACAAATTCGTAGCAGTATTATGCAGCTCGAAAAACAAATTAAGCTTAAACTCGCCCCCCAGACCATTGCCCTGAGCTGTGAGCGGATCCAAGATAGATTTACCGCAGTCAAACGAGCCTTGCTGACCACTTCTATCGACATTAAGTCTAAAACTCAGCAGCGTGCCAGTAGCCGTGCCCGTTTTGCACAACGCCAGAATCAGTCTCACCAAGCCAGTGGTTTCGATTGGATCGCCAATAACGTGATGCAAAATAGTCATGAGATCTACGAAGAATTGAACAAACATCTGAATTGGGCGAAAAAATTTGAACAAAAAATTGAAGAAATGGAATCAAAACTTGAAAACTGTCATAGTGCTGACAAAATAAAATTGCAAAATGACATCCTTTTGATGCATCGTCGTCTAGGAAAATGCAGGCAAGCTATTAGTTATATAGAAGATCGCATTCAAATATTCGAACGCCCGTATCAGAGTAATAACCGTTAAGGAGTAACAATGAAATCACTTTTGCCAATTAGCAGCCTGCTAGTATTACTCGGATCTGCCTCAGCCTTCGCTGCAGATCTGAACATTCCTATGTCATTTGAGTACCTTGCTCTTGATGGTAAAAAAGTCGAGTCGAGCGTATTCAACCATAAAAGCAGCTTAGAATTGGCCCCCGGCACTCACAAAATCGCCATTCGTTATCATGAAATGGTAGAGGATGATTTTAGTGACAGCCAAACCTTTGTTAAGTCAGCACCTTTCATCGTTACTTTAGATGTTGATGGCGACCATCAATATTACCTGCAAGCGGCCGAAGGTGAAGTCGTTAAAAAGCCTAAAGTTTACGCGCAAAACCCACAAATCAAATTAACCCGTAGTGACAAAGGCAACGTCAATTACCAAGTGGTGAATACCAATTTAGAAGAAGAAAGCTTTGTCTCTCGCCTTTTCAGTGGTAATCAAGCCGTTGACGTATCCGGTACTGCCGCAGCAGCAACCGGTGCAGCAGGCGCTGTGGTTGCCGTTGCACCAGCACCCGTGGCAACATCGGCGACCGTTAGCGCGACGTCACTCACTGCCCCCGTAGACACTTCTAAAGCAACAGCTGCCAATCCACAACAAATGTTGCAATACTGGTGGTTACAAGCGGATGAGAAAACACGTAAAGAATTTATGAGCTGGGCAATTTCACAGCTATAACAACTTGCGATAACGAGGTTTAGTCAATATTGACTCTGATCCCACTGGTTTATCACGCCAGCTATTCCAAGCTGGCGCTTCCTCCCCATCACAGATTTCCCACCACTAAATACGCACATTTACGGCAGTACTTACTCGATAACCACATTGCCACGACTGCACAATTCCACGCACCAACGGCCATGACTGCAGAAGATGTAATGCAAGTGCATCAACGCGAGTACGTAGAGCAGTTTATCGCAGGCACTTTGCCAACAGCGGCGCTTAGACGGATTGGTTTTCCGTGGAGTGAAGCCTTAGTTGAGCGCACCTTGCATTCTGTGGCTGGCACCACACTCACTGCTTCATTAGCCATAAATCAAGGTATTGCCCTGCACCTAACGGGTGGCTATCATCACGCCCATTACGATTTTGGCAGCGGCTATTGTATTTTCAACGACCTTATCCTCGCGGCCAGAAATGCCATCGCGAGCCAGCAAGTACACAAGGTACTGATTTTTGATTGCGATGTGCATCAAGGTGACGGCAGTGCAACCCTCAGCCACCAACATCAAGGGATCATCAGTTGCTCGATTCACTGCAAAGAGAATTTCCCGAGTCGTAAGCAGCATTCCCACCATGATATTGAACTAACTAAAGGAGCGGACGATAGTGCGTATCTTGAAACTGTGGAGCAGACACTCGCCCTCCTTATCCGAATCCATCAACCAGATCTGATTCTTTATGATGCTGGGGCCGATATTCATCAAAATGACGATCTTGGCTTGCTCAATATCAGCCAAGAAGGACTGTTCAGACGGGATTTAACTGTGTTATCAATGGCAAAATCGGAAAATATTCCAATTGCAGCCGTGATAGGCGGCGGCTACAGCAGAGACGCACTACAATTAAGCCAAAGACACAGCCAACTTTTTATTGCGGCAAATCATTTGTGGTAGCAAACTCAATGAAAACCGTCATGGAGCATAACAATGCAACTCGAAATCCGTAATTACTACGAAGTTCTTTTAATGGAAATATTGTCAGATGAAGGACTTATGGACGAACTTCCTGAGGACTATCTCGCCGACTTATGTTGCGTGACCTTAAATCAACTGCCAGTGCGCTACATACGCCACCTCGTCGATACTTACTTCTTTGAAGACTATAACGAGCTGCAGGAATTAAAGCGTGAGATCCAAACCGCACTAGAAAAGTCCCGCGCTTTTCTTAAACAAAATCTGCAAAAAAGATTACAGGAAGAAGCCGAAGCCAATCGTTAATTTCGTTAAAGGTTACTGTTGAGAGCATTTTTAGCCGTTGTCGTGGCAAGAAAAGAGGCAGGCAATGGATTATCTCATTGTGCAAAAATATTAACGCTATAAATGATTAACAGCAGAAAACGGAAATAGTCTGCAAGCTAAAATATTGAATAACATAAATTGAGTAGATATAGAGAAGTACAACGGAAATAAGCAGAGGAACTGCTGAATTGGAGGTTCCCCTAGAGCCGACACCCCGGCACACGAGTCGCTTGCTGCGGTTGCTCCCTTCCGGGCCTGGCCGAGTTCACAAGTTATCATTGCGGGGGGACCCTAGGGTCACCATAACTTCGAACATTACTTTGAATGACATAAACCAAAGCATTGCTTGAACGCGAAGGATTATCCCCCATGGACCCTATGGGATCAAGCGCTAATCGATAAGATCTCTTAATATCCCACCTAACTGCACAATCTATAAGCAAATGGAGTGATTGAAATGATAAAAGCCTGCAAATGCAGACTTTTATATATGTTTTACTGAATCTCTTATCATAAAAATCAGCAGGCTACAGCGCAATCATCGCCAAAGGTGGTTACAACTTGATCAAATGGCGATTTTGCTCAATTATCTTAGCCCCAACACCAGAGACATTCGCTAAGTCATCTATAGCATTGAACTTACCATTTTTAGTGCGATAGTCGACAATCGCTTGAGCCTTTGCGGCACCGATCCCTTTGAGTACGAGTAACTGCTCGGCTGAAGCGGTATTGATGTTAACTTGAGCGGCATCTGGCATAGATTTTTTCGCATCAGATGCCATTTCACCCGCTTCAGTTTTAGCCTGTACTTTCACGGCGACCTTGGTTGGGGTTTCTGTTGCAATTGCTGGGCTTGCCAAAAAAGCCGTTAATGCTATGGCACTCATAAAAGCAGGTATACGATTTGTGGTTTTCATAACAATTCCTCTATTCCATGATTTGCGGCCTTTCGTCCTACTTCCGTGGCCTCAAATCAAAAATAGTCTAAGCTGTCCCGAAATACCAAATCGGCGTCATAAATATTCACTATCGCTAAACTTCTGTCTTCGGCTCAATGAGCTAGTGCTTGACTATGATAAAAAGATGCAAAAAGCATCCTTTTATCATTCAAATAGCTAACGGTCTTTAAAATAACAACATTCATTAAGCTAATCGAGCTAGCGCTTGGTTCAAGTCGGCGATGATGTCGTCACAATCTTCTAAACCAATAGAGATCCGCAGCAAATTATCACCAATCCCAGCGGCAGCCCTTGCCTCTGGCGTATAAGGTGAATGCGTCATCGATGCAGGATGTTGAATCAGGGATTCAGCATCACCTAGACTCACCGCAATTGAGAACAACTTTAGATATCCGACAAAGGCCATGGCTTCTTCTAAATTTGCCGCCAGTTCAAACGCGATAACACCACCAGCACGTTTCATCTGCTGGCCAATGAATTTATGCCCTTGATGAGATTTAAGCCCGGGGTAATACACACGTGTAATGCTTGGATGTTCCGCCAAAAACTCTGCCACGCGCTGGGCACTATCGCAATGGCGCTGCAAACGCACATCTAAGGTTTTAAGACCGCGTAAGATCAGCCAAGCATCATGTGGCGATATCACAGCGCCAATATCCTTTAAAATTTCATACTTCACTTTATGGAGCTGCTCTTCACTGCCACACACTATCCCCGCAATCACATCACCATGACCATTCAGATATTTAGTCGCACTGTGGATCACCAAATCAATACCAAAATCCAGCGGCCGCTGCAGTAATGGAGTCATAAAGGTATTATCGACAATACTGACCAACTGGTGACGTTTAGCAATAGTCGCAATTGCCGCTAAATCAAACACCTGTAAATGGGGGTTGACTGGGGTTTCACAGAAAATGACCTTAGTATTGGATTGAATCGCCGCTTCTATTTCTGCTTCCGATGAAAAGTCCACTAGGGATACTTCAATACCAAAGCGAGCAAACTGAGTCGTCATTAGCGCATAAGTACAACCGTATACGGCATTCGACGCCACTAAGTGATCGCCCATCTGCAAATTAGCCAGCAATGCGGCGGATACTGCGCCCATACCAGAAGCAGTTGCTGCTGCGGCCTCAGCCCCTTCTAAAATCGCCATTTTACGTTCAAGCTCAGCGGTTGTCGGATTCCCTAAGCGCGTGTAAATATACCCCGGCTCATTACCCGCAAATCGCTCACCACCTTGCTGTGCAGACTCAAACACAAAAGTCGCACTTTGGTAAAGCGGCGTGACTAAGGCACCAAAGGCCTCTCGCTCATGGCCGCCATGAATAACCTGTGTTGCCGCCTTCCACATCTTGCCTGACACATCTTGCATACCTAGCTCCTTGTCATTGGAATTGAGCAGTTCCCGTTCTTGATTGATTGTTGGTGTGGAGCGCTCAATGCCCGCATTATGGATAATCTAATAGATAAGTTAATGAAACATTAGCCCTATCGAATAAGCCCTACCATAACGCGGCCAAGCACTTAAGCCAGTAGCATGGCAAAAATAGCAGCGCTCAAAAGTGTAATTAACTTGTTACATAGCACTTTTACGTCGCACTTAGTCATACTCGGTACCTGCAAAGAAAATCATAAAAAATGCGCCAAGGAACAAGTCCATTAGCGCATCTGCTTTCGGCCATTTCAATCGGTTAATTATTTGATATTAAATAGCATCTACTCTTTAGACTTATCTTTAGCTGGCCGAGAGACTTTGTCATCAACATCGGCGAATTGGCCTTTTAATGCGTCGCGACCTTCTTTGGTAAACAGCTTGCCTGAAAACTGCTTAAGTTCGATCAACAATTCCTGATGCACTTTAGACAATTTAGGCCTTTGATCTTCTCTAAACACAATCGGCCGACACAGCGCCATGGCTTGATATCCAAGACGCGCCGTTAGCATACCGCCGCCTAAACCTTGGGCCAAGCGAGCAGACAATTTACCGGTCATTTCAACCGATAACAGCTGTGTTCCTAAATCGGTAACTAACTCACTGGTACCCGCATAAATAATATTAATGATAATACTGCGGATAAGTTTAATCCGGCTCCAATAACCTAGCTCAATGCCATAACAACGGGCCACATCGCGCAGCATACGTTGATTACGCCATAGGATAATCGCCATATCGAGCACAGCTAAAGGGCTGGCCGCCAGTAAAACTGCCGACTCGGCTGCATATCTTCGCACCACTTTCTTTGCCAGTTCATCCCGCTCAGTCAGCACTAAGTCCTCGAATAACAAGACTTTCTCGGCATCATTATGTTCATCTTTTAATGAACGGCGAAGTTGCTGCAAACCTTGGCTGTCTTCATAGTGGCAAACGATATTATCGATAAAGCTGTCTGCTTCACCCATTTGCATGCTCTGCGCTAGCCTTGCACCTGTTTCTTGAGTATCGGCGACCTGTTTGAGTCGCTTGAGCTTACGGTATTCACTGACTGCGCCCGCCAATGCCCACGCACTGACAACCCCAAGCACCACACCATAAAAACTGAACAACCAAGGGCTCTCAAGCCAAGCATCCCTCAGTCCTAATCCTGTTTGAACGACTACAAGCAGCAATAAACTCACAGCAGCTAGACGGGCGAGCCAAGACCAACGGCGTGATTTAACAAGTTGAGGCGATACCGATTTAGCATCAATCATTTTTGGATGGGCAGACAGCGTTTCATCCATCAATTCCTCAATATCGGCAGCCACTTCTTGCACTGGCGTATGGGGATCAAAGGCTTTCGCCCCTTTGAGCTCCTCTTTGCTGGGTTTGAGATCCACGACTTCTGGGTCAAACAGCTGCTGCTTTTTCAGCGGCTTTTGTTTAATGGCCTGTTGTTCAATGGATTGCTCAACTGATTGTTCAGCCGAGCGTTCAAATGAGTTCGCAGAAGAATTAGAAGCCTGCTCATTAGCGTTATCCGATAGCTTTAACGTCATTCCAACTTATCTCCCAGTAAGTACTGCAGCAAATGATCGAGACGAATATGGTCAAAATGCACTTGAGAGGGGTCAACATTGGCATTGCTCGGCGGTGCAAAGCCGACAAAGTTAAACCCTTGGTCACGCCAAAAATGCGCTTCAGGTAAGCGAGTGGGCACTTCGCCTGGAAACAAGGTCAGGGCTTTACCGTTGAGTCCCATCCCCTGCACGACTTCCACCTCGCCCTCTTGGGTCGTTACCATGCCATGGCGAGTCGCTTTAATGGCGCTAATCGCCATAGTCTCCACTTTACAACCATCGAAACTGGCAAAATGCTGACTGTGTTTCAGCATATCGGTCAGCAGGGACAAAACATGGCTCTGCTGATCGCGGGTCACATGGTCAACCTTGCTCGCGGCAAACAATAAACGGTCGATGCGGGGGGCAAATAACCGCCGTAAATAACTCGATTGGCCAAACTGAAAGCTTTCCATAATGGCATTGAGCGCCGCGCCCATATCCTCAAATTGCTTTTTACCGCGATTCAACGCACTAAAACAGTCAACAAGTACTAACTGCCGATCAAAACCGGCAAAGTGGTTTTTATAGAAAGGCTTAACCACTTTAGCCACATATTCTTGATAACGTTTTTCAAGTACATGGAATCCACTGTGTTTATCGCTTTGCGAAAGCTCAGCAAACTTTTCATCATTAACCAATAAAAGGGGGAAAAAAGCCAATAAAGGAGCCCCCTGCCATTCACCCGGCAATAACATGCGCCCAGGTTGCGCTTGGTAATAACCTTGCACATGCACTAAATCATTGAGTAATAGCTGATATTGATCGGCAATCTGCTTTAATTGCTGCTCATCGGCGCTGGCGGCTAAATCCAATGAAATCAAAGATTGTTCAAACTCAGCATACAAAGGCGAGCTTTTAAGATTCTCGATGCGAACTTGTTGAGCACGGCACCAAGTAACAAAGTCTTGGCGCAACATAGGTAAATCGAGTAACCATTCGCCAGGATAATCGACTATGTCCAAATACAAGGTGGCGGTATCAGAAAACTTGGCCAGTAAGCCCTTCTTAGGCTGGTATTTAATCGCCAAGCGTAACTCAGAAATAGTACGGGTAGAGGCTGGCCAAGTCGCAGGTTCGGAAGTGAGCGCTAACATGGCGCCTTGATAATCAAAACTGGCGATTTCAAGATCCGGCTGCATGGCACGCTTAACACCGAGTAAACGCTGATCGCGGCTCACTTGCCACAGTGGCAAAGCACTGTTGTTGCGGGCGTGGGGTAAGGTTGAGACAGGTCCAGAATTGAGTAACTGATTGACTAACCCTGTGATAAACGCCGTTTTTCCTGCACCAGAAAGCCCAGTCACGGCCAAACGTAAATGCCGGTCCGCGGTGCGATGTAACAGGGATTGGCCCTTTTGGGTTAATTTATGGAGCGAGGCATCAAGCATTCCCATAGAGACTTCCCTTATGTCGAATGATGTTAACTTATGTCAAGTGATGTTGACTATACACTGGAATGGAGCAGAGATTAAGCAACAAGGGCGGACATGGCCGCCCTTTAGAAGGGTTACAAACTATTGATTTGTCTTTTTAAATCAAAGTTGTCAGAGGTGACATGGCGTTCTAAATTTTGTAGCCTGACTTCCAGACTTCGAAATTGATGACTCACGTCGCTTAGCGCTTGCTTTGCGGGTTCTCCCGACTGCCACGGCTTCTTCTTCACCTCAATATCGTCCCTATCGTACGACTTCTGTGGCTTGATGTCTAAAATCACCCATAAAGCGACATAGATGATAAATACCACACCTGAGCCGCCGAGTAAGAAGATAGACACAGTCAGCACTCGCACTAACCAAGTTTCAATCGCAAAGTACTCGGCAATCCCTGCACATACACCCGCTATTTTGCCTGACTGGGGAATGCGGTACAAAGTACGGCCATTAGATCCTCTCATGTTTCCCCCTCCATTCGGGCGATTCTGTATCCAGAATGGCCTCTAAGGTCTCGATACGCGCCGCCATTTTATCGGCCTTGGATATCAAATCATTGAGTTGTGAAAACTCTTCCTCAGTGAGTCCCTGGCTCACTTGTCGCTTACTGCGATAATGAAGAACTAACCATATTGGCGCGACTATCACCATGAAAATAATAATCGGCGCCATTAGCACGTCCATATCCATAACTCACCTCTGAATTGTTATTCTTTTGACTTAGTTGGCGCTTTACCTTTTACCTTGGCTTTGAGCGCTGCCAGTTCTGCATTCACAGAATCTTCCGCTTCTAGCGCCGCAAACTCATCGGCTAAGGTCTTCTTGCTGCCAAGATCGTAAGATTCAACTTGGGCTTCTAAGCCTTCGACACGGCGCTCATATTGCTCAAACTTGAGCATAGCATTGTCGATCTTGCTTGAATCTAGCTGCTTTTTCACTTCTAAGCGTGATGACGCTGTTTGAGTGCGCAAAATAATGGTCTTTTGACGCGCTTTTGCATCGAGCAGCTTTTCTTGCAACATGCCCACTTCATCTTTCAAGCGTGCGATATGTTCATCGATGACGGCTAACTCTTGAATCAGCGTATCTGCTAAACCGGTCGCTTTTTGTTTTTCAACTAAAGCGGCTTTCGCTAAGTCTTCACGGTCTTTGGACAGTGCCAGTTCAGCCTTATCTTGCCAATCTTGCACTTGCTCTAACACGCGGTTGATACGACGTTGCAGCTCTTTCTTTTCAGCTAATACTTTAGCTGAGGTAGAACGCACTTCAACGAGTGTGTCTTCCATTTCTTGGATAATCAGTCGAACCATTTTTTCTGGGTCTTCGGCTTTATCCAGCAATGCGCTGATATTAGAGTTAATGATATCGGCGAAACGAGAGAAAATTCCCATAATCCTATCCTCAAATTGATGTTGGTCTCGTACAAGGTAATACACTAACCGTGCCAACTTTAATTTCTTATTTAAATACAGCCATTTAAACAAAATATTAACTTTTACTTCCTTTTACGCTTCAAGCCACTTATTATCATTTTCACCAAATTTTAGCGCGAAAGACTAAAAAATATCGTGGATAATAAATTTCAGCAAGACAACCTTATCGGTCAATCCAACGCCCTACTCGAAGTGTTAGAACATGTGTCGCAAATAGCGCCTCTGTCTAAACCCGTACTGATTATTGGTGAACGTGGTACAGGTAAAGAGCTTATTGCCGAACGCTTACATTATCTGTCTAAGCGCTGGGATCAAAGTTTTATTAAGCTAAACTGTTCATCTTTGAGTGAAAATTTACTCGAGAGTGAATTATTTGGCCATGAGTCAGGAGCCTTTACTGGCGCCAAAGGCAAACACGAAGGCCGCTTTGAGCGCGCCGACGGTGGCACCTTATTTCTTGACGAATTAGCCAACACCTCAGGACTTATCCAAGAAAAGCTCCTGCGTGTCATTGAATATGGCGAATTTGAGCGGGTCGGCGGCAGCAAAACGGTGCAGGCTGATGTTCGTTTAATCTGCGCCGCCAACGAAGATTTACCATCACTTGCTGACGCAGGCGAATTTCGTGCCGACTTGCTCGATAGACTCGCCTTCGATGTAATTACTCTGCCACCACTGCGTTGCCGCCCAGAAGACATCATGACGCTGGCGGAATATTTCGCCGTTGGCATGGCGCGCCAATTAAAGCTGCAGCTATTCAGCGGTTTCAGCGCCCATGCGGTCGAGCAATTAATGACCCACGACTGGCCGGGTAATATCCGTGAACTTAAAAACGTGGTCGAGCGCAGCGTTTACCGTAATGGTGGTGAAAATAGGCCCATCGATCATATTACCCTCGATCCCTTTGCTTCACCGTATCGGCCTAAAACTCGGATCAAGACCCGCGAACGTCAAATCACCTCAGTTGCGCCAACAACAGTTGCCAGTACGCCACAATCTGCGCCGATATTTGAGGCTGAAGTACAAGTCAATACTGAGTATTCAACAAATTGCTTTAATTTTCCGTTAGATTTTAAAGAGCAAACGGAGCAGTACGAAATGGATCTGATCCAGCAGGCACTCTCAAACAGCCAATATAACCAAAAGAAAACCGCCGACATGCTCGGATTAAGCTACCACCAACTGCGTGGCATCCTTAAAAAGTACAATTTACTTGATAAAGCATAAGCAGATTGCCCACGGGGGAGATGCACTGCTAAAATAGCCGTTCATAGTCGATAAAATAATGATTTATAAATGAGTGTGCTAATTAGACGCCTGTGCCTAACAACTGCAGTTTCTTGCATGAGTTGGTTGTTGGTCGCGTGTGGCCCCCAACAACTCCCTTCTGGTTTGGTGTATTGCTCCGAAGGGAACCCTGAGTCTTTTAATCCACAATTGGTGACATCTGGCACGACAATCGATGCCACCTCGCATCAAATTTATAGTCGCCTAGTGGATTATGACACCCAGTCAGGCAAGATTGTCCCTGCCTTGGCGACGAGTTGGGCCATGTCTGATGATGGCTTAAGCTATCGTTTCACTCTCAGGGAAAACGTGCAGTTCCAGCATTCAAAACGTTTTTACCCAACTCGCCCCTTTAATGCCGACGATGTGTTGTTCTCCTTTAATCGTATTATCGATACCCAGCATCCTTATCATTTTGTCTCCCGCACGGGTTATCCCTTCTTCCAAAGTATTGGCTTTTCTCAGCAAGTTAAAGGGATAGAAAAGATAAACGATCATGAAGTGGTCTTTTACTTAACCCGCAAAGACGCTTCTTTTCTGTCGAATTTAGCCACCGACTTTGCGGTGATCTTATCAAACGAATACGCGCAGCAGCAGTTAGCTTTAGGTCATCCTGAAAACGTCGACCACTTTGCCATTGGTACAGGACCGTTCACCTTAGTGCAATACGCTAAAAACGAATATATCCGCTATCGCCGTAATCCCGATTTTTGGGGAGAGCCAGCAAAAATCGATATGCTGGTATTTGATATCACGCCCAAAAGTACAGTTAGGCTCGCTAAGCTTATCGCCGGGGATTGCAGCGTTTCTGCGCTGCCCAAAGCAGGTGAACTGCCTGTTATCAAACAGCATCAAGAATTAAACATCGAATCACAACCAGGTCTTAACGTGGCATTTTGGGCCTTTAATACGCAAAAGCCACCATTAGATGATGTTCGCGTACGTCGTGCACTGGCCTATGCTGTTGATAAACAAAATATCCTGCGAGCGGTTTATCAAAATACTGCCATTGAAGCCACCGGCGTTCTGCCGCCAGCATCATGGGCCTACGAAAATAACAAAGGACTTGTCGATTACAATCCGCAAAAAGCACGCGACCTATTAAAAGAAGCTGGTATAAAAAATCTCAGCATCAATATTTGGGCCATACCGGTTGCCCGCGCTTATAACCCCAATTCGTTGAAAACGGCCGAATTAATTCAATCCGATTTAGCAAACATCGGCGTAAAAGTGAATATCGTCAGTTACGATTGGAGCGTATTTAATCAGAGACTGAGCCGCGACGACTATGATTCTGTGCTGATTGGCTGGAATGCTGATAACAGCGATCCCGATAACTTTTTTAATCCGCTGCTGAGCTGCGCAGCAATGCAATCAAACAACAATCGTTCTCGCTGGTGTAACCCTGAGTTTGATGCCATCTTAAACAGCGCAAGGGAAGTATCAGATCAAGCGGAACGTAAAGTGATTTATCAACAAGCAGAAGCCTTTTTAGCTGAACAAGTACCTATGCTGAGTCTGGCCCATGCCAAACGTGTAGCGTTAACTCGCAGTGATATCAAGGATATGCAGCTTACGCCTTTTGGTGGGATTTCCTTCACCCATACTAGCCAAGCACCACAGGAGGCGAATTAATGTTTACATACCTACTGCGTCGCCTCAATTTATTTCTTGCTACTTCGTTAGTCATGGTGGGTGTCTTATTTTACGCTACAGGCTTGTTTCCAGTTGAGCGCACCTATGCACTCACTGGCATACATACACCGACGGCGACCCAACTGGTTCAAATAGAACAGGACTACAAATTAGATAAAAACCAAGCGTGGCAATTTATCGCTTACCTACAACAAAGGCTTAGCGGTAATTTAGGGATTTCAGTCACGTCACATCAAGAAGTCGCCGAAGAACTCAGTGCCGTCCTGCCCGCCTCCTTCGAACTTGCTGTGATGGCGGGTATTATCGCAATTTGCTTGGGCGTGCCCTTAGGCGTGCTCGCCTCCCAGAGTCAACATAAGCTCACCCAAAATACCATTATGGCGATTACCCTAACGGGCTACTCTGTCCCCGTATTCTGGTTAGGCCTTTATCTTTCGCTTTGGTTTGGAGTCGATCTTGGTTGGTTACCAATTTCGGGACAAATCAATTTGCTCTATGAAATCAAGCCCGTCACTGGCTTTATGCTAGTGGATACCTTGTTGTCAGAGTCAGAATACGGCATGTCGGCATTTAAAGATGCCCTGCTGCATATCATTTTACCTGCCACAACCCTGGCCGTGTTACCTTTTACTGTAGTGGTTCGTAGCACCCGTTCGGCAATGGTGAATGTGATGAATCAAACCTTCATTCGCGCCGCCGAAGCCAGAGGCATGCATACTGGCACGATTATACTGCGCCACGCCCTGCCCAATGCGCTGATCCCCGTACTTAAACATTTAGGGCTAATGCTTGGCTCATTTGCCAGTTATGCCATAGTGGTTGAAATGATTTTCTCTTGGCCTGGTGTAGGATCTTGGCTAGTTTCAGGGATTTACCAACGGGACTATACTGTTATCCAAGGTGGGATTTTGGCCGTGGCCCTATTGATTATCTTCCTAAGTATCTTGATTGAAGTGCTGCACACAGCCTTTAATCCACTGAGCAGAAAAGACCTTTATGCCACCAGTTAAAATTTATCAAGAAGATCAAATTGCCTCCCCGACTATGCGGGTTTGGATTAACTTTTCGGCTAATCCTTTCGCTTTAGCAGGTCTGTGGACGATTGCATTTCTGCTCTTGCTAACCCTGTTTGGCCCTATGATTGCGCCCTTTCCGCCAGAGGCACAAGATCCAAGAGCCTTGCTATTGCCACCCTCTTGGGACCCTTCAGGGACAGTGGCGCACTTTTTAGGGACTGACGATCTCGGCCGCGATATTTTCAGCCGATTATTACACGGCGCGCACTTGACCTTTGGCATGGCGCTGCTGATCGTAGTTACTGCATTATTCACAGGCTTTATCATAGGGTCGTTGTCGGGCATGATGCGGGGCTTAAAATCCAGTATTCTTGGTCATTTGCTCGATGCGCTGTTATCAATTCCTTCATTATTAATGGCCATTTTAGTAGTTGCTGTAATGGGACCAGGGCTTGAAAATGTGTTCTGGGCGGTCGGGATAGCCTTAACCCCACAATTTGTGCGCTCCATACACCAGTCAGTGCATGAAGAATTACAAAAAGAATATGTCACAGCCGCGCGTTTAGACGGCGCTAACTCGATGCAAATTTTTTGGTATGTCATTATGCCAAACGTGTGGGAAGTGGTGATTATTCAAACCACACTTGCCATTTCAGCTGCTATTTTAGATATCGCTGCCCTGGGTTTTTTAAGCTTGGGCGCACAGGCGCCGAGTCCAGAATGGGGCGCTATGGTCGCCCAAGGAATGGATAATTTACTAACAGCGCCTTGGGCCGTAACTATCCCAGGCTTAGCAATTCTTTTCAGTGTGCTTTCCATTAACTTGGTTGGCGATGGCCTACGGTCGGCGCTTGCGCCCATCAGAAACTAACTTATGCCCTTACTCGACGTACGAAATCTAACGATTGAACTCGATACGCCCCACGGTAGAGTGCGGGCGCTAGAAAAAGTCAGCTTAACGCTCAATGCGGGCGAAATTCATGGGCTAGTCGGTGAATCTGGCTCAGGACGAAGTTTGTTAGCCAGAGCAATTTTAGGCATCCCCGGCCCTAACTGGACTATCACAGCAGACCGCATGATGTGGGATGGCAATAACTTGATGGCCATGAGCTCAAAAGAGCGCCGTAATCTGATGGGTTCAGACATGGCGATGATCTTCCAAGATCCGTCTGGCAGCTTAGATCCAGCACAAACCGTTGGCAGTCAGTTAATGCAAGCTATGCCTAAAAATCCCAACGCCTATTTTTGGCAACGGCGCAGGCATGCACGACTTACAGCACAGAAATGGCTGCATAAAGTCGGGCTCAAGAATCCGCGGCAGGTGATGTCTAGCTACGCATGGGAATTATCCGAAGGCGAATGCCAAAAGGTGATGATTGCGATGGCGGTTGCTAACCAGCCTCGCCTCTTGATTGCAGACGAACCCACAAGCTCGATGGAGCTCAGCACTCAGGCGCAAATTTTCAGATTATTATCCCAATTAAATCAATTACAAAACGTATCGATTCTATTGATCAGCCACGAGCTGGAAACCTTAGCCCAATGGTGCGATCACTTATCCGTGCTCTATTGCGGTCAAGTCATGGAATCTGGGCCGACGGACGAAGTGATTAAGCAGCCTTATCATCCTTACACTAAGGCGTTACTCGAAAATATGCCCGACTATTCAGGCTCAGGTGGTCACAAGGCGATTATGCCTACCCTACCGGGTTCTGCGCCCGCCTTACAGCATTTGCCTATTGGTTGTCGTTTAGGGCCACGCTGCCCTGAAGCACAAAAAAAATGCGTTAATCAGCCAAATTTGAGTCATATCAAAGACCGCTATTTTGCCTGTCATTTCCCTTATCACGGCGAAACCCATAATGACGACCCCACTGCTTAAAGTTAATGACCTTTATAAAAGATATGATACTGGTTATAAGGGCTTTTCCCGCCAATATAACGATGCATTAGCGCCCGTATCCTTTGAACTCGAACGCGGTGAAACCTTAGCGATAGTGGGTGAGGCGGGTTCAGGTAAAAGTACCCTCGCCCGCATTTTAGTCGGTGCAGAGCCCCGCAGCGGCGGCGAGATTTTTTTCGAAGGTGAAGCCTTAGATAGCCGCAATGTGAAGCAAAGATGCCGCTTAATTCGGATGATTTTCCAAGATCCGAATACTTCACTGAACCCGCGCCTAACGATTGGTCAATTACTCGATGAGCCGCTGCGTTTCAACACCCAAATGTCAGCGCAATCGCGGCACACCCAAGTGGTCGATACCTTACGAAAAGTAGGTTTATTACCCGAGCATGCGGAGTTTTATCCGCACATGATTTCCGAAGGGCAAAAACAACGAGTCGCAGTAGCACGAGCCTTAATGCTCAATCCTAAAATTATCATTGCCGATGAAGCCTTAACCGCTCTGGACCTTTCGGTGCGTTCGCAAATTCTTAATTTGCTGTTAAAACTGCAAAAAGATCTCGGCTTGTCTTATATCTTCGTGTCCCATAATCTCAATATTATTCGCCATGTCAGCGATAAAATTATGGTACTGCACAAAGGTGTAATGGTTGAAAAAGCTGATACAGAACAAATATTTAATTCACCAAAACATGAATACACCCAGAGGTTGGTCCAAGAGCAGAGTCTGTTTGTTCACAAACGCTAAACTGCTCCAACCACTTAAATAATCAGGTGAATTGGCTAAAAATAGGTGCCATTTACCCGCCGAAATATTTATCCTATTGGTCATTTTGATAGAAGAAGCTTAAATATGATTATCAAACCAAAAATTCGTGGATTCATTTGTACCACTACACACCCTGTCGGTTGTGAAGTAAACGTTCAAGAACAAATCACCTTAACTAAAGCAAAAGGCAAGATCGCTAACGGCCCGAAAAAGGTATTAGTAGTCGGTTCATCAAGTGGCTATGGTCTGTCTTCACGTATCGCAGCCGCTTTTGGTAGCGATGCCGCAACGATTGGCGTGTTCTTCGAAAAGCCAGGTACTGAAGCGAAACCAGGTACTGCAGGTTGGTACAACTCTGCCGCTTTCGACAAATTTGCTAAAGCGGAAGGTTTATATTCTAAAAGCATTAACGGCGATGCCTTTAGCCATGAAGCTAAACAAAAAGTCATCGAGCTTATCAAGCAAGATCTTGGTGAAATTGACATGGTTGTTTACTCACTGGCATCACCAGTGCGCAAACTCCCTGATTCAGGTGAGCTTATCCGATCAGCTTTAAAACCCATTGGCGAAACTTACACAGCGACTGCCGTTGATACCAATAAAGACTGCATCATTGAAGCCACCGTTGAGCCAGCAACTGAGCAAGAAATTGCTGATACTGTCACCGTTATGGGCGGCGAAGATTGGGAACTGTGGATTAAAGCCTTATCTGAAGCCGGTGTATTAGCGGATAACTGCAAAACCGTAGCCTATAGCTATATCGGTACTGAACTGACGTGGCCAATTTACTGGCACGGCGCCCTTGGCAAGGCCAAGATGGATCTGGACCGCGCAGCAAAAGCGTTAAATGAACAACTGTCAGCCACTGGCGGCAGCGCAAATGTTGCAGTGCTAAAGAGCGTTGTGACTCAAGCGAGTTCGGCCATTCCTGTCATGCCTTTATATATCGCTATGGTATTCAAGAAAATGCGTCAGGAAGGTCTCCATGAAGGTTGTATGGAGCAAATCTATCGCTTATTCAGTGAGCGCCTATTCCGTGCCGATGGTGCAAAACCTGAGACCGACAGTGATAATCGCTTACGTTTAGATGACTGGGAACTGCGTGAAGATATTCAGCAACACTGCCGTAATTTGTGGCCACAAGTGACCACAGAAAACTTATCAGAATTGACTGATTACCGTGAATACAAAGCTGAATTTATTAAGTTATTTGGTTTTGGTATCGAAGGCATTGATTACGATGCCGACGTTAACCCATACGTTGAATTTGACGTTATCGAACTCTAATCAACTCGATAGCGAATCACTGCTTATCACAAACGTTAAACGCCACTTTTTAGTGGCGTTTTTATTTATAACTCCCAGATTAAGATGCGCTACACTAGCTGCAGTTGACCCCTAATAATCCCTCAATAAGGAAAATCAATGAAAATTAGCGCAAGAAACACCCTCAGCGGTACAATCAAATCCATAGAAATGGGCGCTGTAAACAATGAAGTGACAATAGAACTTGCACCCGGTGTCGTACTGACCTCTGTGGTGACTAAAGCTTCCTGTGAGCGCCTAGGGCTCAAAGTGGGTGATTCGGCTTATGCCCTCATCAAAGCCAGCAGCGTAATGATTGGCGTTGATGATTAACCATTCAATTCAGTAACGTGGCGATTGAAGTAATGGAATATGGAGTCTGACAGTGTTGCTATAGCGGATATCCTTCGAACTTCATTGGTAAACTTTATCGAATTAAAAAAAAGGCCAAGTGAACTCACTTGGCCTTTTCTATTTAATCAGTCGGATAGTAAATTTAATAACTCGCTATCCTCACTGAAATTATTCTTCTACAGGGTAAAGCACCTTAGCATTGGCTTTAAGCGAATCGATCAAGCCACGGTAGTCTGCTTCACTGTATTGTGCGTTCAGACGTTGTTTAAGTGCATTAACTAGCTCATCACTCACACCTTCTGCAGCGTTGACTTTATCCAGTGCAACCACAGCATAACCGTTTGCTAAACCAACGGTATCAACAACAGGAGTGGTACTTGGTGTTGGCATTTGGAACGCTTTGCCTACAATCGCAGCATCAACGTCTTGCGCGCCACGGCCTAGTTTCGCTTTAGACACTAAACCAAGATCAGTTGCACCCGCTTTAACTTGTGCCATCAGTTCCTGTGCTTTTGCACGGGCGGCTTCGTTTGCTTGATCTTGCTTCAAGCGCTCAGTGATGTTGGCTTTCACTTCAGCTAAGGCCAAAGTACCCGCATCATGATGTTCTTTCACTCGGATAACAACCACATGGTTAGGTTCAAGCTCAATCACTTCACTGTTTAAACCTTTCAGCATCACAGTTTCAGAGAAGGCAGCTTTAACTAAGTCAGGCTTGTTTAGCTCAGCAGGTGCGTTATCGCGAGAAAACAGTGCTGTAGTCTTAACATCAACGCCAACAGCTTTTGCGGTTTCAGATAGTGTATCTGGCACTTCATAGCTGGTATCCGCTAATTTACTTTGTAAGCTATAGAACTGGTCAACCGCTTTCTTATCTTGCAATTGAGCCACTATCTTAACTTTCACATCAGCAAACGGTACAGTCGCGCCAGATTGCACATCTAATAGCTTGATAATGTGGAAACCAAAGTCTGTTTTAACCACCGCAGAATGTTGGTCTTTATTTAATGCAAATAAAGCGGCATCAAATGCGGGGTCCATTACACCAGGTTCAAACCAATCCAGTTTACCGCCCTGCTCTGCACTCAAAGTATCATCAGAGTTAGCTTTAGCCAGATCAGCAAAATCGGCACCGCTATCTAATTGCTTAGCAAGATCTACAGCCTTGGCTTTTGCTGTCGCTTCATCGTTACCTGGCATAACCAAAATATGCGCGGCAAGACGCTTCTCGTTAGAAACATATTGTGCTTTATGTTCTTCGTAATACGTTTGTGCTTCTTCATCAGAAACTGGATTATTTTTAGTAAAATCAGCAGCATTCAGTTCAACATATTCTAGACTCACCATCTCAGGGCTCATAAACTGCCCTTGGTTTGCGTCGTAATAGTTTTTCACTTGCTCGTCAGTCACAACCGCTGTCGCTAAGAATGGTGCAGAATCGACAATAACATAGCGCACATCACGGGTTTGGCCTTGTAACTCAGCCAATTGCTTAGCTTCGCCAGGTAACACGAATTCAGTACCCACAAGGGCTGCAGTTAACTGACGACGGGTCATATCGACACGCATCATGTCTCTGAAAGTCTGTGGCTGATAACCTAACTGACGCAGAATCGCCTGATAACGATCGTTATCAAATTTGCCATCAGTTTGAAATGCCGGTTCAGCTCTCATTGCAGCAACAATTTGCTCGTCAGATACACGTAGACCCATAGCCTTAGCAGCTTGATCTATCAACTTGTCAGCCACTAAGCGTTCTAATACGCTCTGCTTAATGCTTTGTAAGTATTTTTCGTCAGCAGATAACGCAGCAAACATTTCACCTAGCTGTTGCTCCATGCGAGAGCGCTCGCTCTGGTACGCCTGCTCTAGCTCGGCTTTAGTGATCTTGTCACCGTTCACTTCTGCTGCAGACACATCAGTTGTTGAACCTAAGTAACTACTGACTCCTGCAAATGCAAAAGATAAAATCACAAGTACGAGAATGCCTTTAGCAATCACGCCTTGCGAACCATCGCGGATCTTTTCTAACATCAGATTTCTCGCTTGTTGCGATTAACAAAATAAAAAGGCGCATCAGGTTGAGATGCGCCTTTCTGTAATTTATGGGGAATATTCAGACGCTACCACTGGTAAATTCTAAAACCCCGAGTAATGGTAGAAATTAAGCTTCATATTCCATTACTTTCAATTCGTAAAAAGCACTGATAAACAGTGCTTGTCATTACGAACGCCTTACAAAGGCTACGATATTAATGATTAATTAACAGCGTCTTTCAGTGCTTTACCAGCTTTGAATGCAGGAATTTTAGCTGCTGCGATTTTGATTTCTTCACCCGTTTGTGGGTTGCGACCAGTACGCTCAGCGCGTTCACGCACTTCAAAAGTACCAAAACCAACAAGAGAAATTTTATCACCTTCTTTCAGACCTTCGGTCACAGCAGCGATAAAAGAATCCAGTGCTCGGCCAGCAGCGGCTTTAGAAATGTCAGCACCAGATGCGATTTTCTCGATTAGTTCAGATTTGTTCATGTCATCCCCTTGAATGTAATTTTTTTGCGCCGCAACCAAATCCGTCTCTAGAGCGGTCTGCGGAGGCTTTTATAACAAGCTTGAATTCAAAGTTCAAGCTGAGTTCGAAAACCAAAGAATTAAAACTGGATACAGCTCAAAACCAGTTGCGCCAAGGGCTTGGAGCAGCTGGCTCTCCACAGACCTAGGCTACCACAGGTCTGCGCTTTGTTAAGCCCCTTTTTTCATTTTTTTTAACGTGATAGCGCAATTTCTTGCGTTATGCCAAGTTTTTAACCACTTCGAAGCCTTCAACTGGTCTTTCTAGGGCCAGTTTTAACACTTCATCGACCCAACGCACGGGACGAATTTCTAAATCGGCAATCACATTGGCAGGAATTTCTTCCAAATCGCGCTCATTTTCTTTTGGAATAAGCACCAATTTTATGCCGCCGCGGTGAGCTGCTAGCAGTTTTTCTTTCAAACCACCGATAGGTAACACTTCACCACGTAAGGTTATTTCACCAGTCATGGCCACATCGGCACGCACTGGGTTACCCGTTAAGCTGGATACTAACGCGGTACACATAGCCGCACCAGCAGATGGACCATCTTTGGGTGTCGCACCTTCTGGCACATGCACGTGGATATCACGCTTCTCGTAGAAATCCGCATTGATACCTAATTGTTCCGCACGGGCGCGAACAACTGTCATCGCTGCTTGAATCGACTCTTGCATCACGTCACCAAGAGAACCAGTATAGGTTAACTTCCCTTTACCTGGTACTGAGGTTGCTTCAATCGTCAGTAAGTCACCGCCCACTTGAGTCCAAGCTAAGCCAGTCACTTGACCGATTTGGTTCTTAGACTCGGCTTTGCCGTAATCAAAGCGCTGCACGCCAAGGAAAGACTTGAGATTCTCTTGGTTAACAGTCACAGACTTGACCGACTTATCGAGCAAAATCATTTTCACGACTTTACGGCAAATCTTAGACAATTCACGCTCGAGTGAACGCACACCCGCTTCACGGGTGTAATAACGGATAATGCCAACGATAGCACTATCATCGACTTTAATTTCAGTGGCTTTTAAACCATTGCGCTCGATTTGCTTATTCAGCAAATGTTGCTTAGCAATATTCAGCTTCTCGTCTTCGGTGTAACCCGATAAACGAATGACTTCCATACGGTCAAGTAGTGGCCCAGGAATATCCATGGAGTTTGACGTTGCAACAAACATCACATCGGATAGGTCGTAATCGACTTCGAGGTAATGATCGTTAAAGGTCGCATTTTGCTCAGGATCTAACACTTCTAATAAAGCAGAAGCCGGATCTCCGCGCATATCAGAACTCATCTTGTCGATTTCATCGAGCAAGAATAACGGGTTTTTCACGCCGACTTTAGCCATCTTTTGAATGACTTTACCCGGCATAGACCCAATGTAAGTACGGCGGTGACCACGGATTTCCGCTTCATCACGCACGCCACCGAGGGCAACACGCACATACTTACGACCGGTCGCCTTAGCGATCGATTGACCTAGCGAGGTTTTACCCACACCTGGTGGCCCCACTAAACACAGGATTGGCCCTTTAAGCTGACGCACTCGGCTTTGGACTGCCAAATATTCCAAGATACGTTCTTTGACTTTTTCAAGACCAAAATGATCGGTATCGAGTACTTCTTGGGCTTTGGCTAAATCACGTTTGATTTTAGAGCGTTGGCTCCAAGGCACAGCCGTCATCCAATCGACATAACTGCGAACCACCGTCGCTTCAGCCGACATTGGTGACATCATGCGTAACTTGTTAAGCTCGGCGAGGGCTTTCTCTTTCGCCTCAGCGGGCATATTAGCCTCTTCAATCTTACGATTTAAGGCTTCAAATTCGTCATGGCCTTCATCTAAGTCACCCAGTTCTTTCTGGATGGCTTTCATCTGTTCGTTCAGATAGTACTCACGCTGACTCTTTTCCATCTGTTTTTTAACGCGAGTCCGGATACGTTTCTCAACCTGTAATAGGTCGATCTCCGATTCCATCATCGCCATTAGATATTCCAGACGTTCGCCGACGTTGACCATCTCAAGCACAGATTGCTTATCTTCAAGCTTAAGTGGCATGTGTGCGGCCATAGTATCGGCCAGACGCGCCGCTTCATCGATACCCGATAAAGAGGTCAAGACTTCTGGCGGGATCTTTTTGTTCAGCTTGATATAACCTTCAAACTGACCAATAGCACTGCGCACTAACACTTCTTCTTCTTTGTCTTCCAGCGGTTCTGATTCCAGATACTCAGCCTTAGCCACAAAGAATTCTGTTTCTTGGGTATAACGGGTAATACGGGCGCGACGACCGCCTTCAACCAGCACTTTGACTGTACCGTCTGGCAGCTTAAGTAACTGTAAAATAGAGGCAACCGTACCCACTTCGAAGATGTCATCTTTTGATGGTTCATCGAGCTCGGCATCACGCTGCGCCACTAAAATAATTTGCTTATCCTGCGCCATTGCCGTTTCGAGACATCGAATAGATTTTTCTCGTCCGACAAATAACGGAATTACCATATGGGGATAGACCACCACATCTCGCAGTGGCAGCACGGGGAGTTCGATATGCGCTTCACGCTCTTGGGTCATAGTTCGATTCCGTTTTGGTGAAATGGATTAATACTGGAGTATATTGGGACGCTTTATGGAGTTTCAATGGCTAATACGAAAAAAGGAGTCCATTGGACTCCTTGTTTTTCAGTTTATTAGCGATCAGTACAATTATTGTTCGCCTGATGCCACTTGGGCCTCATTGTGCTCGTAAATCAAGATTGGAGCTGATTCCCCTTTCACTACTGATTCATCCACAACGGCCTTCACCACACCGTCAACGGATGGGATATCGTACATAGTATCCAGCAGAATACTTTCAACGATGGAGCGTAGGCCACGGGCACCAGTCTTGCGAGACATGGCTTTGTGAGCAATCGCTTTAAGCGCATCTTCGCGGAACTCAAGCTCAACACCTTCCATCTCAAATAACGCACTGTATTGCTTAGTTAGGGCATTTTTAGGTTGAGATAGAATTTGTACTAAAGCTTCTTCATCCAGCTCAGTCAGAGTCGCAACCACTGGTAGACGACCAATAAACTCAGGGATTAAACCGTATTTGACTAAATCGCCAGGTTCTACTTGTGATAACGTTTCAGAGATCGTCGCCTTCTCTTTCTCGCCTTTCACCTGTGCACCAAAACCGATACCCGAGCCAACGTGCGCACGTTGCTCAATCACTTTCTCAAGCCCTGCAAATGCACCACCACAGATAAACAGGATCTTAGAAGTATCGACTTGTAAGAATTCTTGCTGTGGATGCTTACGGCCACCTTGTGGTGGAACCGCGGCAACAGTACCTTCAATCAGCTTAAGCAGCGCTTGCTGTACACCCTCACCCGATACGTCACGGGTGATTGATGGATTGTCTGACTTACGACTAATTTTATCGATTTCATCGATATAAACGATACCACGCTGCGCCTTCTCAACATCGTAGTCGCACTTTTGCAGCAACTTTTGAATGATGTTTTCAACGTCTTCACCCACATAACCCGCTTCAGTCAGCGTAGTAGCATCTGCCATAGTGAAAGGCACATTGAGTGAGCGCGCAAGGGTTTCAGCCAGTAGGGTTTTACCGCTACCCGTTGGACCGATAAGCAAAATATTACTCTTGCCCAGCTCGATACCATCTTTAGGCGATGCATTTTTTAAACGCTTATAGTGGTTATACACTGCCACAGAAAGCACTTTTTTCGCTCTGTCTTGGCCAATAACATAATCGTCTAAATGTGCACGCAACTCATGTGGTGTCGGTAATTTATCGCTATCACGCTTTGGAGAGATTTCTTTAATCTCTTCACGAATGATGTCGTTACATAACTCAACACATTCGTCGCATACATACACTGATGGGCCAGCAATGAGTTTTCTGACTTCATGCTGGCTCTTTCCGCAAAAAGAGCAGTACAGCAATTTACCGCTGTCACCATTATTTTTGTTGTCGCCCATTAATTACCTCATTTGCAGTCTGCTCTACTGCCTGTCTTAAATTTGCTTAACTTTTACAAAGCATAGCTCAGTCAAAAGCAAAAATCAGCCGCGTTTCGTCATCACAGAGTCAACTAAGCCATATTCGACGGCTTGAGTTGCACTCATGAAGTTGTCACGATCGGTATCGCGTTCAATCACTTCGAGCGGTTGACCTGTGTGTTCAGCGAGCATTAGGTTAAGCTTATTTTTAATGCCTAAGATTTCTTTGGCATGAATAGCAATATCTGATGCTTGACCTTGGAAACCACCCAGCGGTTGATGGATCATCACGCGAGAGTTTGGTAAACAGTGACGCTTACCCTTCTCACCGCCGGCTAACAAGAAAGCGCCCATACTGGCGGCTTGGCCGATACAGACAGTGCTAACATTCGGTTTGATAAACTGCATGGTATCATAAATCGCCATGCCTGCAGTGACAGAACCACCAGGGGAGTTAATGTATAAAAAAATATCTTTATCTGGGCTTTCTGATTCTAAGAATAATAATTGCGCCACGATAAGGTTTGCCATGTGTTCTTCAACTTGACCTACCAAAAAGATAATCCGCTCTTTCAACAAACGAGAATAAATATCGTATGAGCGTTCACCCTTAGCAGTCTGTTCGATCACCATAGGCACTAAAGCACTTTGTATGTCTGACGCATTATGCATTATTCACTTCCCTAAATAAAAATGGCTCGCATGAGGAGCCTCATACGAGCCATTATAAATGGCGAACAGCTAATCAAGTCAAGCTTAGCTTATGCGCGACCGGTAGCCTTGTTCATAAATTCTTCAAAAGCGACTTGTTTTTCGGTCACTTTGGCAGATTTCAACAGTGCTTCAACCGCTTGCTCTTCTAAAGCAACGTTGCGCATGTTTTGCATCAGCTCTTTGTTGCTGTTGTAATAAGCAACAACTTCACTTGGATCTTCGTAGGCAGAAGCCATAGAAGCGATCAAGCCTTGTACGCGTTCATCTTCCGCTTTCAGTTCGTTAGTCTTGATGACTTCGCCTAATAACAGACCGATTTTAACACGACGTGCAGCTTGTTCAGTGAACAATTCAGCTGGCAGTTCTGGCATGTTAGCCGATTGGCCGCCAAAACGTTGCATGGCTTGTTGACGCAGAACGTTAACTTCGCCATCGATCAATGCATTTGGCAAAGTGATATCGTTGTTAGCTAACAGACCATTGATCACTTGCTCTTTCACGTTAGCTTTTAACGCTTGCTCAAGTTCACGGTTCATGTTTTTACGGATTTCAGTTTTAAGGGCTTCTAAGCCACCTTCGCTGATACCAAACAGAGCAGCAAACTCATCGTTTACTTCTGGCAGGTTAGCCGCTTGCACTTCTGTCAGCGTAATCGCGAACTTAGCCGCTTTACCTTTCAGGTTTTCAGCGTGATATTCTTCAGGGAAGTTCACGTCGATAACAAATTCTTCACCCGCTTTGTGACCTAAGATACCCGCTTCAAAACCAGGGATCATACGGCCGCTACCTAGTTGCAGTTCGAAATCATCAGCTTTGCCGCCTTCAAACTCTTCACCGTCAACTGAGCCAACAAAGTTCATTTTCACTTTGTCGCCATCAGCAGCTTCACGCTCAACAGCAGCGAAAGTCGCGTGTTGTTTACGTAAGGTTTCAATCATAGTGTCAACGTCAGCGTCAGTCACTTCAGCTTTTGGCTGTTCTACTTCGATGGCATCTAAGCCTTTCAGCTCAACTTCTGGATAGATTTCAAAGGTAGCGATAAATTCGAATTTTTCGCCATCAGTAGAACCAGGAACAAAAGTCGGTGCACCCGCTGGGTTTAACTTCTCAGCAATAATTGCTTCGATGAAGTTACGTTGCATCACTTCACCCATGATGTCTTGACGAATCGCTGCGCCATAACGTTTGTTTATAACAGTAACAGGCACTTTACCAGGACGGAAACCTGGGATACGAGCACGCTTAGCTTCACGTTGTAAACTGTCTTTAACCAGCTTTTCAATTTGTTCAGCAGGAACAGAAATGGTCAGGCGACGCTCTAGGCCTTGGGTTGCTTCAACAGAAACTTGCATTGTTTTACCTCGAAATTTGTCTAACGTCCTTTGTAATAGCCGATTCATCAACTATTCAGGTATTCGTTTCTTGATCATTAAATTTGACTACAATGCCCACCACAACTGGCTTTAGGCACAGGTCGCTCATAGTTGATATCTATCAAGACGCGACATTATAGCCACCGTTTTCTGCAGAGTCGAGCCTCAACAGCCGAATCTGGGGTATAAAAAAAGCGACACAAGGTCGCTTTTTTTAATTTGTACTCAAAGTACTAAAAATGGGGTGACTGATGGGGCTCGAACCCACGACAACCGGAATCACAATCCGGGACTCTACCAACTGAGCTACAATCACCACTGAAACTGGTACGCCCGGCAGGATTCGAACCTGCGACCACCCGCTTAGAAGGCGGGTGCTCTATCCAACTGAGCTACGGGCGCATGGTTTACAGAATTTTCTGTATCCTAACCGATTTGGAAAGCATTTATGCTAACCCTATCACTCGCCTATTTGAGTCCAAATTATCTTTGAATTCATTGAAGCAAACGATAATAAAGTGGTCGGTGATAGAGGATTCGAACCTCTGACCCTCTGGTCCCAAACCAGATGCGCTACCGGACTGCGCTAATCACCGAAGGTCTTACATTTTACTTGGTATCAACTCAGAGGGTTCCCTCTGGTCCGCTCTGGTCCGCTCTCATCCAAAATCTGGATGCACTATCGGACTGTGCTAATCACCGAAGGTCTTACATTTTACTTGGTATCAACTCAGAGGGTTCCCTCTGGTCCGCTCTCATCCAAAATCTGGATGCACTATCGGACTGTGCTAATCACCGAAGGTCTTACATTTTACTTGGTATCAACTCAGAGGGTTTCCTCTGGTCCACTCTCATCCAAAATCTGGATGCACTATCGGACTGCGCTAATTACCTAAGGTCTTACATGACAGTTTCAGCGCAAGATGAACACATCTGCCTGAGAACGGAGCGCATCTTATCCCCTCACTTTACACCCGTCAACGATTTTTTTATCGTTCGACTCTAGGTGCTGAATTATCAGGCTAATCTGGTTTTTTTTATCCACTTGGCAACGGCTTTAACCATGACACAGTAGCTGTGCCCTGTTAAAATAGCCACGATTGCCAATCTCTGTGTTAACTACTGTTTTCACCATCGCCCATATAAAGGATATCCTACACCCATGACAGCCCAAATAATCGACGGCAAGGCGATTGCTCAATCCATCCGCACTAAGCTCAGCGAAAAAGTCACCGCCCGCAAAGAGGCTGGACAACGCGTACCGGGTTTAGCCGTAATATTAGTGGGAGCCGATCCGGCATCACAAGTTTATGTTGGCAGTAAACGTAAGGCTTGTGAAGAAGTTGGATTTCTTTCTCGTTCATACGATTTAGAAACAAACTGCACTGAAGATGAATTACTCAACCTGATTGATAGTCTTAATGATGATCCGACAATTGATGGCATCTTAGTGCAACTGCCATTACCCGCACATATCGAAGACTCAAAAGTCATCGAGCGTATCCGCCCAGATAAAGACGTCGATGGATTTCACCCGTACAACGTCGGCCGTTTAGCCCAGCGTATTCCGGTGCTGCGCTCTTGTACCCCAATGGGCATAATGACACTCATCAAATCCACTGGCGTTGATACCTATGGTTTAGATGCTGTTGTGGTTGGCGCATCCAATATTGTCGGCCGCCCAATGACCTTAGAGTTGCTGCTGGCTGGCTGCACCACCACTACTTGCCACCGCTTCACTAAGAATCTCGAACAAAAAATTCGTCAGGCAGATCTCGTGGTCGTTGCAGTGGGTAAACCTGGCTTTATTCCTGGTGAGTGGATCAAGCCCGGCGCTATCGTCATTGACGTAGGCATTAACCGTTTAGATAACGGCACCTTAGTCGGCGATGTGCAATATGACATTGCAGCGCAAAATGCCAGCTTTATCACTCCAGTCCCCGGCGGTGTTGGCCCGATGACGATTGCAAGCCTATTAGAAAACACCTTATATGCCGCCGAGCAGTATCATGACTAGGTTCTAAGTTCTAAGTTCTAGGTTCTAGGTTCTAGGTTCTAGGTTCTAGGTTCTAGGTTCTAGGTTCTAGGTTCTAGGTTCTAGGTTCTAGCAAGCATAAAAAAACCTGCATGATGCAGGTTTTTTATTTACTGAAGATTTTCTTGAATTAAAAATATAGCGAATAAGCTTATTTCTTACGCCAAGTGGTGCCACTTGGACCATCTTCAAGCACAACGCCCAAAATATCTAAACGATTACGCGCCACATCCGCAGCAGCCCAATCCTTTTCGGTACGAGCACGGTTACGCTCAACGATTAAGGCTTCGATTTCGGCCACTTCATCGTCACTACCGCCACCTTGAAAGAAGGCCTCTGGCTCTTGGCTTAATAGACCTAACACATCCGCTAATTGCTTCAAGGTGACCGCTAATGCCGATGCCTGTGCCATATCGGTCAGTTTTAAACGATTGATTTCACGCACCATATCAAATAGAACGGAATAGGCTTCAGGTGTATTAAAGTCATCATCCATCGCCACTTTAAACTTAGCAATAAACTCTTCTGCAGGCGCTGCAACGACAGTTAAGTCGACATCTTTAATCGCGGTATACAAACGCTCTAAGGCTGAGCGAGCTTGTTTCAAGTTATCTTCTGAATAGTTCAGTTGGCTACGATAATGACCAGATAATAAGAAATAACGCACAGTTTCAGCATCATAGTGACCAAGTACATCGCGAATAGTGAAGAAGTTGCCTAAGGACTTAGACATCTTTTCACGGTCAACCATCACCATGCCAGTGTGCATCCAATAGTTGACGTATGGCGTGTCATGGGCACAGCAAGACTGAGCGATTTCATTCTCATGATGTGGGAACTGTAAGTCAGAGCCGCCGCCATGGATATCAAAATGCAAACCTAAATGTTTGCTGTTCATGGCCGAACATTCGATATGCCAGCCAGGACGACCCGGTCCCCATGGAGATTCCCACGTTGGTTCGCCAGGTTTAGACATTTTCCACAACACAAAATCCATTGGATTTTGCTTGGTTTCGTCCACTTCAACCCGAGCACCGGCTTGCAGTTGATCTAAATTCTGGCCCGATAAACGGCCATAATCAGGATATGAGGCCACGCTGAAAAGCACATCACCATCGCTCGCCACATAGGCATGACCACGGGCGAGTAATAACTCAACCATGTCGATGATTTCAGCAATGTGAAGGGTCGCGCGCGGTTCAAAATCGGGGCGCAACATATTTAAGGCATCGAAGTCTTGGTGCATTTCACCAATAAGACGCTCGGTTAAGGCTTCACAGCTTTCGTTATTCTCGTTAGCGCGCTTGATGATTTTGTCATCAACATCAGTAATATTGCGCTGAAAATTCACTTCATAACCCGCGTAACGCAGGTAGCGCACTATCATGTCGAAGGAAACAAAAGTACGGCCATGACCAATATGACAGAGATCGTATATGGTCACACCACACACGTACATCCCAATTTTCCCGGGATTAATTGGCTTAAATTCCTGTTTTTGGCGGGTAATACTGTTGTAAATCTTCAACATCGATATTCTCTTCAATGATACATTCAGGTGTAAAATCAAGGAGTCAGTCTATCACGGCCTGACAGGTTTTGAATACTGCACTTTGCGCGCAATCCGAGATAAGTTAGAATCGCGCCACTATTTACACTGAGTATGAAAACATGATCACATTACACACTAATTTGGGCGACATTAAACTGCAACTGAACGCTGAAAAAGCGCCGTTAACAGTAGCAAACTTCATGAAATATGTTGACGAAGGTTTCTTCGACGGCACTATCTTCCACCGTGTGATAGACGGTTTCATGATCCAAGGTGGTGGCTTCAACGAAGACATGAGCCAAAAGCGTTGTAACGAGCCAGTGAAGAACGAAGCCAATAACGGTTTATCAAACCGTACTGGTACTGTCGCTATGGCGCGTACTTCAGATCCACATTCAGCTACTGCGCAATTCTTCATTAACGTGAACGACAACACTTTCCTCGATTTTAAATCAGAAACCTCACAGGGCTGGGGCTACTGCGTATTCGGCGAAATCGTTGAAGGCATGGACATTATCGAAAAAATTAAAGCTGTTAGCACAGGCAACCGTGGTATGCATCAAGATGTGCCATTAGAAGCCATTGTGATTGAAAAAGTCAGCGTCGCGGCATAATACGGCGAATGCGAACTCTATTTATAGGCGATCTGCACCTGAGTGCAGATCGCCTTGATATCACCCAAGCGTTCACTCGCTTTCTCGACACTGAACTCGATGATGCTGACGCCCTTTATATCCTAGGCGATTTGTTTGAAGTCTGGGTTGGTGATGATATTGCCTTGCCTTTTGCCCTAGACATCGCCGAAAAACTCAAGCAAGTATCACAAAAGTTACCCGTGTATTTTATCCATGGCAACCGTGACTTCATGCTAGGCAAACAATTTGCGCGCGCCGCAGGCATGCAAATTTTACCCGAAGTCACTCGCCTCAATTTATACGGTGTCGACACTGTAATTTTGCACGGCGACAGCTTATGTACTTTAGATAAGGCCTACCAACGCTTTCGAAAACTGCGCAGTTTATCGCTGTCTCGTTGGCTGTATGGTTGTTTATCCAAGAAAACCCGTCAGGGCATTGCTGATAAAATTCGCAGCAAGAGCAAGAACAGCAATAAGCAAAAAAGCTACACTATCATGGATGTAGAGCCCAATGCGGTCGATGTGTTATTTGCCAAGACACACACTAAGCATATGATCCACGGTCATACCCACAGACCAGCCATTCATCAACTTGCTAATGGCTGTAAGCGTATAGTGGTTGGTGATTGGTATGAACAAGGCAGTGTGCTCAGTGTGAGCGCTGAAGGGATTAATTTACAGTCCTTACCCTTCGACCCTATGATGACCTAAAGGCATTGGCTTAAGTAGGCCTCATTTAGTGTTACTTAAGCTTAAATAGCTTAAATTTTTAGCTTTAATAGCTTGAAAATACTGTGATTAACGGTTTTTTAGAACCGTTAATCGTTTCAGCTATATGGACTTAACTCTACTCGTTTGGGGAAGCAAAACCGTTCAAATTAATTTAATAGAGGCGACCCACTGTGGAAACGAAACTCATCATCCTGCGCCAAAATCAACTCCGCTTCTAACTCGCCAAAGTACTTCACTCGCTCACTAATATCCTCAGGTGAAACCAACTGAGCTAACGCAAGATAATCTTGATAATGTCGCGCTTCAGAGCGCAGCAGTGACACATAAAACTTACTCAGCTCACCGTCTAAATAAGGCGCGAGTTTAGCGAAGCGCTCGCACGAGCGAGCCTCAATATATGCCCCTACAATCAACTTATCCCGCAAAATATCTTTCTCATGGGTTGTCACATGACTCATCATGCCCTTGGCATAACGACCCGCGCGAATATTGCGGTAATCAATACTGCGCTTGTGCATTAAATCCAATACTTGTTCAAAATGATGAAACTCTTCTTTAATCAAGCGGATTAAAGGTGAAACTAAATTCGCAGCAAACTTAAAGTTGGGCTTAGGTATAAGGTCAGTTACCAACTCATTCTTTTTCACATCACGGGCTAAAAAACTTTCCACATCATGTTCTTGCGAATAAATAAACTCTTCATAGGGTTTAGCCCACGCCAACAGGGTTCGACCACTGTCTTTATCTAACGCATATTTTCGTAGCAAAAAAATCGCTGTCTGAGCGGCTTTTAACTCACAGTTACAATGGTCGATCAGCAACTCATCCAAGGAATCTGATTTTATCGCGACATCAATCCAAGTTTGCGGTGTTTCACAGTGAAGAAATGCGTGGATGGGGGCAAGAAGTTGCAGCATGGACTCACTCAATATCATTCTGAATATCGCACTATTTTACGCATATTTACTCATAAGCTATAGCATTAGGCTTAAGTAAACTTGACGCGCTGAACTTTTTGTTCAATAAATAATCTACACTCTAAAGAACTGAGATCCTGATCACACAGCCTCTCACTTCTCGATGTGTAACCAATCGATGGATAAAGAGACAGGACACTATTTTAACCTCGATTGTAGAGCTGTTATCAGCTCGTCTGACGTTTGGCGAGCCATTCATCAATGCTGAACAAGGATAATTATAATGATACTGAATCACTTAATGGGGCTATACACTCATCCAAAACAAGAGTGGCAAACCATTGAAAAAAACCATGAGGCACTGAAAAGTAGCTTAAGCCATGTAGTACTTATCGCCTTAATTCCGGCGGTGTGCAGCTATATAGCTACGGCTTACATTGGCTGGAATCCTGGCGCTGGTGATCCTATTTACCTTACACCACAAAGTGCCCTGTTTATGTCCGCAGGCATGTATTTAGGCCTGATTGCAGGTGTATTCGCCCTTGCCTATTTAGCCTATTGGATGGCAAAAACCTTCGATGCTAACCCAACTTACACCCAAGCATTAGAGCTCGCGTCCTACACTGCAACCCCGTTGTTTATGGTCGGTTTAGCCGCATTATATCCAGTGCTATGGTTTATCATGATAGTAGGGTTGATTGGTTTAGCCTACTCAGTCTATTTACTGTACGCGGGGGTGCCTATCATTATGAATATCCCTGAAGAGAAAGGTTTTATCTACGCTAGCTCTATGGTGACAGCAGGCTTAGTACTCTTGGTGGGGCTAATGGCAACTAGTGTCATTTTATGGAGCTTAGGCTTTGGTCCTATGTACCAATAACCATTTTAATTCATCACAAATTTAATCAACAGCAACTCAAGCTCTGCGTCGCAATTGATTTGTAGCAGAAAATAAAAAAGAAGGCCGCAAAGGCCTTCTTTTTTGAGTTGAATTAACGCTCTGAGCGAGTTAACAGATAAGTTTGACTCATTCAGTCAAACAGCTCCACTTAAGCAAAATCACTCGAAAGAATCACGCAGCGCTACGGTTAAGTTAAACACTAAATTATCCGGCGATGAATCTTTACTGTCAGCGCAGAAATAGCCTTCACGCTCAAACTGATAGGCTTGTTCCGCAGGTGCATTCACTAGGCTTGCTTCTGCAAAACCTTGTACCACGATCAATGATTCAGGGTTCAACACTTCATCCACAGTCTCTGCCGCAGCAGGATTAGGATCGGTAAATAAACGCTGATAGAGACGGAATTCAGCAGGCTTAGCTGTAGATGCCTCAACCCAATGGATCACGCCTTTGACTTTACGGCCATCTGCAGGGTTTTTACCTAAAGTTTCAGGATCATAAGTACAGTAAACCGTCGTGATATTACCTTCGCTGTCTTTGTCACAACGTTCAGCTTTAATCACATAGGCATTACGTAAACGCACTTCTTTGCCTGTAACTAAGCGTTTGTATTGTTTGTTGGCTTCTTCTTTAAAGTCAGCCACATCGATCAATATTTCTCGGCCAAAGGCTAATTCACGCGTCCCCATGCTCTCATCATTTGGATGAGCGGCCGCTTGAATGTACTCAAGTTCACCTTCAGCATAGTTTTCAATGATGACTTTCAATGGACGCAATACGGCCATCGCACGCGGTGCATGTTCGTTCAATTCTTCACGAATACACGCATCTAACATGCCGACTTCAATCATATTCTCTTGCTTAGTCACGCCGATACGTTGACAGAACTCGCGAATTGACGCTGGTGTATAACCACGGCGACGTAAGCCTGCAATCGTTGGCATACGAGGGTCATCCCAACCTGACACGAGTTTACGGGTCACAAGGTCGTTCAGCTTACGTTTAGACATCAAGGTATATTCGAGATTTAAGCGAGAAAACTCGTATTGACGAGTACGATTCGGCGCTTGAAAATCGTTCAAATTATCCAACACCCAATCGTATAAACGACGGTTGTCTTGGAACTCTAATGTACATAAAGAGTGGGTAATATGTTCTAACGCATCAGAAATACAGTGCGTGAAGTCGTACATTGGGTAAATGCACCACTTGTCACCTGTTTGATGATGATGGGCAAAACGAATACGGTAGATGATAGGATCGCGCATACACATGAATGGCGATGCCATATCAATTTTGGCACGCAATGCGCACTCGCCTTCTTTAAAACCACCGTCGCGCATCTTAGCGAATAAGGCGAGGTTTTCTTCGACTGATGTGTCGCGGAAAGGACTGTTTTTACCTGGCTCTTTTAACGTACCACGGTATTCACGGGTTTCATCTGCATTCAAAAAACACACATAAGCCAAACCTTTATTAATCAGTTCAACCGCATATTGATGTAACTGATCAAAATAGTTTGATGAATAGCGAACGTCACCATCCCACTGGAATCCAAGCCAACGCACATCCGCCTGAATAGAATTCACATAATCAATGTCTTCTTTTTCAGGATTAGTATCGTCAAAACGTAAATTACACAGACCGTTATAGTCTCGCGCTATCCCAAAATTTAAGCAGATAGATTTAGCATGACCAATATGAAGATAGCCATTCGGTTCCGGCGGGAAACGAGTCTGTACACTCGTGTGCTTACCGCTTTGTAAATCTTCATCTATGATATTACGAATAAAGTTACTCGGACGTACTTCAGTGTCCACATGACTCATGGAATTCCTCTTTGCGAACAATGGCAATTTTAAGAAAACCAGCATGATCCTACAGATCACCACTAGTTACAATGCCTAGGGTTAAAAACTCTGGTTTTTGACTGTCTGGGGTTATAACCGCGATAGTAAAACAATAAAAGCAGCCATGAAAGCTGCTTTTATCTTTGATCTAACTAAGCTGACATTTATTATTCAGTCACGCCGACTCAGTAAATCTTACTCGGTGATAATGCGGATCCCAGGAATAATCTGCTGGCTTCTTTTACCTTTACGTTTCAACCACAGATAAAAAGCGGCTAATGCAAACAAGAAGAAACCAATCCACAGACTTGATTGAACTGGGTGCTGCGTAAAGGTAGCGGCTTGATAAACTACCGTTGCAGAACCATAAGCCAGTGAGAAAGTCCACGTTGCCGCAAACGTCGCCCACCGAGAACCAAACTCATGCACTAAGGCGCCCATTGCCGCAACACAAGGAGTATAAAGTAAGATAAACAGCAAGTAGGAGAAAGCCGCAACTTTACCACTAAAACCTGCTTGTAAAGCACCAAAAGTCGATGTCGCAACACCTTGTTCTTCAGCCACGGTTTCTTTATTGGTTAAATCACCGACCGACAGTTTAAGCGGATCTTCAAGATCTAAACCAAACAAGTTAGCTGGAATCGTTGCCAGAGCCGCATTAAAGCTTTCGCTCAATGGTGCAAGCTCTTCATCTGTCGGCGCCGCGCTACTGTATAGACTGTTTAAGGTACCAACAACCGCTTCTTTGGCGAAAATACCCGTGATAATACCGACGGTTGCAGGCCAGTTATCCTGCTCTATGCCCATAGGCGAGAAGATAGGCGTAATTTTTTGACTCGCGACACTCAGCAAAGATGCTTGGCTATCTTCATGGCCAAATGTACCATCAACACCAATAGCATTAATGAAGTTCAATAAGGTCACGACTAGAACAATCGTTTTACCTGCGCCTAATATAAAACTCTTAGTGCGTTTACCTGTACGAACCATAACAGCTTTCAGCTTAGGTAGTTCATAACTTGGCAGCTCCATCACCACAGCACTACTGCTGCCGGGTAATAAAGTGCTTCTGAGTAATAAACCCGTACCGATAGCGGCAAAGATACCAATAATATACAGCAAGAAGACTAAATTCTGACCTGAATCAGGGAAGAAAGCCGCCGCAAATAGTGCATAAACAGGAAGACGTGCACCACAGGACATAAATGGCGCCATCATCCCTGTCACAATACGCTCACGCTCACTACCTAAGGTTCGCGTAGCCATAATTGCAGGCACTGAACAACCAAAACCGACAATCATAGGAACGAATGCTTTACCAGGCAGGCCAATACGACGCATTAAACCGTCAACCACAAATGCAGCGCGTGCCATGTAGCCAGAACTTTCGAGGATCGACAAACCGAGGAAAAGCGCCGCAATAACAGGAATAAAGGTTGATACGGTTTGAATGCCTTGGCCGACACCTCCCGCTAAGATAGTGACCAACCAAGCCGGAGAGCCCATGCTCGTCAAGAATGAACCGAAGTGATCGACAAACAGTGCGCCAGCAAAAACATCAAAGAAATCAATAAAAGCACTGCCAATATTAATGCTGAACATAAACATCAAATACATCACAAACAAAAACACAGGAATGCCAAGCACAGGATGTAAAACGAGTTTATCTAATTTGTCACTGAGGGTGAGGAACCCTGACTCTTTCACTGAACCTTGAAAGACTTGTTCAACGAAATTAAAGCGCGTGGTCGCCACCATCACTTCAATATCATGGCCTTGCTGAGCGATAATCTGAGTACAGGAATTCACTTCATCCTGCAGTTCAGCATTTTTACAGCTACCACAACCTGAACCATTACCAAGCATAGCCAAAGCGCGGCCACGGCTTAATTGGGCATCTTTACTGCAGAGTAACTGCACGCCCGCTTCAATTTGTTCATCATAGTGAAGCACTAATGGGGCTTCTGAGACTCGGCCTTGAAGTAAATCGAGTACCTGTGCCTGCACTTTAGCGACATCGGCAGGATCTCGCGAACACACGCCAATCACAGGGCAACCCAGCTCTTGGCTCATTTTCTTTAAATCGACTTTAATCCCACGTTTGACAGCCGAATCAATTTTATTCAGCACCACTACCATAGGGATAGCGAGTTCACGTAATTGGGCTGTGAGATATAAGTGACGTTCGATATTAGTGGCATCGACTAAATTGATAATGCCATCGACACGTTGCTCGGCAAGGTATTGCTGCGCAATTTGCTCATCAAGTGAACAATCGCAACTATTACCCGCAGGAAGAAGGTCGTAAATACCCGGTAAGTCTGTCAGATAGACGTCAGCACCGTTTAAGGTGAAATGACCAGTCTTTTTTTCGACCGTAACACCAGACCAGTTACCCACTTGCTGATTTGCGCCTGTTAGCGCGTTAAAGAGTGTAGATTTACCCGCGTTAGGGTTTCCTACTGTGACGCAATGAAACTGCTTAGCCATTCGTCTTTTCCACCTCAATGATGTCTGCCAAATCTCTGCGCATACAAAGTTTACTACCACGAATATCCAGTTCGAGACCAGAGCCCATAGGTGCGTATCGGATCAATAAAAAACGCGTATTTGGCGTGATCCCCATGGACAACAACTTGCGCTTCACGGTTTGTGGCAGCGCCAAACGCCCCACTTCAGAAATAAGACCGCGATCGCCGGGACTGAGTTCGCTTAACTTCATTACGTATTCCACCTTGCAACAGGTTCAGCTCGAAAAACTGCGCCCATTGTAACCGAGCGATGACACTAATAACTTTACCTAGATCAAGATTTTTGATTGGTAACGATAATAGTTTTCAATTGTGTTGGGTATTATGTGATAAAAATTCCAATGAATAAACGACCAACCGAAAATAAAAATCCGCACCTTAGCATTAGTGACTATCAAGCGATGCACAGAAGTCAAAACGCTGTAAACAAATCCCACCCGAAGCAAGTGTGATCAAAATCACATTTAATCTATATCGCCTGTAAAATCATCCCTCTTTACAGTGAAAAGACCACGCAATGTTAAGCATGTGTCACACACTTGTTCTAATATTAACCAGGCTCAATAAGCTAAATTAGCAATGTCGAAAGCGTAAAAAATAACAAATATAAATGCACTCGGGAAAACATAACCATGGAAATAGGGCTAAAGTTCAGAAGCATAGCTAAGGCTATGCTATGTATTTTGTTATCAATCGCAAGCGTTTCGGCCTCAGCGACCCCTTGGGATGACAAAAAACCAGAAGAAGTTGTTGCGACATTAGACAAAAAATTCGCCGAAGGTAAGTATTCCGCTAAAGGCGCTGATACTTGCCTGATGTGCCACAAAAAAAGTGCCGTGGTGATGGCGATATTTGAGGGGGTTCATGGCAACCCCAAGGTGAAAGGTTCACCCATGGCCGATTTGCAGTGCGAAGCCTGCCACGGCCCGTTAGGGAATCATAATAAAGGTGGCAAAGAGCCGATGATCACCTTTGGCGCAAACTCCCCTGTTCCAGCGCAAAAGCAAAACAGTGTCTGTATGAGTTGCCACAATGACAGTCAACGTACCGCATGGAAAGGCAATCACCACGATAACGCCGATGTCGCCTGTAGCAGCTGCCATCAAGTGCATACCGCAAAAGATCCTATCAGCGATAAAGCCAATGAAGTCGCCATTTGTACCCAATGCCATACCCAACAAAAAGCCGATATGCACAAGCGCTCGGCGCATCCATTACAGTGGCAACAAATGGTGTGCAGTGACTGCCATAATCCCCACGGCAGTTTAAACGATTCAAGCTTGAAGCAAATGAGTGTTAATGAAAATTGCTATAGCTGTCATGCCGAAAAGCGCGGCCCTAAACTGTGGGAACATGCCCCCGTCACCGACAACTGCGCTAATTGCCACAATCCCCATGGCAGCGTGAACGAAGCCATGCTGATCAGCAAACCGCCACAACTGTGTCAGCAGTGTCACGCTTCGGATGGCCATAGCAGTAATGCCTATTTTGGCAATCAAACCAATGCCTTCACTTCTGGTAATTCCTGTATGAATTGTCACGGACAAGTGCATGGCTCTAACCATCCTTCTGGCAAATTACTACAGAGATAACAAGGGAATGATCATGCGAACAGCTAAAATGTCCCACCCTAGCGCTTATTTCTCCCTCACTTTGCTGGCTTGGGCGATAAGCGGTGTTTTGACTCAAGCACACGCCGAAGGTTATGAGCTGCAAGAAGCAAATCGAAGTAGCATAAAGACAGAGGCATGGAGCTGTAAGCAATGCCAACCTAATACAGGGCATATTGGCAATGTCAGTGCCAGCCTCGCTTACAACGATAGTGAGGACAGCCGTTTCGGTAACCGCACAGGGACAGATAATGATGGTCTCGTTGGCACCGTCGGTGCGGATATGGTGTACAAAACACCGTCGGGTTATCAAACCGAGCTGGTCGCGGACAAGTTAGGTTTTGATGCGGGCTCAGCCAAGCTCACAACCGGAAGGCCGGGGAACTATCAAATCAACTTGGGTTATAGAGGCTTAGCAAACTATAACCATAATCAACTCAAAAGCCCCTATACCTCAGTGCAAGATAAAATGTTATTGCCCGATAACTGGATAACAGGCGGCACAACGCAATCTATGCCTATGTTACAAAGCAGCCTTGTTAGCCAAGAGTTAAGTATTCAACGTGATCGCTTTAGTATCGGTGGTTACTACGCGGGCAAAATATCACCTGAAGGTGACAATAACAGTCACTACAAAGCCTCGCTAAACTATCAGCATGAAGACCGCAGCGGCGCCAAAAAGACCAGCGCCAATATACTCACCAATAGCGTTATGCTAGCCCAACCAATTGATGACAGTACTGATGAAGTCGATGCGAGAGTTTATTTTAACGGTTCAGGCTGGCAAGCTGGCATCAATAGCCAAATCAGCCAATATAAAAATGATCACCAAGCCATGCTGTGGCAATCTGCCTACACTCCCACCTTTGGCGCAGCATACTTAGGCCAGAATGCGGTCGACCCCGACAATAAAGCCTACCGAGTTGCCGCAGAAGCCTCTGGGGGGGCAAATGGTCAAAATGTATTGATGCACGCAGGCTTTAGCCGCATGACCCAAGATGACACCTTTATTCCTGCCACCATCAATGGCCCATCGCCCGTCCTGCCTGCGGATACCTTAAATGGCCAAGTCGATATTGTAGAGATGGACCTTAAATATTCAGGACGGATCAACCAAGATTTAAGTATGCAGGCAAGTTACAACTATCAAGACAGAGATAATAAAACGGCTCAATTAGACTTTCCGCAGATCGTCACCGACAGTATTAATCAAGGCACAGCCCAAAATAGCCTTTATGATAAGCGCACCAAAAAACTCGAACTTAAAAGCAAATACCGTTTTACCTCAGCGGCTTATGCCGAAGCGGGTTACAGCCATAATGAAAACGATTATGCCGAACTCGACCGCCAATCCATCGATGAATCTGGCGTGTTTGCTAAACTAAGTTATCGCTATTCGCCCGCATGGTCAGCTTGGTTGAAAGGAGAAGCACTAGAGCGAGATGGCAGTGAATATCATTCCGTCGCAACCACTCAAAGTTCAAGTAATCCTTGGCTACGTAAATCCTACCTTGCCGATAGAAAAAGACAGAAAGTCACCTTACACACGGATTATCAGAGCGACATTGGTCTATCTCTTGGTGCCAGCTTACACAGTATTAATGACGACTATCATCATACCCTAGTAGGTCTAACTCAGGTGTCCTATCTCGGTTACGACTTGTCAGCCCAATATATGCTGAGCAGTGACCTCAATTTAACCGCCTTTGTTAACCAAGATTGGCGCGATTCAGACCAAGCGGGCAGTAATTCCTTCTCGACACCCGATTGGTACAGCACTGCCGAGGAAAAATCGACCTTGATTGGTGCAGGGCTTAGTTATCAAAACCTGTTCGATCATCACCTCGATATTGGTTTGGATTACAGCTATTCCGACGGACAGAGTGATACAGAAGTGACCTATGGCATCACCAGTCCCTATGGCGATTTTTACGCCCGCAAGCACAATATTAATGCCTACGCCAAATATAAGTTTGCCGACAGTATGTCACTGCGCGTCGATTGGTTATTCGAAAAATATCAAGATGCTAACTGGCAAAACCAAGGCACAAGCTGGGACACGATTCCCAACGTACTCAGTTTTGGTGATATGGGCCACGACTACAACGCTCACTACTTAGGCTTGACCTTAAGCTACCAAATGTAACTTAGGCACTGACAGCGCATTCCAAGGATAGAAATATGAACAAGTTTGCAAAAATTCGCACTCAATTCAGTCTTATGCTGGCCTTAGTCTCCCTATTAAGCGCCTGTGGCGGTGATAACGGCCAAGATGGTAATCCCGGTGAGCCTCAAGTAAGCAATCAAGATGATGAAGCCGTGGTTGGTATCCCATCGGCGACATTTATTGCAGCGCAGCTTCTCCCCAAAGGTTATACAGGCGCGGGGAATAGCAGTGAATGGCAGCACTTTACCGCTGAAACCTGCGCGGCAACTTGCCCTGGCAGTCTCACAGATCATAAAAACGGTCACTACAGTTACACCTTCAGCGCCGCATTTAATGGCATGAATGGAGTGACGTTTATACCAGAAGCGACCCAAAGAATGGTGGTCAAAATTGGCGGCGATAAACTTGCCGATAATACGCCCTTACCTATAACCAATCAGCATTATGACTGGCAATCTTCAGGTAGTAATGTCGCTTACACCCGCAACTTAGTCACAATAGAGACCTGTAATAGTTGCCACAGTAATCTAGCTTTCCATGGCAGTAGATATAATCAAATCGAAACCTGCGTCACCTGCCATAACAGCAAAAAAGTCAGTAACCCTGCGGATATTTTCCCACAAATGATCCACAGCAAACATTTAACTGGCTTCCCGCAACCCATTAGTGACTGCCAAACCTGTCACGTCGATAAGGCTGAGTTAACCGAACAGCAAAACTGGCGCAGAGTCCCGACCATGCAAGCCTGTGGTGCCTGTCATACACAGATCAATTTCCCCGCAGGCGAAGGACACCCAGTGCAAACAGATAACAGTAACTGCGTGGCGTGTCATAATGCCGACTGGACCGCAAGCGTACACAGTGATGAAGCTAAAAACGCGGCAGTGATGCAATTTAGCCCAAGCATCACCAGCGCCAGTATGGATGCCAATGGTACGGTCACTGTTGCGGTTAAGCTGATGAATCCAGCCACAGGAACTGTGTATAGCGAAAGTGCCGATAAACTAAAATTTATCAATGATTTAAGGGTATATGCCAACTGGGGAACCAGTTTTGATTATGCGACCCGTTC
Source organism: Shewanella sp. SM21 (assembly GCF_025654335.1). Classification (NCBI taxonomy): domain Bacteria; kingdom Pseudomonadati; phylum Pseudomonadota; class Gammaproteobacteria; order Alteromonadales; family Shewanellaceae; genus Shewanella; species Shewanella sp. SM21. Next base: position 293,154 of record NZ_JAKKRL010000007.1, read on the forward strand.
AGCTCGCTCGATTAAACTGCCGGAATCCACACCCATATCAGGCTCTAATGGCATTTATATCTATACGATAGCGGGCCTTACTGTGCCAGCAGGCACTGAAACGGATCATGGCGGACTTGCGATTCAAGGCAGAGTCTGTGCCAAAGATAAAGTACTGGTTGATTGCACGACTGAACTGGCGGAAGTGTTAGTGATTAAATCCAGCCACAGTTATTTTGATATGGCAGCATTGAGCAATGAAGGTCGCCGTAGCGTTGTGAGCAATGCAAGCTGCGGTAATTGCCATGGTGATCAAAAACTGAATATTCACGGCTCACGTAACGATCTCGATGGTCAATGCCAGTTATGCCATAACGCCAATATGCTGGCCGATGCGACGGCAGCCAATCCTTCAATCACGTCATTTGACTTTAAGCAGCTGATCCACGGTATTCACACCAGTCAATTCACGGGGTTTGAAAGCCTAAACTACCCAGGAAAAATCGGTAACTGTGCCCAATGTCACGTTAACGATACTGCGGGGATTTCTACCGTCGCCCTCCCCTTAAATTCAGCGGTACAACCCCTTGCCCTCGATAACGGCACTTTTACCAGCCCAATTGCCGCTGTGTGTAGCAACTGCCATTCAGATACCAGCACTCATAACCACATGGCTCAGCAAGGTGCTGTTTTTGCAGGTACAAAATCCGATGCAACCGCAGGAACTGAAACCTGTGCTTTCTGTCATGGACAGGGCGGAGTCGCGGACGTGTTGAAAGTGCATCCAATAAACTAACCCTATGATGCTGGCCTAAAAAGGCCAGCAACTGCAGATATAAAAGGAACTCATACGATGCAGTCATCTACTCCTAAAGAAATAGTCAGATCTCAGTCACATTACCCGCCTAAAGTGACTGATAAATACCAGTGACTTAGTTAGCCTTACAGATGGAAAACTAATTCCACACATCTTATGCGGGTAATGAGATTTATTCTTATTTGCCAGGCGTTTGATGATGATTACAACTATTGCAGGGAAATATCATGATGAAACGGTTCAATTTCAATACCGCAACAAAAGCGATGTTGGGTGCCGGTTTACTCTCTCTACTACTCGCCGGTTGCGGTGGTAGTGACGGTAAAGATGGTGAAGACGGAAAACCGGGTCCGGTAGGCTTAGACATAAGTCAAGCCACCACACTCAAAGCCACACTTGAAGATGTAAAAATTGACAACGGCACTGTCAGCGTAGACATAGTACTAACGAATGCGAATGGCGTTCCTGTGACGGGCCTAGAGCAATACGCTCAAATCAATGCTATCGGATTGGGTATTGCAAAACTTACCCCTGAAAGTGGCAAAGGTTACAAAACACCTCAATGGGTCAGCTATATCAACTCAGTGAAAGCAGCTGATCCTGCACGCAGTCTTGCAAATTATAGCTATACCGATGGTAAAGATAGCGCTGGCAATCCTATTACTAAAGAAATGAAATTTACACCTGGTGATGCTATTCAAGCGAACATCGAATCTAGTTGTAAAACCACTTGTTTAACAGTGGTTGATAGTGGCGTTTACCGCTATACCTTCCAAACCAATTTAAGTACTTTGCCCGCTATTGAAGGTCTCGATTTAACCTACGACCCAACATTAATACATCGCATTACTTTAGAACTTCAAACCGATGGCAGTAAAGATGCCAAGTTAGTCAACAGCCATATCGACTTCTTACCAAGCGATAACTTTAGAGTAGCTAAAGAGACGGAAACGCGTACGGTTGTCGATTTAGAAGCGAACTGTATCAAGTGTCACAGCACAAATTATAGCGATACATCTTCTACTGCTAAGCCATTAGCACTACATGGCGGAAGACGGATCGGAATAGCAAACTGTCAAGTTTGTCATACCAGCTACAGTAAAGATCCAGAAACAGGATCACCTTTGGATATGGGCGCCATGGTTCATGCCATTCACAAAGGTACTTACGCTATGGTGGGTTACAGCGGAACGGCTTATGACTTTAGCGGTACTATGGCTAAAGCTGCGGCTGAAAGTGGCTACCCACAATACCGTGAAGGTAAAGACGTTTCTGAACGAGTCACTCTGCCTGTCTCTATCGGGAACTGCCAGTCTTGCCATAGCACAGATGACAAAGGACCCGTTGATGCCGCGAGCTTTAAACATCACAAAGGTTTAGCCTGCGCATCTTGTCACATGTCAGGTTTTAATCCAGTAGATAACAGTGAATGGTTAACGCCACCTGAAGGTCAAAAAGACCGTGGTTTCGTTGGTAACTATTTCCATTACTATGCAACACCTGAAATTGACGGTATTCCAGGTGCAAACCTAGTCAATGTATTCCAAAATGGAGGCTGCGCTTCTTGTCACGCCGAACAAGGTGAAGAAGGCAGCGCTAAATATCACTTAGCAAAAGCTAATGCCACTAAGTTACTGCGAACTGAATATGCCTATAAGTTAGAAAATGGCACATTTGATGTGGCTAAAGGAGAGTTAACATTCACAGTCGATTGGCACAGTGATGTTGCTCCACATCAAGATCCTAAAGTGAAAGAGTTTTGGGTCAGCTTAACGGCATTCAATGGCACTGAATACACCATGGGCCCACGTCCATCTAATGGTACTTTAGGTCGTAGCGAAAACCGTATTTCTGTAAATTTGGCCAAAGTTGAGACTAACGCTAACTTAACAGCGGTACCAAATGGCTCAAAAGTAACATACACATTAACAGGCATTAAAGCTGTTATTGGCACAAGTTCTGTTCCATACAAACAAATTGTTAGTATTGGTAAAGGCTTCATGGACGGCAAATTGCTGATCTGTGCAAACTCTGCAGAACTCGATCCAACGATGGATGCTGCGATTGATTGTAGTAACACTGAAGCACCAATCTACGAAGTGATTGTTGGCAGTAATAAAGCTTCATTCTCTGCCGATGCAAGTAATGTTACCGCACGTAGCATAGTCATCTCTGAAGCAAAATGTGCTAACTGTCATGGTGAGAAAGCTGACTTTTCAGCCTCTCATGCGCTGACCCATGCGGCAGACAAGCCTGATAACAGCTGTGGTACTTGTCACTCTGCTGTACCTAATACCGCGGTAGCTTTAGCCGATGGTAGTTGTGTGGCTTGTCACAATGGCGCTCCTGCTCACAGTAAAAAGCCATTTGAACGTGGTTTTGACTTTAAAGTCATGATCCACCAAATTCACGCTGATACTCGCAGTGTTCGCCGTTTAACAACAGATGCAGCAACCTTCCCTGAAAACCCAGCGAACTGCGCGGCTTGTCATGATAAAGGTCAACTTAGCTTAGCTACACTAGGCGATAAACCTGCGTTCTTAGCAAGTACTGGTGAATACTCACCAACCGTTGCAGCTTGTGCATCTTGCCATGCAACGACCGCAACTGACAGCGCAGTGATAGGTCACTTCGAAACCAATGGTGGTGTATATAACGCTGCTGCTGGCACTTATACTCCTGGTAGCGAAACCTGTGCGACCTGCCATGGTGAAGGTAAATCATTTGGTGTGGATAAAGTTCACCCAGTGAAATACTAATATGGAACCGAGTAACGAATCGCAAATCAGTCGTTACTCACATTAAATTCAGCAAAATCCCTCGCACTGCGGGGGATTTTATTTACATAACAGCAATCCCATTCAAACCTTGCTTTTATAGTATAAAGTCAACGCACATTACCCAGATAAAATCCGCTGTTTTTTTGTTCTAGAATCATTTTTACCTCTCGCTTTAAATACCTCTTTAGAAATAGAAAGATCCAAGTCACACATTAGCAAAGGCCTTGGAGATTTTAAGGTCATGTTAGGTTAGCCTTTCCTTGGGGAATTCTATTTCCAGCATCCACTTAAGTCGCTTCTAGTGACCAAAAACACAGACATAGAATCTGTTGGCTCTAGAACATAGCGTTTAAGCAATGCCAAACCTATGCAGGGAAAAAAATGATGAACGCACAAACAACTAAAATCGCACTGCTGTTAGCAGCAAGTGCAGTCACTATGGCCTTAGCGGGCTGTGGTGGCAGCGATGGTAATGATGGTAATCCCGGTGAACCTGGTGGCGAACCTGCTCCAGCGATTCAAACCCTTAATTTCGCCTTTGACAAATCTGTCGTCACTAACGGTATTCCGAGTGTTGAGTTTACCGTCACTAACGAAAATGATTTACCCGTTGTTGGCCTACAAAAAATGCGTTTTGCCGCAGCACAATTAATCCCACAAGGCGCAACTGGTGCAGGTAATGCGTCACAATGGCAATACTTTGGTGATGAAACCTGTGATGTAGCTGCAACATGCCCAGGGACTTTCGTTGACAAGAAAAACGGTCACTACAGTTATACTTTTAGTATGAACCTGACCGCTAACACTAAAGTCACTTATAACGAACAGTTAGCTCAACGAGTATTAATCCGCGCTTATAACACTCCGCTTCCCGATGGTACTCAAGTACCAAACAGTAACGCCTTTGTCGACTTCACTGCCGATACTGGTGCACTGCCAACATACAGTCGCAAAATTGTCGCCACAGAAAGCTGTAATACTTGTCACCAAGATTTAGCTAATGTTAAACATGGCGGCGCGTATTCCGACGTTAATTACTGTGCAACTTGCCACACGGCCGGAAAAGTCGGTGTAGGTAAAGAGTTCAATGTTCTCGTTCACGCTAAACACAAAGACCTCACCTTAGGCTCATTAGAAAGCTGTCAAAGCTGTCACGCAGCAAATGAGGCTACGCCTGATTGGAGTAATTGGTCACGTATCCCAACTGCTGCCTCATGTGGAAGCTGCCATAGCGCAGTGGACTTTGCTGCTGGTAAAGGCCACTCACAACAACTAGATAACTCCAACTGTATCGCCTGTCATAACAGCGATTGGACTGCAGAACTGCACACAGGTAAGACTGCAGACAAAAAAGCCGTTATCGCTCAGTTAGGTATGTCAGCAGCACTTGCTGGTCAAGCTGATGATACTGCAGTATTAACCGTGTCTATCTTAGACAAAGATGGTAACGCAATTGATGCGGCAACCGTTCAAGATAAGATTAAACGTTTAGAGTCTGTTACCAACGTTGGCCCTAACTTCCCGATCATGGGCTACAATCCAAGTCCAGGTAGCGGTAAAGCGAAAATAGCGAAAGACTTAGTCAAAGATGGCGCACTGCAAGAAGGTGTAACCTTAGTTGACGGTAAATTGGTCTTTACAACACCCGCTCTACCTTTCGGTGCAGGCGATACTGATACCGCCTTTACCATTATCGGTTTAGAAGTGTGTAGCACTGGTACAAGCTTAACCGCATGTACCGCAGACAGCGCAACAACGAGCATGAAAGCTGAACTAGCTTTTGGCACTAAGTCTGGTAAAGCACCGAGCATGCGTCATGTTAACTCAGTTGAGTTTGGTACCTGTCAAGGTTGTCACGGTGATAGCTTCGAAATTCACAAAGGCCACCATGCGGGTTTTGTGATGACAGAACAGCTATCACATGCAAAAGATGCCAGCGGTAAGCCAATCGTCGGTGTGGATGCGTGTGTCGCTTGTCATACCCCTGATGGTACCTATGCAAGTGGTGCTAACAAAGGTGCGTTGGAGATGAAATTACACGTTGTTCATGGTAAACAAGGTGTCATCAAAGAATGTACCCAATGTCATAACGACTTCAACCTAGATGCATTCAAGGTCAAAGGCGCTCTGGCAACAACTGCGGGTAAATACACCACGCCAATCACTGCCACTTGTACTTCATGCCACGCGCCAGAATCTATTGGCCACGGCTTAGAAAATATGGGCGCGATTGTGAACGGTGATTATGTTCAAGCCAATCAAGCGGCGCAGTCAGAAACCTGTTTCTACTGTCACAAACCCACACCAACAGATCACACTCAGGTGAAGATGTAATTTGCCCAAGCAGGGGGAGTTCGCTCCCCCTTTCTTGAATTTTGTTGGGACAAATTGGGAAGCCTATTATGAAGAACAGCCTAAAAATGAAAAACCTACTGCCGGCACTTGTCATCTCCATGGCAATGTCTGCAGTGATGTCTTTATGCATCACACCGAGTGCACACGCCTCAAAGTGGGATGACAAAATGACTCCAGAACAAGTCGAAGCCACCTTAGATAAGAAGTTTGCCGAAGGCAGCTACTCCCCTAAAGGTGCCGATTCTTGTTTGATGTGCCACAAAAAATCTGAAAAAGTGATGGACCTTTTCAAAGGTGTCCATGGCGCCATTGATTCATCAAAGAGCCCAATGGCTGGCCTGCAATGTGAAGCCTGTCATGGTCCTATGGGTCAACACAATAAAGGCGGCAACGAGCCGATGATCACTTTTGGTAAGCAATCGACCTTAAGTGCAGAAAAACAAAACAGTGTCTGTATGAGCTGTCACCAAGATGATAAACGCGTATCTTGGAACGGTAGTCACCATGACAATGCCGATGTCGCTTGTGCCTCATGCCACCAAGTGCATGTCGCAAAAGATCCTGTGTTATCAAAAAACACCGAAATGGAAGTCTGTACTAGCTGTCACACGAAGCAAAAAGCAGATATGAATAAACGCTCGAGTCACCCACTAAAATGGGCTCAAATGACCTGTAGCGATTGTCATAATCCCCATGGGAGCATGACAGATTCCGATCTAAACAAGCCTAGCATTAACGAAACCTGTTACTCCTGCCACGCCGAGAAACGCGGCCCAAAACTGTGGGAACATGCACCCGTCACTGAGAACTGTGTGACTTGCCACAATCCTCACGGCAGTGTGAATGATGCCATGTTGAAAACCCGCGCACCGCAGCTGTGTCAGCAATGTCACGCCAGCGATGGCCACGCCAGCAATGCTTACTTAGGTAACACTGGTTTAGGTTCAAACGTCGGCGACAATGCCTTTACGGGTGGAAGAAGCTGTTTAAATTGCCACAGTCAGGTCCATGGTTCAAACCATCCATCTGGCAAGCTATTACAGCGCTAAGGAGACGAGAAAATGAAATTTAAACTCAATTTGATCACTCTGGCGTTACTAGCAAACACAGGTTTTGCAATAGCGGCCGACGGGTATGGCTTAGCCAATGCCAATACAGAAAAAGTCAAAATGTCCGCTTGGAGCTGTAAAGGCTGCGTTGTTGAAACGGGTACGTCTGGCACTGTGGGTGTGGGCGTGGGTTACAACAGCGAAGAGGATATTCGCTCGGCGAATGCCTTTGGGACTTCAAACGAAGTTGCGGGTAAATTTGATGCCGATGTCACCTTCCGTGGTGAGAAAGGCTATCAAGCCAGCGTTGAAGCTTATCAACTGGGCATGGATGGTGGCCGTTTAGATGTCAATGCGGGCAAACAAGGCCAGTATAATGTCAATGTAAACTATCGCCAAATCGCCACTTACAACAGTAATAGCGCCTTAACGCCCTACTCTGGTGTCGGCAGCGATAATTTAACCTTGCCAGACAACTGGGTAACTGCGGGTTCAAGCAGCCAGATGCCTTTACTGATGGACAATCTAAATGCCTTAGAACTGTCGCTCAAACGTGAGCGCACAGGGTTAGGTTTTGACTATCAAGGTGAATCGCTGTGGAGTACGCATGTGAGCTACATGCGTGAAGAAAAAACCGGCTTGAAAAAAACATCAGGTGGATTCTTTAACCAATCCATGATGTTAGCTGAGCCAGTTGATTACACCACTGACTCCATTGAAGCTGGCATTAAACTAAAAGGCGATCGTTGGTTCACTGCACTTAACTACAATGGCTCAATTTTTAAGAACGAGTACAACCAGTTAAACTTCGACAGTGCCTTCAATCCAACTTTTGGTGCTCAAACCTCTGGCACACTCGCCCTTGACCCTGACAACCAGTCACACACAGTGTCGCTCATGGGCCAATACAACGACAATACCAATGTGTTAACAGGTCGTGTGCTTGCGGGACAAATGAGTCAAGACCAAGCATTAGTCACTTCAGGCTATGGCTATCAAGTGCCGACAGAGGCCGTTGATGCCAAAGTTGACCTCACAGGGTTGAACTTAAAAGTCGTCAGTAAAGTGACTAACTCACTGCGCTTAAGTGGTAGCTACGACTATAGCGACCGTGATAACAATACTCAAATTGAAGAGTGGACCCAAGTCAGCATCAACAATGTCAATGGTAAGGTGGCCTATAACACCCCTTACGATAACACTAGCCAACGCTTCAAAGTGGCGGCGGATTATCGTATTACCCATGGACTGAAGCTTGATGGCGGCTATGACTTCAAACGTGACGACCGTAATTATCAAGACCGTGAAACCACGGATGAAAATACCGTTTGGGCACGTTTGCGTGTTAACAGCTTTGAAACTTGGGATATGTGGGTTAAGGGCAGTTACGGTCAGCGTGATGGCTCGCAATATCAAGCTTCTGAATGGACATCTTCTGAAACCAACAGCCTGTTACGTAAGTACAATCTGGCTAACCGCGACAGAACCCAGATTGAAGTTCGAGTCACCCACTCGCCAATCGACAGCTTGACCATAGATTTCGGTGCCCGTTACGCATTAGATGACTACTCTGACACAGTTATTGGCTTAACTGAGTCCAAAGACACTAGTTATGATGCCAACATCAGCTACATGATCACCGATGATTTACTGGCGACAGCCTTCTACAACTACCAAATCATTGAGTCTGAACAAGCGGGAAGCAGTAATTACAGCACCCCAACGTGGACAGGATTCATTGAAGACAATGTAGATGTGGTCGGGGCAGGCCTTAGCTACAACAACTTGCTTGAGAACAAGTTACGCATGGGATTGGATTACACTTATTCAAACTCCGACAGTAACACTCAAGTCAGACAAGGTATCACAGGCGACTATGGCGATTATTTTGCCAAAGTGCACAACATTAACTTATATGCTCAATATCAAGCCACCGAGAAAATGGCGCTGCGCTTGGATTATAAAATTGAGAATTATAAAGACAATGATGCCGCCAATGATATCGCCGTCGATGGGATCTGGAACGTCGTAGGCTTTGGCAGCAATAGCCATGACTACACAGCGCAAATGATCATGCTGAGCATGAGTTACAAACTCTAATCGATACTGTTCATAACACGAAAAGCCCGCATGTTGCGGGCTTTTGTTTAAGTGCAGCAAGATCTTTTAAAGCGATAACATCATGGCAGATAACAGTAAAAATCTTGAATAAGATCAGACTCTGGCGCGAAAGTCCGCCCATAAAAACCTTAATCCTTGAGTTTTGGCTCACTTTAGCGGATCTTAATTCAATCTTTTAGTTAATCCTCTGAGCCCATGCGTATTTATTCTTCACTCTCCCAATCTCAGTGGCTGTTATCACTTTCTGCACTAGTGGGGCTAAGCCTATTACCCTTACCCGCCATGGCGTTCGACCCATCGGGTGGCGCAGCGAGCCTATTTATCATTTTAGGCCTCGGTGGTTTTACCTTAATCAATCTGTTTCTACAGGGCTTATTCTTTTTTGCGGGTCAGTATCGTAGCGCCACTTTTGCCAAACGCCATGTATTAAGCGCACTAATAGTGCCATTAATTACCATTGCGTTAGCCATTTATGATCATAGAGGTTGGAGTGATTTCGCCCTTAACTTAGGCATTATCTGTGTCGGTATTGGACTGATTTTATTGCCACTACAGCTTTGCCAAATCGATAAGCCCAACAATCGCAATGCTGATTGGATCATCAGCCTAGGGGCATTATTTATCTTAACTTTGAGCTATGTGATTGCCCCCTTAGCCTTCTTTACGATTGTACTGGCCCACATCTGTTTAGCTTCAAGCCCAAATCAAATTCCTAAGATATTAAGTTATATCGGTTTAATCCTTGGCTATTCTCTTTTTGGCTACTGGATATATCAAACAGTGATGATGCTCCAATCCTGATTGAAAATGAATGAGCAACGATAAAATTAGCGATTAAATTGACTAAGACGAATCTCACTAAAGCGCCATCGCCACTTTGCGTAACTGTACCGCCATCATGCTCGGCATCAATGGCTAAACTGCTGGCAAAAATCAGCGCCTGTACTTTATGTCAGGCCCATTTACCCTTAGCGCCCAAGCCGATATTACAGGCCAGTACCCAAGCGCGAATTTTGATTGCAGGCCAAGCTCCGGGCGTGAAAACCCACCATAAAGGCATACCTTTTGACGATGCCAGCGGTGAACGGCTGCGCACTTGGTTGAATGTCACGCGGGAGCAATTCTACGACCCCAATCTTTTTGCCATTATCCCTATGGGATTTTGTTTTCCGGGCAGTATCCAAAAAAACGGTAAAAAGCAGGGCGATAAACCACCGCGCCCCGAATGTGCTGCCACTTGGCATCAGGCCTTGCTCGCCCTAATGCCGCAAATAGAGCTAATTGTGATCCTCGGCCAATATGCCATCGACTATCATCTACCGCGCGAATCGTCCGAGGCCGTAAACCCCACTTCGCCGATCACTAAGCCTCAAACAACCAGCAGTAAAATTTCGACCAACGATAAAGTAAAAGCCATCCCCAAACTGAAACCAATAACAGTGACCCAAGCATGCGCGCAATGGCAGCAATATTGGCCTAAGTATCTTGTCTTGCCGCACCCAAGCCCACGTAATAATCTTTGGCTTAAGCAGCATCCTGAGTTTGAACGCGATATGCTACCCAGATTAAGAATGCGTATTGCATCCCTGTTAAACCTTAAACCCCACTAGGCGCCTGTATGTATCTACTTGATTCTGCCATCGCTAAGCAAATTGTGAGTCGCACAATGAAAATCATTGGCCACAATATCAATGTGATGAACGGCCAAGGGGTGATTTTAGGCTCAGGCGACCCTAAGCGTATAGGGTCAACCCACGAAGGCGCGCTGCTGGCGATTGCCCAAAATCGCAATGTGGAGATCAGTCAAGAAGTCGCCTCAGGGCTGCATGGCGTTAAGCCAGGCATCAATTTACCCTTACATTATCAAGGACAAATTATCGGCGTCGTCGGCATTACCGGTGATCCGCGTGAGCTCACCCATTATGGTGAGTTACTTAAAATGACCGCCGAAATGATTGTTGAACAAGCCAACCTGCAGGATAAATTGCAATGGGAGAATCGCCAGCGTGAAGAGTTTATTCTGCAATTGATCAAAGCTGAAACCGATGATGCACAGTTGCACCGCTGGGCAAAACAGCTCGACATTGACATCAGCCTGCCAAGAGTCGCGGCCATTATTGAGATCAGCGAGAAAAACATCCAGAAACACCACTTAAAGACCGATACCACCCCATCGGCCTTGTACTTAGCTGAGGCATCCACTCTGCCCGCCGATGAACGTAGCCCCAGAGTCAGTGAAACCCTCAAGCAAGTGCTGCATCTATTGCAATATCCTGACCGTGGTAACTTGATTGCCATGACCTCAATGTCGCAGTTGGTGATCCTAAAGCCAGCTTTTTTAGATGGAAAACAATGGGATCCTGAGCTTGAAAATCAGCGCATCGATAAGCTGTTACAGCGCTTACCCGCCCAAATGGATTTAAACTTTAAAATTGCCCTAGGCCATTTCTTCCCCGAAAAAGGTGGGATAGCGCGCTCCTATCACACGGCTCAAGAAACCTTAGCACTCGGTAAGCAGCTCAATGCAGAAGAGAATAAATACCTGTTTGAAGATTATTCCCTACAAGTGTTACTTGCAGGGCTAAAACATGACTGGCGCGGTCAGGCGCTGGCAACGCCCTATCAGCAACTCGCCAAGGCGGATAAAAACGGCCAATTACGCAAAACCTTAGCGGCTTACATCACCCACTTTGGCGATGCACAGCAATGCGCGAATGCCCTGTTTATTCATCGCAATACACTGAGATATCGCCTTGATAAAATTCAGCAAATCACCCAAGCCGACATTCAATCCCTGCATGGATTATTAAGCCTGTATCTTGGGCAATTAATTGATACTTCGACTCGCTTAACTTAACGCTCAAATGACTTAACAACTCAACAGATTAGCCAGAAAAAAGCCCGCAGATGACGGCGCAGACCTTATAACCAGATCAATTGAGTAAAACTTGGGCTGTACTAAAAAATTAATTGAAAGATTTATACCGTATCCCCTTTCCTATCCTTTCATATAGTATCGCGTCGATATGCTAGCGCTCTCTACTTAGTCCATTGAAAGGAATGATAATGACCTCAATCAAACTGACTTTACTCGCCAAAGCTTGTCTCATTAGCGGCTTAGCGCTGACTTCACCTTCGTTAATCGCGGCCGAGAAAACCATTCCCGAACTGGTCGATGCCGTCAACGGCACACCCGATGTGGCAAGTCGCGAGGCGGGTAAAAATGTCAAACTGCGTAATCACACTAAGGGATTTTGTACCTCGGGCAGTTTTAAACCGAATCCACAATTACAACAAACGTTGGCAATTCCATTTTTTAATCAAGATAGTATCAAGGTTACAGCCCGCTTTTCCCTCGGCGGTACAAATCCGCAGATCTCAGATAAAACCGCTGGGCGCTTTATGTCACTCAAAATTGATGGCGATAAAGAAAACCTTAACTTTGTCACCACTAACGTTCCTGTTTTCTTTGCCAAAAATCTCGAAGAGTTTTTTAACTTTCAGACCAAAGTGAAACAAGGCCCTGAAGGTAAACAGTGGCTTATTGATAATCAACCCAGCGCCAAAACTTTTTTCGACTATGTTAAACAGCTGCCTCCCAGCCCAAGTTTTGCCAACAGCCGCTACTTCGGTGTAAATAGTTTCCTGTTCAGCACGCAAAAAAACAGTGTTCAACAAGGTGAAACGGTCGCGGGTAAATGGATTTTTGAACCTGTCGCTGGTACTGCCGGGCTGTCAGCCAGTGAACTTGCCAATCTCAGTGATGATTTTTTAAAGGCGGAATTACTCGAGCGCATTAAAACCCAGCCAGCACAATGGAACCTTTACATTCAACTCGCCGAAATGGGGGATGAGATTAATGACCCTACCGTGATCTGGCCTGAAACTCGCCAGCGTTTACTGGTAGGCCAAGTGATGATTAACGGTGAGCGAGACAGCGATCCCCAAGTTCAACAGTGCGATAAAGGCATATTTAACCCACTGTTATTGCCTAAGGGCATTACTGCATCTGCCGATCCGATACTCAATGCCCGCACCGCAGCCTATGTCGAATCCTTTATTCGTCGTCAATAAAGAGTCGAGTTAAGTCCCTCCTGTTTAGGATTGGCAAATAGCCCTATTTGCCAATCCTAATCGACAAGCGCCTCCCTTACCGACAAAACGCCTCCTCCTGCATTCGAATTCACCTAAGCATTTTTGTGCATGAGCACAAAAATGGCGAAACATAACGCGGTAATTCCGTGGATTTAGCCAAAGCTATTCAAACATACCTGCACAATAATAGGATGACCTTAAAGCAGCCCTCATTTGGACTCAGGCCCAAATAAGCACTGCGCCCTACACTATAAGTCAAAAAACTTACTCAAAAACTTCAGCCAAGAACTGAACGGGACAAACTATGAACTTAGTGCTTATTCTCATCGGCGTGATTGCATTTATTGTTATCGCGACCTCAAAATTTAAACTCCACCCCTTTTTAACCTTAATTCTGGCCGCCTTTATCGCGGCCTTCGCCTATGGCCTGCCAAGCGGAGAAATCGCTAAAACCATTACCACAGGGTTTGGCAATATTTTAGGCTATATCGGCTTAGTGATCGTCTTAGGCACTATCATAGGGATTATTCTGGAAAAAAGCGGCGCCGCCATCACCATGGCCGATGTGGTGATCAAGATATTAGGTAAACGCTTCCCGACACTCACTATGTCAATTATCGGTTATCTCGTGTCTATTCCGGTCTTTTGTGACTCGGGTTTTGTGATCTTAAACTCACTGAAACAATCGATGGCGAACCGCATGAAGGTCTCTAGTGTCTCCATGAGCGTTGCCTTAGCCACAGGTCTGTACGCCACTCACACCTTTGTACCGCCAACGCCAGGCCCTATCGCCGCCGCAGGCAACTTAGGCTTAGAGTCCAACTTAGGCTTAGTGATCGGTGTGGGTCTCTTTGTGGCTGCCGTTGCGGCACTCGCGGGTATGTTATGGGCAAACCGCTTTGCCGATGTTGAACCCGATGGGGAAGGCGCAGAAGAACTTAAAGCGCAGGCCAGTGACTATGAAACGCTGAAAAAAAGCTATGGCACGTTACCAAGCCCATTAAAAGCTTTCGCACCGATTTTTGTGCCTATCGTATTAATTTGTTTAGGTTCTATCGCTAACTTCCCTTCAGCGCCTTTGGGTAAAGAAGGTGTGTTTGATGTGCTCGTGTTCCTCGGTCAGCCCGTTAATGCCCTGATGATTGGCCTGTTTTTATCCCTGCTGCTGTTAAAGGGTGAGAATAAGATCAGCGAATTTAGCGAACGCATCAGCCAAGGGCTCGTCACTGCCGCGCCGATTATTTTAATCACAGGTGCAGGTGGTGCCTTTGGTGCGGTATTAAAAGCCACGCCTATCGGTGACTTTTTGGGCACATCACTGTCGGCACTGGGTATCGGTATCTTTATGCCATTTATCGTCGCTGCCGCGCTTAAGTCGGCGCAGGGTTCATCGACAGTCGCGTTAGTCGCAACCTCAGCACTGGTTGCGCCTATGCTTGGCGATATTGGTCTTGGTAGCGATATGGGACGAGTATTAACAGTAATGGCAATTGGCGCAGGTGCGATGACAGTTTCCCACGCCAATGACAGCTTCTTTTGGGTTGTCACCCAATTTAGCCGCATGAGCGTCAAACAAGCCTATAAAGCCCAAACTATGGCGACCCTAATCCAAGGTGTAACGTCCATGGTAACTGTGTATGTGCTAAGCCTAGTGTTGCTCTAATATTAATGAGTTCTTGATTCAATATTGTCCCTTGGGCACATACCGTGCCCAAGATATAGTTCTGTTATACGCCCTAATAATTGCAACAGATTAATGTGCCAGTGATGGATATAAATTCCTTTATATCACCTCAGTTTTAGCACAGGGATGTTGTTGCGCCCAACGTAAGTGGCCTTGGGTTTAGTGTTCAACATTTAGCCCTGTTTTATCCCATTTAGCTGTAGGATTTTTAATGAAAATAGTTATCGCCCCCGACTCATTTAAAGAAAGCTTAAGTGCGCTCGAAGTGGCCAACGCCATAGAACAAGGCTTAAAACAAGTGATCCCCGACTGCGACATAGTCAAAATACCCGTTGCCGATGGTGGCGAAGGCACAGTGCAATCTATGGTGGACGCCACGGGCGGCAGTATTGTCAGCTTAGAAGTCATGGGGCCACTGGGACATAGAGTGCAAGCACACTATGGCATTCTTGGTGAAGGTATTCTCAGCGCTGCGATCAATACAAGTTCTGCTTCAGTTTCACGTGCAGATCCAACGAACAAATCGCCACATCGAGGCGCGATTGCCGTGATTGAAATGGCCTCAGCGTCTGGGCTACACCATGTGCCGAGGGAGCAACGTAACCCGCTGCTTACCACAAGTTATGGCACGGGTGAGCTAATTTGTGATGCGCTTAATCGGGGGATAAAGCACATCATTTTGGGGCTAGGCGGCAGTGCCACCAACGATGGCGGCGCGGGTATGGCCCAAGCGCTGGATATTTTATTGCTCGATGGCCAAGGTAAAACCTTGCCTTCTGGCGGCGCAGCGCTGGCGAACCTTGCTCAAATCGATGTATCAAACGCTCATCCACTTTTACGTGAGTGCAGCTTCGAAGTTGCCTGCGATGTTGATAATCCACTGTGCGGTGAACGCGGTGCATCGGCAATTTTTGGTCAGCAAAAAGGTGCGACGCCCGAGATGGTTAAGCAGCTAGATGCCGCTCTTGCCCATTATGCCGATGTGATTGCCCGCAATGGCATTAGCGATCACCGCGATCATGCCGGAGCTGGCGCTGCGGGCGGTATGGGTCTTGGCGTGATGGCTTTTTTAAATGCCGAGCTTAAACCTGGGGTTGAGATTGTAATGCAAACCGTTGGCCTTGCGGACAAAATCCGTGGCGCCGATTTAGTGATCACTGGTGAAGGCCGCATCGATGGTCAAACCGTATTTGGTAAAACCCCAATGGGCGTGTTAAAGCAAGCCAGACTGCAGGGCATTCCGACTATCGGTATCGCGGGCTGCCTCGGTGAAAACGCCAATGCCATATTGGATCACGGTATGACGGCTATCTTCCCTATCATCCCGCACTTAAGTCCGCTCGATGATGTGCTGGCCAATGCCAAGCTAAACCTTTGCAATACCGCCCGAAATATCGGCGCGGTACTCATGTTAGGCCAGCGCTAATTTTAGGGCTAACATGAATTTTAGGGCTAATGCTCAGGCTTGATGAGTGGCTCGTCGAGTTAAACATAAAGGCGCCATAACGGCGCCTTTGCTTATTTAGGCCGCAACGCTTTGGTAACACAAAATTTTAGTGCTTGATGCCTAAAAGGCCTTGCAGTAAAGTGAGCTCCCTTTTTGGTATTCCGCTGATTGAACATTTGAGAGTCACTGATCGCGCATCACTGGTCGAGAATCACTGGTCCGTTATACTCTTCGAGCCAATTTGCGGTTTCACTATAAAAATTAATAGACGGCAAGCCCCATGACCCAGAAACTCCCTCGCCAAGCCACCGCATCCGAAGCAAGTTTGCTCCGCATTTTTACTGCACCGGAAGATGCAAGCTCAACGCTGAGTATTATTGAGCAAAAGCTCTCCGAGGACTTAGCAGGCTTTTTGGGTGACAGTATCGCCGCGCTCGAAAAACCCTTGTCTGAAATCGAAACCGATTTTCAAGCTTTTGAGATCCCAACTCAGCCGCGTTTTGTCTCCGATTACACCGACGAAATTATGCAAAATTTGGTGGCGCATTCGGTACACACAGCGGCGCCAAGTTTTATCGGCCACATGACTTCGGCACTGCCCTACTTTGTGTTGCCGCTGTCAAAAATGATGGTGGGACTCAATCAAAATCTGGTCAAAATAGAAACCTCTAAGGCATTTACGCCGCTTGAACGCCAAGTGCTCGGCATGATGCACCATTTGATTTATGCCCAAGATACAGATTTTTATCAAAGCTGGATGCACAGCGCCAATCATTCCCTCGGGGCATTTTGCTCCGGCGGCACGGTTGCCAACATCACGGCGCTGTGGATTGCCCGTAACCAATTATTAAAAGCCGATGGCGAGTTTAAAGGCGTCAGCCGCGAAGGCTTACTCAAGGCGCTGCGCCACTATGGCTATGACGATTTAGCGATTTTGGTCTCGGAGCGCGGTCACTATTCGCTAGGCAAAGCCGTCGATCTGCTTGGTATCGGC
This sequence comes from Shewanella sp. SM21, assembly GCF_025654335.1. NCBI lineage: Bacteria > Pseudomonadati > Pseudomonadota > Gammaproteobacteria > Alteromonadales > Shewanellaceae > Shewanella > Shewanella sp. SM21. Next base: position 310,475 of record NZ_JAKKRL010000007.1, read on the forward strand.
CGCGACAATATCATCAGCATTCCCACTGGCAGCAATAACAAGGTCGATGTTGCGAAAATGCGTCAAGCCGCCCTTGAACTTGCTAGCAAGAACATCAAAGTATTAGCGATTGTTGGCGTGGCTGGCACCACAGAAACCGGTAATGTTGACCCGTTGACAGAATTAGCTGCGCTGGCAAAAGAGTTAAACTGCCATTTCCATGTGGATGCAGCGTGGGGCGGCGCAAGTTTATTATCCAATAAATACCGCCACTTACTCGCAGGTATCGAACTTGCGGACTCAGTCACTATCGATGCCCACAAACAAATGTACGTGCCTATGGGCGCAGGCATGGTGTTATTTAAAGACCCAGAGTTTGCCCACGCCATTGCCCACCACGCCGAATATATTCTGCGCCGTGGTTCAAAGGACTTAGGCAGCCAAACGCTAGAAGGTTCACGCCCCGGCATGGCGATGTTAGTGCACGCTTGCTTACAGATCATCGGCCGCGATGGTTATGAAATCTTAATCAATAACAGCCTTGAAAAAGCCCGCTATTTTGCCGAACAAATCAAAACCCATGAGGATTTTGAGCTAATCACTGAGCCAGAACTTTGTCTGCTGACTTACCGTTATGTGCCCGCCAGCATCCAAGCCGCCATGCAACTTGCCTGTGAGCAAGCAGACACAGTAAAACTCGCCCGCTTTAACGAGCTGCTCGATGGCCTCACCCAGTTTATTCAAAAGCACCAACGCGAACAGGGTAAATCCTTCGTCTCCCGTACCCGCATTCAGCCCGCCCGCTATTTTAGACAAGCAACCGTAGTGTTTCGCGTAGTACTCGCCAACCCCCTCACCAGCCATGACATTCTCAATCAAGTGCTGGTTGAGCAAAGCGAAATCGCCGCATTAGATAACGAGTTTTTACCCGCACTCATGGCGATGATTGCGAAATAGCCTTTGGTGAATAGTGTGTTGCGGCTAGTCAGTTTTAAATAGAGAGTTTCAAATCGTAAAAACAGCCGCAAAAATCTTTGCGGCTGTTTTTATTTACAGCACAAAATTAGCGAAACCTTACGTTAAATAACAAAGAAAAAGCACTCTGCATCAGTAGCGGGTACGCCGAATTCCATTGCTTCCGTGACACGCCGTGAAGCCATCCATGGCGGCTCGTTGATGACATCCATGTCATCGAAGGTCACGTCAGTAATTGACTTCGCCGTGGCTAATTTCTGTGTAATCTGCTGCATATGGAAAAATACATACCACTATCATATAGGCAGTCTTGCTCCACACTAAGAGTGAAAACTAGCTTGAAAAAAACCAAGGGGGGTAGGTGTATCACTCTTTAGTGAGATTAGCTTTCGCGCCACTAAGGCTAAATGCCTATGGTCTTTCCCTTTAAACAAATCAAACCAAAGTTTGTTAGTTTTATTTTATTTTTATATATGTTACGTTGCTCCAGTGCTTGTTTGCGGCTTGACAGGAAGTTCAGACTTTAGTTTAACTAATCCACGAAAAACACGGAGGCAGACATTTGCACCGAGAATAGTAATGTCTATATGCCAGTAAATTTTTACCAAAAAAGGATTTTATAAAATGAACATTGGAACTAAGGTTGGTCTTTTACTTTCTGTAACTGGTTGTGTGATTGGGGGATACTTCGGTCTTTCACCTGTCTATTCACTGCTACAATCAGGTGCTATATATGGACAAGAAGCTGGCTTATTTTTTGGAATTACAGGTATTGTAATTGGGAGCATGATAGCTGTGATGGCTTATCTTTCTTCGAGAAAGAATTAACAATCTAATACTATATATGATGGACTAAGGCTAAAATTAACTAGCTTAGACCTAATATGAAACTTATCCATTTATTGGGTAGTATCTGGTTGGATTTGGGTTAAATATTTTTCAGAATAAATTTGTTTTCCATTACACAAGGTAGACATGGTGGGTGTTCGACGATAAGCACATCAGATCTTGTAGCACCCATTGTTTACAGCACTATCCATTTTAAATAAGTTTGATTAGCACAAAATAAGTTAAACGTTATTGCCAAGATTAAGTACTGATCATTCACTCCCTTGTGTGTCAAATTCAATTGCTAAATTTAGGTGACCACAATATTCCTTATACGCATAGCGAGTGATTGATTTCTATCACTGATTAAGATTCAAAAGACTTTACCGATTTTATTAGTTTTTGGAATGATGGACATTCTAAGTGATCTGATTGTGGGCAACTTGCTACATGGTTAAGACTATCTAGTATTGCTTTTAGCCGCTTAATGTTGAGATCAATATCAGATGCTTTTTGCGCTAGTAAATTACGATCAATGGTCAATTGATTCGATTCATTAAACATCGTAGTGATTTCGTTTAATTATAAACCTGCAATACGTCCAAGTGAGATAATATTCAATTTATTAATGATTTTAGGGGCATATTGGCGTCTAAGTCCTTTTCTGCCAATGGATTGGATAAGTCCAATTTTTTCATAATATCTCAATGTTGAAGGAGCTAATCCTGATTCGCGTGATACCTCTGCAATATCCATAACATTCACTCTTGACTTAAAGTCGACTTCAAGTTGTACCATGCCTGAACTATATCAATATCAGGAAAGAATACCAAGAGGGAAAACTGAATGGAGATTTCTATTTGGTTACAGTCAATATTAGTGGGTATTGGTGCCACATTAATAATGGATTCATGGTCATGGTGGCAAAAAACGTACTTCATAATCCAACTCTTGACTATGCATTTGTGGGACGTTGGTTTATTTACAGAGGTCAGCTGGTTCATCGGCCTATTATGGCAACCCCATCTGTTAAAGGAGAAACCTTTCTTGGTTGGTTTCTGCATTATTTTATCGGTATTATTATTGCTTTAATTCATGTATTAATCTTTGGGGAGATGTGGTTATTTGAGCCAACGTTGATACCTGCACTAATGACTGGTTTTGTTACCATAGTGTTTCCTTTCTATGTCATTCAACCTTGTCTTGGATTTGGGATTGCAGCAAATAAAACACCTTCACCATGGAAAGCTCGGTGGCTAAGTTTACTGACACATAGCGTCTATGGCCTAGGGCTATTTTTTGCTGCTTTAAGCCTGAAATATTTAGTTCATGTTTAAACTTAGCTATCCATTAAAAACTTTTGTCACAATAATTTAGTTTAGCCAAAGCAATCGCCACTTGTAAAAAACAATGCTAATGTAATGATTCGTATAAAAAGTATAGCTTTCTAAGCAGAATCTGTCGGAGAAAAAGGATGTTTATCAGATATATTTTAATGCTCACTGCCGTGCTGCTATGCCTTTACCCTGTTTGGGGATTAGTGAGCCCAGCAAGCTACTTGCAGGAGATATTAGAGGTTTATCCCGATGCGGAACAAGCCAGTCATACTCAAGTACGAATTACGGCGGCTATTTTATGGATAAGCAATCTGACGCTATCATTTGCGTTACTATTTATTGCAAAATTCATTAAACAACCTCAAACGTACAAATTCGCGAAAATATCGTCTATCGCATTAATTAGCTATCCATTTATTCTGACGATAACAGAGGCAATTTCTCACAGTATTCTATACCGCCACCTAGAACATACTACGTTGACAATCGAGTTTTCAGCGCAAAAAATGTTCTATTTCGTATTTGGCCTGATCATTCTGGGAATTTATCAATCCCAACAAGAGTACAAACGCGCCAAAGAGAATGGTTAATTTATCAACATATTTTAGGGAAAAACCATTGAAGTTCTTTATCTCTTTTATCTTTGCTTTTATTGGCTCAAAATTATTATTCAAATACTTCGATTTTCACTACGATATTTTTAGCGATCCTTTTGATCCATTGAAATTTATTATTGATACGGGGGTGTTCGTTGTTATTTTTATATCAACACAGATACTGTATGAAAAATATTGGGAAAAACGAATAAACAAGAACAGCCATAATTCCCCCAACTAATGCACATAAGGATAATGCGCAGAGGGACTATGAATAATATATGCTGTTAACACGCTCACAAGCGCTAAGCGACCAATCGAAACCACATAGGAACTAGAAAGCTTTATATGCGAAAAAACATTCTCCCACTGATCATGCTAAGTCTTGGCGCATTGCCTCTATATGCTCCAGCACAGGACACCAGCGCGTTATGGGGTAAAAAATACGCTGAGGTGAAATCGAGTTTATTGGCTGCTGGCTGGGTATTAGCACCCGTAGCAGAAGATGAAACGCCAATGACAGAAGATTACCCTGAAATAACCTGTGGTAACGGCGCGATGGCCATTTGCTCTGTCGGCTTTAAGCGAGAAAAAACTACGCTTGCCTTAGTAGTTGAGTCTATTGAACAAGTGCTTGTTGTGACAGGTGAATACTAAATAGCCCAATAGATGATGTTAAACTCAGCCTAAGCATCTAATGTAAACGAGGTAGTGATGTCATCTGTACCCCAATCAAAACAAGAACTTGAATTGGCTATTTACTCAGTTTTCCCCAAATTGATGGCAGACTATCGTTCAATCCCAGCCCAAATATCCCGTGTGTGCAGTATAGAAGGAAACATCAAAGGTACACAAATTAGTGTAAGTGATACCGTCGCTTACCTTATTGGTTGGGGTAAATTAGTGCTCAAATGGTACGAGTTAACATCGCAAGCACTCCCCGTTGATTTTCCCGATACGGGTTATAAATGGAATCAACTGGGATTATTAGCAGAGCGATTTCATCATGAATATAGCCAATGGCAATATACTGATTTACTTGATGAATATGAAATGACAATGGAAAAACTATCAACGCTGATTGCAAGTCTCAGTGATCAGCAACTGTACGGCATAAATTGGTACGATAAATGGACTCTGGGCCGTATGATCCAGTTCAACACTTACTCCCCGATGAAGAATATACGTACCAAAGTACGACGATTCAAAAAAGACAATGCATTACCCTAGTAAACAACTCTTTTAAGCACGGAGGTATTCATGCCAAGTACCCACACTCACCCGCAGTTAGGTCCAAATCCCAACGATAAAGCGCCGATGAAAGGCTTTCCCCAGGTTGGCTTTCTTAAAAATTTTATTTCCCGCGAGAACATTATCGTCGGTGATTACACTTATTATGACGATCCAGCAGGTCCTGAGAGGTTCGAGTCGAATGTACTTTATCACTTTGACTTTATTGGCGATAAACTGAATATCGGTAAATTCTGCGCCATTGCGAAAGACGTGAAATTCATTATGAATGGCGCTAATCATCAAGTATCTGGCTTCTCGACTTATCCTTTTTATATCTTCGGCAATGGCTGGGAGAAAGCGGCGCCCAAGCCCGAAGATTTACCTTTTAAGGGCGACACCTGTATCGGTAACGACGTATGGATTGGTTATAACGCCACTATCATGCCTGGGGTAAAAATTGGCCACGGCGCCATTGTTGCCAGTCAATCCGTAGTAACAAAAGATGTACCACCCTACGCTGTGGTTGGCGGTAATCCTGCCACAGTGATCAAGCTGAGATTCGAGCAAACTGTGATAGATGAGCTTGTTGCCATCGCTTGGTGGGATTGGCCGATAGAGAAAATCACTCAACACCTAGAGGCTATCGCAGGTGCAGAACTCACAACATTACAGCAGGCGACCTAAATAACACCTGTCGCGAGCAAGACTGAACGAAAAATCTCAAGCGACAAGCATTAAGCAACAAACATTAAGAAACCGCCATTAAACGCAAACAAAATCCTATATGCGCAATTTTGTACAAAAGCACTGAGGGTTTCTGGGTTATTATCAGGCACAACCCGCCATTAATACACTAAACTCGGAGGCCTAGTGTGAACACAGAACATGCGGCCTACCAGATTGCCGATGAATTAGGTGGCCTCGAGTTACTCAATGCCCACTACCATAAACAAAACTTTAGTCGGCACACCCACGAAGGTTACACAGTCGGCGTGATTGAAACGGGTGCGCAGCGTTTTTATCGCACCGGTGGCAACCATGTGGCGCCAAAGCACAGCATCATTCTCGTCAATGCTGATGAAGTCCATAATGGCTGTAGCGCGACTGAAGGCGGCTGGTCCTATCGTGCCATGTATCCAGTCCCTGTGCAGTTTGCCGGTATTAACAGTGAGCTAGCAACAAACAACGGTGCGCCCTATTTCCCTGAGCCCGTAGTGTACGATCCTGAATTAGCCGAACTGCTGCGCCTCACCTTTAATACCTTAGATACATCGGACAATCGCTTACTGCGCGAAAGCTTGGTCTATTCAAGCTTGACACAGTTGATGACACGCCATGGCAAGAATCACCCAAGCGATGACCTCGCTGTAATCGCTAAGCCTGCGTTAGCACTGGTGAAATCCTTTATCGACGATCATCCTGCGGCCGATATCTCCCTTGAAGAGCTGGCAACGCTTGCAGGATTAAGCTCCTATTATTTACTCAAACAATTTCAGCGTTATTACGGCTTACCGCCCCACGCTTACCAAATTCAGGCCAGAGTGAGACTCGCCAAAGGAAAAATCAAACAAGGCTCACGGCTGCTCGATGTCGCCCTCGATTGTGGGTTTCACGATCAAAGTCACTTGAATCGACATTTTAAGAAGACAGTCGGTGTTACGCCGGGGCAATTTGCCAAAGAAATAGGCCGCAATATTATCCAAGCCTAAACAATCACTTTAAGTTAATCTGCCATGCTCATTCTTGCTTTCTCCTCGATTGACTAAGCAAGCAAGCTTATCCAAGCATTTATTGTTTAACAGCAACCCCGTCGCCGCTATTTTTAGGAGCCAAAGTGACCACCGACAAGCTTATAGAACCTGATGTTTATCCTGTGCATCCATCGAAATCCAAGGCATTTTTAAAAGGTACATTAGCCATGATGCCGTTGACGATAGCTGTTGTACCTTGGGGAGTTTTAGCGGGCTCCTTCGCCATTGAGGTTGGGCTAACGCCCATTGAGAGCCAAGCCATGTCGGCGATTATCTTTGCGGGCGCGGCTCAATTAGTGGCACTCGGCATGGTGAAAGCCGGTATTGGTCTGTGGAGTATCTTAATTACGACGTTACTCATCACCTCACGCCATCTGTTATATGCAATGGCGATGCGCAGTCAAATCAGTCCTTTGCCGTTAAAGTGGCGCCTAACATTGGGCTTTTTGCTCACAGATGAACTGTTTGCCATCGCCAATCAAGGCAAGTTACATAAGTTCGACCCTTGGTACGCCCTTGGCGGCGGTTTGAGTTTCTATATCGGTTGGAACATAGCCACACTACTTGGCATAGTGGCGGGCAATGCGATCGAGAATTTAGATGAGATGGGATTAGATTTTGCCATCGCAGCCACCTTCATCGCTCTGGTCGTTCCTACCATAAAAAAGCCATCGATTCTCGTCTGTGTATTAGTCTCGCTCACCCTAGCAGTGGTATGCGCCGTTTTTAAAATTCAAGCGGGACTGCTCATTGCCGCCATTGCGGGAATGACGGCAGGTGTACTTTACGCCAAAGTGACCAAGGAAGCGGAACGCGCAGAACAATCAGTAAGTCAGTTAGCAAGCACACAGGCCAAAACAGAAATGGATACAGGAGATGGGCCTGACATTAAGACAAAAACATTGTCAGGAGAAAAAGCATGATTTGGTTAATGATCTTTTCAATGGCGGCGGTTGTGTTTATCAGTCGTCATTTACTACTTGAGCCTAAACTACCGCTGCGATTAAGTAAGGGCACCCAAACCTTTTTAAGTTACTCAGCCCCTGCGGTACTCACTGCAATCTTTGCACCCATAGTGTTTGTGCAAGAAGGTCAGCTTGATCTCAGCCTAGATAACAGCTATCTCATCTGCGCCATAGTCGCTACTGTGTTGGCGCTCGTCACCCGTAATACCTTACTGACCACAGTGCTAAGTATGGGACTATTTTTCTTTATCCACTAAGTCAACAAAGAGTCAGTGTTCAGCAACTGCACTGACTCTTGCATCAATCACTGACACCGTTCCTACCACTCTTTTACACAGCCTAACCCCTCTGAGACATCGCCCCCTAGAAAATTACTTCCACGTTATCTTGATTTTCCACAATCTTCATATATTTAGACTCTTATGTCTGTGCAACTAATAGTATCGGCTTTAACGGTATTTCACACATCGACGATAATGAAAGAGTGATGGTATTTATCAGCAATAACAAAGACTCAAACAATAAAAACAAAATACTTAACCTAACCATATTCAAACTATTTAGTCTCTAAAACGTCCATTCAGAAATGTTATTTACTGTATCTATTACAGCACTCATCTCAGTATAGTTCTCGGTATAGCTCTCGAAATAAAGAGTCCATTCAAAAGGTTTTACATAATAAAATGCCGCATAAATATTAATCCACATTCAAAAACCAACCCACTAAAAATTAAAGTAAATACACTATATTATAAAGTTTTAAATACCGTTTAAAAATAAATAAATTAACACCTTTAACCAAACTCAAACACATCTTAAATTAATTCATTTTTATTTTGTTTAATAAAAATAAAAGTGCTAGTTTTTAGATGTGCCTAGCAGTAATGATTATTTATATGATTTATGACTACATATAATTGCCATCGGCGCTCTCAATGAAAGGACGTATTTTATTAAAATAAAGGAACAATCATGAGAACAAAATCTAGCCTGGGTATATTAACTTTATCCTGTTTAACCGCACTTGGAACTGTTTCTTTGTTGGCCGAAGCCGCTATTCCGAATACTATTCCAAAACTGTCAATGGTAGAACACGCTGCCCCTGATCTTGATTCGCTTAAAAATGATGCAATTAACGACCCCTCGTTTATCAGCTCGTTATTCTCCTTAGGACACCATCTCGGATATGCATGGGCTGGCGGTACAGCATCCCAGTATGTTGGTGAAGACATCGAAGTCAGAAGAGAGTCGAGCAACGAATACAGTCTTAAAGCCCGCTATAACGGCAATGATCCTTATGCAAGCGGCTACAGAGCGAATGAACGTTTGAAGGTAAATTTACAAAATATTCATTTCGTCACTAATCCTCAAAGTCTAAAGTTAGGTTCACCTCAAGTTTATGATCGTGAGGCTATTTATACTGCTCCCGTGGTTATCTATAACTGGGGCGATACCGAAGATACCGGTGTGGCCACCCTAAACTATGATTACACCACTAGCTGGGCCAAAACCGATAATTTCTCTTTCTCCGAGAAAATTAGCGTAACCAATAAATATGAAGTGGGTATTCCAGGAATAGGTGGAGCGAGTTCTGAAATCAGCGCCGAATTTTCTGCCAGCCAAGGTTGGAGTGAAACCGACGGCAAAAGTACAACGATTTCGAGTCAGGCGCAGTACCGAGCAATTATGCCGCCTCGCAGCAAACGTTATATCTCAATCACCCTATTTAAACAAAAGGCGGATGTCCCATACACCTCAAGTTTATATATGATGTACGATATAAAATATGAGAACTTCTTAAAATGGGGTGGTAATGCGCATATTAATCATCCGACAAATAGACCTAACTTCCCTTACACCTTTGGCGGAGCGAATGCGAATAATCTGAATGGACCAGAAGCCTTAGTCGATCAATATCTTCATCAAGATATAAACGGTTATGGTGTATGGGATTGGCCTGCTGCGATTAATTCGGCACAGTCAAAAAGTGGGTTTGAGTGGCAATTAGCGAATATTGTTAGACAACATGGCGCACCTATCAGCGGTAAATTTACCGCAATAGATTCGAGTCAATTTAATATCGATGCCAGTGAATCCTATCCACTAACGGATGAAGACATTGCTAATCGTCCTAAAAGCGCTCAAAAATTAGGACTGAGTCGCAATATTCAGGTTGCCGTCGGCGAGATCCAAAACAATGATGAAGATGGTTTAATCAAAAAACTGAATATTTCGCAATCAAGCGAAGTCATGTTAAACAATTAAAAACGGTGAGCTTAGGCTCTCAATAACAGCTATGACACCAGTATCAGAGAGATCTCGATACAACCAGCCAGTTACTAGCAAATTAGAAATGTAATACAAAGTCACTCATTCGAGTGGCTTTTCTTTCGCTTCTGCTCGCGCCTTCGATTGCTCATCCATCAGGCAAATATAATCTTCAAGCTCTTGCCCAAGAGTGAGATCAAAATGACGGTTTAACCGCACAAGACCTGTGATGCGATCGACCCTGAAATTACGAAAATCAGCACGTAACTCACACCAAGTCAGTAAGGTCCAAGTACCACGCCAAAAATAGATGGCGAGCGGCCTAACTTCCCGCTCGGTAACATCCAGTTTGACATCTTGGTAGAAGAGTTTGACGTATTCGCGGCGCTGAGCCGCATTACGCAAGGGATCAAGGAATTGAAACTCATTGGAATCGAGGTAAAAATCCGGTGAAAACATTAAGGATTGATAGGCTTGTAATCGTTTAGGCAACACAGCTTCGACTTTAATCATCGCCTGCCTCGCGGCGCTACCAAGCTCCTTACCACCCCAAGTTTGCACCATACGCATGCCAACTTGAATCGCTTCGAGTTCGGCTTCGTTAAACATCAAGGGCGGAACATTAACCTCGTGGCGCAACAAATAGCCGACACCCGCTTCCCCTTCAATAGGAATGCCACTTAAACACAGGTCCTGCACATCACGGTAAATCGTGCGTGTGGAAACCTCTAACCGTTCAGCCAACTCTTGGGCTGTGGTCAGGCGTTTATGTTTAAGAATTTGCACTATTTGAAATAGGCGGTCAGCGCGGCGCATTGACTGTGATTCAATCCTTTAGTTGCCTATCCGTTGATTAAGAATTGTGAGTTTATATAAATCACTGACATATCCTGATACTCACTTGAGTGATAGTTTACGATTTGAATCATAAAATCCCGATATAAATCTCAACCTCAGTAGCACTAAGATAGACTTCAAAATCCGTTTGGTAGCGTCGCTGATGAGAGCAATCAGCCGCGCTAAAATAACCCCACACTTGCCCCCAAAGATCGATAACACACTGGGGCATATCACCCTGAGCGGTGAATTTAAGGTACTTGCCCGCGTTAAGCTCCAATGGCGTAAAATGACTTGCATCCACAGGGGCATCAATTGCCTTACCCACCAGTACAGAAAACTCGCCATTCATGTCTGACTCATAATCATAATACACGCCATACATGGGCGAATTGAGCATAGCGGTCAGCTGGGATGATTCAAAAAAGGCTTGCCATAAACTGCCAATTTTAGCGCTATCGACAGACATTTCTGCTCGATTATTCGTGCGGGTGCTTAGTCCAAGTAAGGGTCGAGCATCAATATAAACCACATCCATCTTTGTTTCTTCCATAGATATCTAAACCAATAGGTTAATGTTAGCGTCGTGCCTTAAGGGCACGACGCTAAAAATTTAACACTCGAGACTACTTATCCTTAGACCACAGACCGACTTTATTGCCTTCACTATCGGCAAATAACGCGATGTAACCACACTCTCCACCATTAATCGGCGTCACTGGCAGCAAAATATTCACATTGGCGGCAGCGAGTTTATCCACTAGCGGTTGTAAGTGGGTGCTGAAATGCAAATACACTGTGCTGCCCTGCATTGACGGCTGGCTCATACTGCACTTGACTAGCCCTATGCTCGCCGCACTCGCATCCTCTGTGACTATGCTCGCATATTCCATGTCTTCCATATCGTCACGTTTAAACTCGACCCCAAAATGCTGCTGATAAAAAGCAACGGCACGGTTCATGTCACTGACAGGAATTTCACCCCAAACTAACGGTGCAATAGATAACATTTTCACTTTCTCCTTGTTGAAAAATATCAATGATTCAAAACCTTATTAGTACAATTCAGGACTGAATCATTAACGGGCGACAACAAGAATAAAACAAGGCTACTGACAGCATGATGTCAGTAGCCTTTTAATAAAAGTGAATTTTGGCGTTTTAACTTAACCAGCAACCAAGATTACTTTGGCAAACTGGCTTGATGTGCCTGAATAAAATCATCCATGGCTTTGCTCGCCCTCGCTTGGGCGCTGGCTAAGGTATCTGTATCAACCATAGTTTCTACCACTTCGTAGTAGCACTTAATTTTAGGTTCAGTGCCAGATGGTCTGACAATCACCCGAGCCCCACCCGCTAAGCAGTAAGTCAATACATCGCTCGGTGGTAAGTCGATTTTCTCAATATTTCCATCGGCAAAACGACGCTCAAGCGCCTTTAAATCATCGGTTGAGAGCACATCTAACTCACCAATCTTCACCGGTGGATGCTCGCGCAAATAGGCGCCAATATTGGGCGTGTCAGGTTTTAGCGCAATGCTCACCTGCGCATTGAGATGGAAGCCATGCTCACGGTAAATTTGCTCGAGTCTGTCCCAAATCGTTTGCCCCTTCGCCACCAGCTCGGCAGTCAATTGTGCAAATGCCACCAGCGCCGACAGGCCGTCTTTGTCCCACACCATGCTGCCCACCGTATAGCCAAGGGCTTCTTCATAGGCAAACAGGAACTGATCCTCAGGGGACGTTTTCGCAATCCCCACATTCATCAGCCACTTAAAGCCAGTGAGCGTGGTAAAGCTTTGCGTGCCAAAACCCTGAGCAATCTTAGATAACAGACTCGATGACACTATCGTTGTGCCCGTAAGACGCTGATTATCTTTGGCGTGAGATAACAAGTAATGCCCAAAGAGCACACCAACTTGATCGCCCGTCAGCATCTGATACTCACCATCCTCTTTACGCACTGCGACCGCAAAACGGTCGGCATCGGGATCGTTAGCACAGGCGAGCATAGCGCCGTGTTTTTTCGCCTCGGCAATCACTAAATCCATCGCCCCTTTTTCTTCAGGGTTTGGGAAGTTAACCGTCGGGAAATCCCCATCGGGTTCACGCTGGGAGGCAACCGAATACACTTGGGTGAAACCAGCATCTTTCAATACCGTTTCAGCCATTTCAGCACCCACACCGTGCATGGCGGTATAGGCTAAACTGACCTTTTCAGGGGCGGTATGGTTTTGCAGCACCTCAGCTTGCTGCACGCCATGGCGATAGCTTTGGTAAAAATCGTCCTGCAGGATAATTAACTTACCTTGTTTTACCGCGTCATCATGCTCTAAAAACGGAATCGCTTGATTTGCTGCGCGTTCAATTTGCGCGGCAATGCCAGAGTCGTGGGGCGGAATAATCTGCGCACCATTCTCCCAATAGACTTTATAGCCATTGTATTGCGGCGGGTTATGACTCGCGGTCACCACAATGCCCGCTGCCGCATTAAAATGTTTTACCCCAAAAGCCACCAACGGCGTTGGCGCTACTTTGGACGTTAAGCGTACCTTAATCCCCATAGCGGTCAGTACGCTCGCCGCATCATGGGCAAAATTGAATGAGTCGTGGCGACCATCATAACCAATCACCACACCACGCTCGGCGGCATCTTTAATCTGATCAAGTAGATAAGCACCAAGGCCAGCAGAGGTTTGGCGGATCACCAAACGGTTCATCCCCATAGGCCCAGCACCGACGACACCGCGTAATCCTGCGGTGCCAAACTCCAAGCGCCCCGCAAATCGCGCTGCGAGTTCGGCATCATTGCCGCTATCAATTAGGGTTTGTAACTGGGCTTGAGTGCGAGGGTCTGGATCATTTTCAAGCCAATGGTTTACCTGTAACTGTAGATGGGTATTCATATCACGCCTCATTGAAAATCATTTGCAATCACCTTAGGAAAAAGCACGTAGAAGAACAAGCTAATTTGCATTAATTTCAAAATGAGCCAAGGGTATTGCCATAAAAAACGCACTATCTAACAGGTAATGCCAGATAGTGCGTTGGTGTTAACCTTAAACAAACTTCAACATTAACGAGAGGGTAAAGTGCCATCAAATACACGTACTTTGATATTCTTTTTCAGGTTATCTTGGTCTTGTTGCCATTCTTGCCACTGGGTGAGACTGATACTGAGCTGCAATGAAAAATCAGTAGAAATCCACTGTTTTTGCCCTTGAGTATATTTAGGTGCAGGGACTATGTTACTGGGTCCAATGAAAGACGCAGAACACATAAAGGTTTTGAAATACACTTGGTCAATCGATAAATCGAGGGCGCTGGGCGATGTTAAACATTGACCACTGCCCGGCTCTTGATACGAGGCAAATTGGTACAGGATTGCCGGTGTATTATTGGTACTATCGGGAACTGAAGCAGTTTGATGACAAGATAAACAGCTACTTAATGCATTATCCGCAGGGCCATTTAGGCGCCCATTACACCCTAAGTGTCCCGCATTGGTGTGCTCATTCAAACGGCCAACAACCTCTTGAAATACGGCGCTATCCTTAAGCCCTGTGATTGGGTTTTGCGGGAATGCTGCCGCTCCCACAGTTGCTGGCGGCGTGTCATTCCCCCACATTAATCCCAGAGGTGAGATACGATCCCAAGGATTTTTCTCTTTCGCTTTAAACTGACCATCGGCGACAAAAGTGCCATAGGCCCAGCCCACGGGTGAACGGCTGTCTCGCACTGCAATATCAAACTGCAATAAGTACACATCGGCGACAGAGCGCGGGCATTGCTCTGTTTCCTGTTGGAAACTGCAAGCACTGCCATCGGCGTTTTTACATACACAGAAATCACTGGCACTGATATTGGCTTGCCAAACAGGTACATTTTCAAGGAAAGGATAGTTATTAGGCGTTGCAGTAGTAAACAGTAACTTGCCAATCACACTGCCTTCATTAAATGCAAAATTTTGCTGGGGCATCACAGGTGATGGTGCCCCCGTCCATACCTTGCCAATGCTGTTTGCCGCCTGAGGATTATAAAACCCCACCGCCCACATAGTGGTTTTCAAATCGCCTTGGCCTTTTATCACCATAGTGACGGGGGCTTCTCGGGTCAAGCCATGGATAAATTCCCGCCCACTCATGGGATCATAGGTCTGATAGGGAATATGGTACCAAGAGCGCACCTTGTTGTTACACAGATCCCAGTCTTTACTGACATCGCCTTTGTCGATGTTTCCCTCTTGGATGTACTTCATCACAGCCCAGAGGTATTGCTCAGCTTGGGTATTTTTATCATTTTCACTCAGATTCTTATCGAAGGGATTGAATTTAAGCCAAGGTGCAGCGCTATCTGGTTTAGCACTCGAATAAGCATCGCTGAGGCTAAAAATAGGCCCCTTCCAGCCCGGATAGGCTTGATTGATGGTGACCTGATTATCCCACATACCTGTTTTTGTAAAAGCAGGATCTTGGAAGTAACTTGGATAGGCTCCAGTACAGGTTGAATTTGCGTTAGATCTAGTGTTAGGCGATTGCTTATCTGCAGCTTTTGCGTTGACTGTGGTCAATGAACAAACGGTGAGCAGAAGTATGGCGGTAATGTTGAGTTTCATAATATCGTCCTTGAAGAGTATTAGTCCTAAAAACTCCCTTTGTGAGCCTAAAACTAACAACGGCTCAAATTAAGCATAGACTAATTTTTAACATCTTCTGTAAAGCTTAACGATTCACATATTAAGGATATAAAAAAGGCCGTTTAGCATGACTAAACGGCCGAAACATATTACTTATTGGACTAGCCGTCCAAGCTATTTCTCAACTTCTTGCCCGCGCGTCTTCCACAGCGAATACAAGACACCTAAGACCAACAGACCAAAAGTCACACCAAGGGACACGGCAGTAGGGATAGTAAAGTCCACTATTCCCTCGTGATTGAAATACACTAAACCCACTTTCACCCCGATAAACACTAATACCACTGAAAGTGCATATTTAAGGTACTCGAAACGGTGCACCATAGCCGCCAAGGCAAAATACAAAGCACGTAGCCCCAGAATCGCGAAGATATTTGAGGTATAGACGATGAAAGGATCTTGGGTAATCGCAAAAATAGCTGGAATACTGTCGACTGCAAACACTAAATCCGCGGTTTCCACTAAGATCAACGCTAAAAATAACGGCGTCGCCCACCATCCTTTTGTTAACTGATGATCTTCGCCACGAACCCAGAATTTTTCTTTATGCAGCGTTGGCGTAAAACGCATCTTAGTGCGTAACCATTTATAAAACTTATTATCTTGGATATCACCGTGCTCATCGTTTGAGAAGAGCATTTTCACGCCAGTGAAAATCAAGAAGAGTCCAAATAACACAAGTACACCTTGATACTGGGCAACAAGCACGGCACCAAGACCGATCATAATGGCGCGCAACACTATTACGCCCATAATGCCCCAGAAGAGCACTCTATGTTGGTATAAACGTGGGATACCTAAGCTACTGAAGATTAACGCGATAACAAATACGTTATCCATAGACAGTGATTTTTCAATCAGATAGCCCGTTAGGTATTCCATACCGGCAGTTGAACCCTTGTACCACCAGAGCCAGGCCCCAAACAATAAGCCCATACAGATATAAAAGGCTGAAAGTTTTAAACTTTCAGCCACGGTAATTTCATGCTGCTCCTTGTGCAATACGCCAAGGTCAAAGGCTAATAACGCCAGCACAAAACCGAAAAACATTAACCAAACCCAAAGCGGGTAACCCACAAATAGGGTGGTAAAAAACTCCATAAGTCTCCTTAGTAACACATAACGACTGATCTCAATCAGTAAAGTTGAGCAGATAAACATTAACTCATTATAGAAATATAAACTGTGAAATCTTATATGAAAAATGCAACTATCAAGATTAAAATTCTTTTACAATCAATATGATTATGGTGCTTATTTATACTTATACTTCGAATAAGTTCACTTCTCAATCACAGCGCTTCCCTGAGAAAATCATCTAACCCACCCATTCGTGACATTCATTTAGATAGCAGCCTCGAACAAGCGCGTAGATGCTCTCCAATAATGCAAAATTGCTATCAATCATAAAACTTACACTATCCATTAAACGACGAACTACAGCTAATTCAAGGCTAAAGCCGCTAAGATAAAACTGCCACAGTTGAATTATGGCCACTATTTAGCACTCATTTCTTAACTGAAAATGAATTAATTTAACCGCTTAGTATTGCTATAGCGAGCCTTAAAGAACGGCTAAAAATGTTAGTTATACAAAATATTCATCACTTTCAAGACCCTTGGCTATTCCATATCATCTGAGTGTGATTAACTGCTGCAACAGCGCCGTCTTTTAGCGATCAAAAGCGCCGCGATAATCACAAATAATGAAAAATAATTAATAAAATTCATTACGATAAAATGAATCATTAGCTGCTCGGCGCATAAAGTGCCAGCAATGGGAGTCTTAAGTGTCAATAGAACAAAACCCGCCGCACGCAATGCAGGGCCCACAAGGCTCGCCCCCAACTGAAATGCTATTTGGGCATCCTAAGGGCTTATTTGTCTGCTTTTTTACCGAAATGTGGGAACGCTTCTCTTTCTACGGTATGAAAGCATTACTGTTTCTTTACCTGATTAAATATCATCTATTTACCGATGAATTTGGTTACAACGTGATTGGTGCTTACGGTGCCTTAGTGTATGCCATGCCCGTAGTGGGTGGCTTATTGGCCGACCGCTATATCGGCATGCGTAAAGCGGTGATCTTTGGTGGTGTTTTATTGGTGCTCGGCCACTTAGGTATGGCCTTTGAAGGCCATCAAGCGGTTATCGTTGCGGGTGAAATTCAACGGGATGAACAAGCGCTGCAAGTATTCTATTTATCCCTCGCCTTAATCATTGTCGGTGTGGGCTTTTTAAAACCCAATATTTCCACCATAGTCGGTCAGCTTTATCCTAAATCATCCGCTAAGCGAGATTCTGGTTTTACCATTTTCTACGCGGGCATCAACTTAGGCGCCACCTTAGCCCCGCTAATTTGCGCTTATTTAGGTGAAACCTATGGCTGGAAGTACGGTTTTGGTTTGGCAGGTTTAGGGATGTTAGCAGGTTTGTTGGTGTTTATTCGTGGCAAGAAACATCTGCAAGGCTTCGCTGAACCCAGAGATCCTGCGCGGATTTTAAAGAAAACCGCCGGCATAACGACAGAACAATGGATTTACTTAAGCGCAATTGGCAGCGTAATCATAGTCTGGGGGTTGATTCAAACCCACTCCCTCGTACTTTCGATTAGCAGTTTATTACCCGCAGTGAGCCCAGTGATTTGGTTCTTGCACTCAGTATCACTAGTGCTCGCCTTTGGTATTGGCTGGTTCATGGTGAAATATTGTAATCCGATTGAACGTCAACAGATGTCGGCTTTGCTGCTTTTCATCGTTGCGGGTTTGGTCTTCTTTGGCTTATATGAGCAGACCTATGGCTCTTGGGTAGCATTTTCGGACCGTGTGATGGACCGTAACATGCTCGGCCTCGAATGGAGTGCGGGACAGCTAACCTTCCTCGGTGCCTTCTTTGTGATCAGTTTGTCGCCTATCTTCGCTTGGCTGTGGCCTGCTCTCGCCCGTAAAAATTGCGACCTAAGCAAACCAGTTAAAACCGCACTCGGTATTTTGTTCGCGGGTTTATCCTTTATGGTGCTTGTGCTCGGGATCCAGATGCCGCTAAGCAGTGGCTTAGTGAGTATTTGGTTCTTAGTCGCGGCTTATTTTGTATTAGAAATCGGGGAGTTATTGCTGTCGCCCATAGGCTTATCAGCCGTGACTCAGCTTTCGGTAAAACGCGTAGTCAGCCTGATGATGGGTGCTTGGTTCCTCGGCACTTCATACTCTGAAATCTTAGCCGCCGAATTAAACAAGCTCGCCGCGATTGATACCCAAGGCGGCGTGATAAGTGACGTACCGAGTGCGATGGCGCTATACGAGCAACTGTTTATCTTCTCGGCGCAAATTGGCGTGGTGATGGCATTAGTCTTCTTTGCCCTTGCGCCATTAATGAAAAAAATGATGCACGAGAAAATGGCAACTAACTCAGTTTAAGCATACAAACAAAAAGTCAGTTGGCTTACTTTCGCCCTCTGAGGCGACGGTAAGCCAAGACGATAAGGTGCAAAGCAAGTAACCCCGTAAAAGCCGCGCAGAAAAACAGTAATGCAATCGAGTTTACATCCCTAGGCGCATCACGATAAAGCCACCACCACAGCGGCCAGCCGATGGCCGATAAAGCCGTAAGTTGCCACATACAGCGTTTGCAGCGACCAATCTTTTGCCTGAAAATTGACGTTTTACAATCACCGCAACTCATAAATCCCCAATACCATGATGGCAGTATATCTAAAACTAAAGCGACACTTTAAGCCTTGCCATCCCTTGATGAATAGAGACGAGCGCACGATAACCTAAATCTCGTTTAGCTGCGCTGATATCAAAATAATGGCTGCAGGATAACTGCCGTGCGACAAAACGCGTCATCATGGGCTCTTCTTGCTTCTTTAGGAGGTAATGTACACTTTCTAATACTGCGCCTACTACATAGGCCACAGATTGAGGCACACGCTTAGTCACTGACGGTAAAGCATCGCAGGCCAAAATCAAATTGATCATCTCGGCCATAGTGATGGGTTCATCATTACTCAGAAAATAAGCTTTCCCTTGACACTTAGGCTTTGCTTGGCAAAGTTCCAGTGCCGCCAGCACATGGGCATAGGCAGCGTTATCTATGTAGATGGTATCGACTAGCTTATCTTCGCGGCCAACCAGTTTAAGCTTACCTAAACGCCCGCGCGACAATACCCGAGGCACTAGATGGGGATCGCCAGGACCCCATATCAGATGCGGCCTGAGTGCGACGGTTTTTAACGCATAGGGTGCAGTGGCTTGAGTCGTCACTTGGCTAGATACTTGGGTCACATCAGGATTTTCAAGTGGCATGTCACCCACTTGATTGGCATCGAGCATCATCTTTTCAGCGATGGCTTTAGAGTGGGCATAATGATTCAGGAATCTTGTAGCATAGGGAGTAGACTCATCAATACCCGATTCATCCTGCCCTGCAAAGGTCACACTCGGGGTACTGGTGTAGACTAACTTATCTATTTTTAATGCCTTACAAGCGGCAATTACATTAGCAGCGCCCTTTACATTCGGACAAAAATAGCTGTCTCTGTCACCCCAAACACCCGCTTTAGACGCCACATGAAATACAATATCGCAGCCTTGCATCGCCTGTTGCAGCCGATCTTTATTGACTAAATCCCCTTGCAGCATGACTACGCCCAGTGCTTCAAGTTCGGGATAATGCCCACGCGCAAAACCTGTGACCTTAATGCCCGCGGCTAACAATCTCAGGCAAATCGCTTTACCTAAAAATCCCCCCGCCCCCGTGACAAAGGCGTGTTGCACCTTAAGCGCGAGCTGCGCGAGTGCCGTTTGTTCAGCCGCATCAAATTGGGCAAGCGTCGTGCTCTTGATTGGGTCTTTCGTCATTAAGGGTATCCATTTCAGCACATTTACATGAACTTAAAGTCGGTGTAATAAGTTTAAAATAAGCACAAGGGCTTAAAAATAAGCGAGTTTGTTCAAATGAACACAGAATATAACGTAAAAAATGCAGGAGAAAAGCCGTGGAGTTTCAAATCAACCTTTCGTTTGCGATTGCGCCCAAACGGCTAATTTTTCTCTAAAAATCTTGGCATTATGCCGCACATCCACAGGGAAATCAGGATGGATAAGAAACCGCCTTATGCCCTGAGTCTGCGTAAATTGCTCAGCGATGGCGATCAAATCTTGGTACAACTGCTGACTCTTATTGCACACCAATGACTGGTCGAGTTCGATACAAATTAACGGCTCTATCTCGTTCGCCACTTTCACTCCCACTAAAGCGGAGCGCTTCACATTGGGATGCGTATTAAAAATGCGCTCGCAGGGAATGGAATAATAACGTTTAACAAACAATCCAGTAGCGTCGACTCTGTGGGCCTTACGACCACACATCCACAGAAGACCTTGATCATCAAGATACCCCAAATCGCCCATGCGGTGTCTAACGGTATTGGTTGCTGAGTCCCAAATCTTGGCCGCCGCAGTCGCGCGTTTGCCTTGGCTTTCGTTTTGGCTATCATGCTGACTATTGTTTAGATAATAGGACTGACTCACCATAGGCCCCTGCACGACTATCTCGCCGATTTCACCGTTATTTAGCTGTAAGGCATCATCCCACTCGGGAATAACCTCTTCGCTGATAGCAATAATGCGAATCGTCACGCCATCGATAGCGCGACCGACACAGATACCACCGCCGTTATCTGTGGTGTCAGTCGTGGCAAATAACGCATCGCTGGCAATCATACTAATAGGCAAAGATTCGGTTGCGCCGTAGGAATTTAAAATCGGCACACCTTGGCTCAGCATCTTACTAAAACGGGCGATGGAGGCAATGGTGGCTGGCGCACCCGCGGAAATCACCCGCTGTACGCTGGGCAGTTTATGCTGTTTTTGTTCACCTGCGCGGCCTAAACGTTCGAGCAAAGCAGGATTAACAAAAATATTACTGCATTGATATTTCTCAATCGCGGCAAATAGAAATTCAGGATTAGCAGTAATAGGTTTGCTGGCATCCATTTCTGGAACGATAGACGCCATGCCAAGTGCGGGGCCAAAGAGTGAAAACAGCGGAAAAGTGGCTAAATCGCGCTCGCCATGGCAAATGCCATAATCGTTTTTTAGCGCTTGAATTTGTGCCTCAAACATACCATGGCTATACACCACCCCCTTAGGCGTGCCAGTGCTGCCACTGGTAAATAAAATCGCCGCTATCTCATCAGATTTGAGCATCACCATGGGATATTCAGACTTTGAAGCAGAAGATTGCACTGAGGTGCTTTGCAGCAGAGTCGATAAACTGATGGCGCCAGTAGCGATACGGATTAACTTTGCCGCTAAGCCTGTTTTGCCGTCATCAACATTGAGTAATGACTTAATACTGCCCTTACCCCAACCAAATAGACGTCTAGCAATATGAGCCTTGGGAATACCGATAAAGGCATCGGGCGCGGCTTCAGCAAAACACTGTTTAAGATTGCGGATCCCCATGCCGGGATCAACTAGGATAGGAATAACCCCCGCTTTAAACAGCGCAAAAGTAAGTGCAAAAAAATCCAAACTCGGCGTGACCATAAGCACAGCCTTCATGCCGCGCTCAATGCCATGGGCATTAAGCGCAAAGGCTATCGCATCGCTTTGTCTGTCTAGATTGAGAAAGTCCAACTCGCTGTAACGCAAATTCGCCACAGAAGCGCCCTGAGCGCTTTGTACTGCTACCGCAAGATGATGGGGAATGGCATGGGCGGCTTGCTTGAGATGGCGACAAATATTGGCATCATTAATTATTGCTGACGCAGAAGTGCCCGTTAAAAGCGGCGTTTCCAACGGCGTCACTAAAGGAGCCACTTCAGTCTCAAGCAAGGTCGACATTAACCTGCGGCCTGTTCGGACGGCGCCGCTTCTACGTGGTCGTCAGCCATAAAGCCTTTGATATGGGCAATCACTTCATCGCTGGCATCTTCCAAAATGTAGTGACCACAATCGGCAAATTCATGCACGGTCGCATGGGGCATGTGTTGGCGCCATTTCGCTAAAAAGTGCTTATCGAATACAAAGTCCTTGAGACCCCAGCAAATCAGGGTCGGCACTTTAGCAAATTTAGGTAAACTCGCAGCAATATCAGAGACTAATTGATAATTTCTATCGCCTTCACGCAGTGGAATATCCTGCACAAAACGCAGCGTCGAAATGCGATTGGCCCAAGAGTTAAACGGCGCGACATACGCCTCGCGAATGTATTTCGACATCGGCTGGCGCTTAACACCCACATAGGAAGCAATAGACGAAAAGGCATTGAAACCGCGTACCAACACTGTGCCTAACAGGGTATTACGACAGATCCACAGCGGCCAAGGGAATGGTTTAGTCTCGGGCAAATGGAAAGCGCCCGTGTTCAATATCACTAGGCGTTTAATGCGCTCAGGATAACGCGCCGCATAACCCATACCTATCATGCCGCCCCAATCGTGTACAACTAAGGTAATGTTTTCTTTCACATTCAGGCTATCGAGCAGGGCTTCGAGATCGTCGATACGATTCTTAAGGGTATAGTCATAACCGCTATCGTCTGGCTTATCCGACAGGCCACAGCCGATATGATCCGGCACTATGCATTGGTGAGTGTCTTTTAAGGCGCTAACAAGATTGCGGTAGTAAAACGACCAGCTAGGATTACCGTGAACCATCACCACAGGCTCGCCTTGACCCTCGTTGATATAATGTAGCTTGTTGCCATTACGGCTAAGAAAATGACGTTTAAAAGGCAACAGAGTGTCTAACATGACGCTTCCTATCTTGATTCTTTATGAGAGCGAATAACGGGTTATGTACAGCTGGCTTAGCTTATCGACAGAACTAAAGACTAAGCTATCAACTGAATCATGGACTTACTGGGTTGACTCGAATGTATGCCAGCCATCAAGCAAAGGTGTGAAAAGGTGCAATGCACCCTACCACTTAATACCTAACATCATGCAATTCAATCCACTGCCTATGCCTAAAAAGCTCACTTGATCGCCCGCTTGTAAAAAGCCTTGATCGTGCGCCATCGCAGCAGTCACAGGTAACGACACTGTGCCCATATTGCCCAGCAGCTGATACGTTGGAAATTCTTTTTCGGGGGGAATATTGAGCGCACTCAGTACTTGCTTACGATTTGAAGCGCCTACTTGATGGCAAATCACTTTGTCCACTTGCTCCACCAGCCAATTACGCTGCTCAAGGAAATGCTCCCAAGTGTGCTTCGCCAATTCAACGCCTTCTTTAAGCAAGGTAACGGCATCGGTACGCATAAACTCGCGGTACAGGTTATGCCCCACTTCCTGCAGACCCCATTGACACAACTGATGATGCTCAGGCGCCGATAAGTGCGATGCACCCAGCAATTGATGCTGGCGCACATTTGTCAGCGGCAAGCTGCCATCGGTAAGGATCACCGCCACGGCACCAGAGCCACCGGTTAAGGTCGCCAGTGACTGGGCAAAATTCTGCATGGTCGGATCGGCCAACATGTTATCGATAGTGACATCGACAATATCCCGCGCCGACTCACAGGACACCACCATACCCGCCTTGATTTGACCCAACTCAATACGGTTTGCGATATCTAAAATGCCCGATAACACCCCAAGGCAAGCGTTGCTGATATCGTAAATCGCGGTGTCTTTTGACACCCCCAATTCGGCAGCAATACGACACGCGGTCGCGGGCTCATGTTGATCGCGGCACACGCCGGTATAGACAACCGCACCTAAATCGGCGACATCAATCCCAGTTTCAACCATGGCTTTACGGGCAGCTTTAATCGCACCGTCGGACAATTGATGTCCTTTTGGCCACCAGCGGCGTTCGGTAATCCCAGTCAATGCGGCAAGCTGTCCCATAGGAATACGGAACTTTTGATACAAAGGAGCAAGACGAGACTCTAGCTCACTACTGGAAACCACAACAGGCGCCAGTTCATAGGCCAGGCTATTAATAAATACGCGGGAATATTTCATGAAACTGTTTTATTCGCTCACTAGAATGACTGACCAGCAGGTCAGCTTTCAGTTGTTATTCGTCATTAATGCGACATTTGAACAAGAAAAGCCCGATGATTCAATAAAAAACCATCTTGAGTGTAAGACTTGTCTCACAGCGCAGGTTCCAAACACGACGGCCCTGAATTCACTATCACTAAACTTAAATGCGCTAATATAGAAATAATTCATAAAAAACATCACAGTACAGTATGTTTTTAGACGCGCAAAATTATACCGCCATTTTTTGCGCTAAAATCAGCGTATTTCTTGGTGTGACGCTGTTTGCACAAAATTCACCCACGCAAACACCATATCCTTGTTCCTGCAAAAAACAAGCGCGATCTAAGATTAACCACTGCTCCAGTGCGCTGCGGAATAAATGCGCGACTAAATCAATACGGCGAGTTAATTGTTGTCTTTGTCGCCCAACGTCAAGCCAAGCTTCAAAATCCCTGTTTTTCGCTAAATTAACTGCCTTCGTCTCGGCCGCCCACAGGCAAAAATCCGTAAAACTGCCGCTCAACTGGCTCTGTTTTAACGAGGGTAAAGGCAAATATTCGTCGATTTGTCGACATTCACGTTGCAGTGCATCAAAGCCTAAGCGCCACGCGATTTCTTGATGGCGTAGCGCCTGCTGTTTGGGATTAGCGATCACACTCTGCTGCAACGGTAACTGTAAATCATGGCGACTGAGCTTTAGGCTGCCCTGCTGAGCAAGAGTCGATAACGGCTGATAATGGCTCGCTTGAATTAAATGATAGCAACAGGGAGAAATCGCCAATGCCTGCGTGCCCACCTCGGCCGCCAGCGTTAACAGCCGAACATGCAAATCTCCGCAGGCATGCAAAGCAACCGCTTGCTGCCGTGCAGTTAACGGATTGGCATTTGAGGCATGTTCAGCTTGTGCTTCAACTGTAGTTGTAGATGTGTTTGTCACAGCATGTTCTGCGCCAATAGCAAAGGCATCGGCGCAAATAAAAGTCTGCGATAACTGCCACTTATCGGCAAAGGTCTGCCCTGCTTCACACAGCGGCGCCTGCCACTCTAAGCTCACCACATCAGCGCCGCGAGCTTTAGCAATCAAGCGGCCCAAATGCCCTTTACCCGCACACCATTCCAATACGGGTAAATTAAGCTGGGGTAAATGCTGTACAAAGGCGGTAATTTGCTGCCATTTTCGGCCTTTAATGTGGGCACTAAAGTGCGCCTCATCATCAAAGGACAAACCGCGGTCCTGCGCTTTATCTACCTTTGTGGTATCGGTTATTGCAATATCAGCAATGGCAGTGGTGAGCAATGACAAGTCCCAATCTTGGCCTAATGCCATAAGATCGCGGTTTAATGCCGGTGACAGCACCTTAACCAGCAAAGATTGCTCGGCGTCGAGTCCATCAAGCCCATCATCAGCCAGCGCCCACACAGCTTCGGCCAACTGCGGAAAATCCTGTGCCCAAGGTAAAGCGTTCACTTCAAACGCACGCACTTGCCACAGGGCAGCACTCAGCTCAAGCAACTGATTAAGCTTGTTAAATTGCTGTGAGTAAGTGAATTGTTGCTGCAGATTATCTTGGTTCACGTCATGCCCAGTGTAAAAAATACTTGTCTCGTATTAGGCTGAGCAAATCTGCCCTACGGATGACTTTATGCGAAAACATGTTAGTATCGCGCCCATTAAAAGCACTCAACCTGACTGTTAACTGCAAACCGCAGTCAGCAATACCCTGAAGAGGACACCTATGCTTTCACCTTGCGTCGCACGCTGCGGTTTAAATGACGAAGACTACTGCATGGGCTGCTTTCGACATATCGATGAAATCGTCAGTTGGCGTACGAGCAGCGAAGCACAACAAGCAGCCATTTGTCAGCAACTTCCCGCCCGTAAAGCTTTATTTGAAGGCAGTGAAAATCAGCATATTTTAAGCCGTGATAAATGGTTAGCTGCCGAGGCGCGTTTAACCGACAAGGACTAAACCCCATCCGCTAACGCCACCCTCTGCGCAAGCTCATCCTGCTAACAGCCCACAAGACTATTTTTTCAGCATTGATTTCAAGTCAGCAAAGGGATTGTAGGTCGCCGCGGCTTGTTTGGTCTCAGTAGTGCTACCGTAGCGGATCAATTCTTCAAAACGGGAATGTTCGTTATCGTGGCAATAAAGACATAATAATTCCCAGTTTGAACCGTCTGACGGGTTGTTATCGTGGTTATGATCCCTGTGATGTACAGTCAGTTCACTTAAGTTTTTTGGGGTAAATTCGCGGGTACAGCGGCCACACACCCAAGGATAGAGTTTTAACGCTTGCTCACGGTAACCGCTCTCACGCTTAGCTTTGTACTCCCGCGCATCGGCTAATACTTTATCTAACTTACTCTGGCCTGGCACTGATGACATAGTGTAATCCCTAAAACAAACCCTAAAAAAATTGCCCCAAGGATAATCCGAGTTATCACTTGGGGCAATATATCCCGCACTTTGCGGGTTAATGGTGCACGATTTGTAGACGTAAATGGCTAAGCCGACTTACGTTACAAGCTTACGTTACTTAACTTACGTGGGCATGATCGGCATTCGACAGATGCAAATAGTGTAAGTATTTTTCATACTGAGTCACCACATCCGCGAGGATTTGCTCTTCGGTATAACCCATCACATCGTAATGCTGACCACCTTGTTCAAGGTACACTTCGGCGCGGTAATACAAGGTATTTCCCTGCTCGATTTCAGTCCCTATTGGGTTAGTGATGTCAAAACAACGCGTTCGTACACCGTAAACAAAGGGTAAATTCACCTCATTGCTGATCACTAATCGCACGCGGCCATCTAAGTATTCAAGATCGGCCACTATGCCTTTAGCCATAAAGTGTTGACACACCTTAGATAAAGCGGGCGTAGCCACATTATTCAAGAACACTTGCGCTTCTTCATGGGTAGGATGCGAGACTAAAACCCCAATACGCTCTTCCCAGCTCATATTAGTTTTGGCGTATTGCACACTAGTATTGTGTAACTGCACGCTATTAATCTTCAGCCAATCATTTTTCAGGGCTTTAAATAGGCCCAGACACATGAATAGCATCACCACTAAGAACGGCATAGCACTGGCGATTGCCGCCGTTTGCAGCGCCTGTAACCCACCCGCTAACAACAATACCGATGCCACAACCCCTTGCAACAGGGCCCAGAAAATCCTCTGCCATACGGGGGCATTGTTATCACCTCCCGAGGTTAGATTATCAATCACTAAGGATCCCGAATCCGACGAGGTCACAAAGAAAGTGACAACTAAACAAATCGCAATTCCAGAAAGTAACGTAGGAAACGGCATGTGCTCGAAAAACACAAACAAGGCCACTGACACATCGGTATTCACCGCCTCGGCAAGATAGGTCGCGCCGTGATTCATAATCGAATCAATCGCCGTATTACCAAATACCGTCATCCACAGAAAGGTCAGCGCCGATGGCACAAATAACACACCTATCAAAAACTCACGGATGGTACGGCCGCGACTCACACGCGCAATAAAAGTACCGACAAAAGGAGACCAGGAAATCCACCAGCCCCAATAGAGCAAGGTCCAGCCTCCGAGCCAATCTTCCTTATGTTCATAAGCGTACAAGTTAAAGGTTTTGCCCACTAAATCACTTAAGTAACTACCGGTATTCTGCACAAAAGCCTGCAACAGCATAACCGTAGGGCCAAGGATCAAGACGATAAGCAATAAAATAATCGCGAGACCCAGATTGAGTTCGCTTAAGCGTTTCACGCCTTTATCGAGACCAGAAAATACCGATAATGTCGCCAATAAAGTAATGCCGATAATCAAACACACCTGCACTACAGCATTATTGGGTAAGCCTTCGAATAAATAACTCAACCCAGAATTGACCTGCAACACCCCAAAGCCCAGTGATGTCGCCACCCCAAACATAGTGCCAAGCACAGCAAAGGTATCCACTGTATGGCCAATAGGACCATAAATGCGTTCACCAATTAAGGGATAAAGCGCACTTCGCGGCAGTAGCGGTAACTTATGTCGATAAGAGAAATAGGCCAGACTCAATGCCACCACAGCGTAAATCGCCCAAGCATGCAGTCCCCAATGGAAGAAAGTGATCTTCATCGCCTCTTTTGCGGCAATAAGACTCTCAGGGGTTGCATCCGGCGGCGCCAGATAGTGCATCACAGGTTCGGCTACCCCAAAAAACATCAAACCTATGCCCATACCCGCCGAAAACAACATGGCGATCCAGCTTTTATAGCTGTAGTCTGGCACTGAATGATCTGGTCCTAGTTTGATATCGCCGAAGCGACTGACCATGACAAATATGATAAAAATCAGGAAAAACGCCACACTTAGAATGTAAAGCCAACCGGCTTTCATTTCTATCCATGACTGCATTGATCTAAAAAAGGTGTTTGCCTCTGTGGGCCATACTGCGCAAATCATCACCATCAAGATGATGAAAAAGACCGACGAATAAAATACCGGCGGATTAATACTAGACTTGATGGACATTGACTCTCCCTATTTCTAGCGGGTTCACACTCCAAATATCTCAACATACCAACGGCGAGATAGGACAAAACTTATACTTAAAGTTTGGTTAATACTGCGTGGCTCATCTATGACCAGTATGGGGGAAATCCCAAAGATCATGGCAACGACTCGCTATGGCTAAACGCGACAGGATCTGAACAACGGGATTAACAACACTCGACTTTTTTAAGCCAATGATTGATGGATAAACAGAATTAACACCACTAAGGCAGCTAACACCCGCCTTTAGCATAAAACAAATATATTACTAGAATATTCAGCATAAAAAATGGCGACCATATTGGTCGCCAAAAAATTATACCACAAAAATCATCAAATTTAATTTTAAACGCTAAAACGCACAAACCTTCATCGGATTACTTAGTCGGTGACTGCGAGATACCAGCAGTTAAATTGAAGCGCATCGCCTCCTCAAACGACCAATCAACCATAATTAAATCATCCCGCTTAACTAAGCTCGTCACGCCCGCCATTTGATAACTCAATTGGAACAACACAGGCACCCAATCGCCCTCTGGTAGCGCATCTAACAATGGCTGTGGCGGCGTATCCGTCATAATAAAGCCCACCACAAAACTGCCATTCGCCTGTTTCACTAACACTGTCTTTTGGCTTGTTGGCTTACCATCACGATTCATCAAAGAGGCGATATCACGGATACTGCCATAAACCGATTTAAACAATGGGAAACGCATCAACTGGCGCTCAAGCCAACCATAAAGCCACACAATAGGACTGACAGAAAACAACAGGCCCACGGCAAAAACTAATGCCACCACCAGCATAAATCCCGCGCCGACAAAGTGTTGGTTTATCCCTACCAACTCTAAAATTACAATTCCTAAACCATCTAACGATACAAACAACGACCAAAACAGCCACAAACTCAAGGCCATAGGTAATAGATTCATTAAGCCGCGGGCTAAGGTTTTTTTCATCACACTCTCATTCAGTCATAGGGATACAGAAGGCATAAAATATTTACGCAAAAAACGCCACAAATGCTACCACAGAGTCACTTTTGCACCAGCACATGATGTAAGGTATCTGGCAGTAATAGTCTCGAGCATAGAGACAGCGTTCAAATTCAGGGCCCACTCTGAGCCATTCTAAGGAAAGTAAAATGCGCGTAACCCGCTTAGATCATTTGGTGTTGACCGTAAAAGACATCGCCGTCAGCGTCGAATTTTATCAAACCGTGCTCGGGATGAAGAAAGTGGTATTTGGCAATCAACGTATAGCGTTAAGTTTTGGCGACCAAAAGATTAACCTGCACCAAACGGGCGCAGAATTTGAACCTAAAGCCGCAGCAGCCACGCCCGGCAGTGCCGATCTGTGTTTTGTGGTCAGCCACAACATAGAAGAAGTGATCGCCCATTTAAACGCACTTCAGATTGAAATCATTGAAGGCCCAGTGCTACGAACCGGCGCCACAGGCCGGATAAACTCTGTCTATATCCGCGACCCAGATTATAACCTGCTTGAGTTATCAGAATATCTGCCCGCCTGCACAGGATAAGCGAAGTTAAAAACTTCATTTGAATTTTTTAATCAAAGTCAAAGTCGTGGGGCTTCACCCCACACCCGACCAAGGAGGACTGCTCGTCATATCCTCCTTGGATGCTCCAAGACGCCCCTAACGGAGTTGAAAGCCCCTTGTGCTCATAGCCCAAATAGCTATCGCTTCCGAAGGATGCGTCCCTGCACCAGCTAAAGCTAGTCGGTCATCCATGACCGAACTCACGCACTCTTTATTAAATCAAGAGCTCTATTCGCCCTGCGGCAACTCCGAGGGGATGGCGTATTCCTTAGAATTTTGAGTCATTAGATCACAATTCATCAGCAAAAAATAAGCGAGAGAAATAATAAAGCTAAAACGATATCAAGTAATTACCCATCAAACTGTATAAAAAACTGCTACCGCAAAAAAGCAAATTCCTATAGCATAATTTTACCAATTGACTCGGATGTGGCAGCGGCCAAGTCCAACAAGCGATTTATGCCCTGCAAACAGCACAGCGCATAAATACTAAGACGTTATGAGCCATCAGTAAGCATGATTGAGCAAACTATTAGACATATCTACTCACTTCTATTAAGTGAAAATTATGATGAATTAGAGCGGTTTACCAACGGATCTCGTATGTCTTCAAATGAAATTTGTGAGGCGATTTTAGAATACGGTTATCAGCTGGTTTCGTATCCAGACAACCTGAAACTAAACATCGTAGAAGTAAAAAATAGTAGCCCAAGAGAATGGAGTGTAGTTGCACCAATCTACACCTCTGAGGAGGGTTTATCCGATTTGAGTATTGAGCTGTCACTAATAGAAAATGGCAAAGAACTTTATAAATCAGAGCTAGACAATATTCGTGTGCGTTAGTCAAGCTCATAACAAGTCAAAGCACTCGGACTTGGTAAAGCAGTCACCTTTTTTGTTCCCAAAAAGCCGCCAACTTCACCAAGCTAGTGTTTTAGGCGTTATAAGCCATAGGAAGGTATGGAGTTTTTAATTAAGCCTCATGATGGAATTGGGCCCATCAAACTTGGAATGTCTAGAAAACAAGTCAAAGTGCTATTCGCTGCTTTTTTTACTTTGTCCGATGGGGCTAGCGATTTCTATTTTGATAGTTGCCTTCAAATTGAATTTGAAAACGATTTAGTAGACTTTATCGGTGTATCTCAAAACGATAATTACCAACTTATGTTTGGTGGTATCGACGCATTTGATGTTGAAGGCATAACTTTGTTTAATGCAATTTCCGCTAATGAATCGGAGAGTCACTCGTTTAATGAGTCGGAGTATATTTTCCCTGAACAAATAGTTACTCTCTGGGACATGGACGAACAATACGATAACCTTGGCGATCACAAACGTAAAGTTTGGGCACAGGTTGGTATTGGTACTAAGTCCTACCTTAAAGTGGCAAATGGCTTATAACAAGTCGCTTAAAATGGACGCAAAACAGTTGGCTTGCGCTAATTTTAGCAAACAATTTAGCACCCGTTAGCGAGGCGTTATCCATAGAAATTTTAATCCGGAACTGACGAGTTCGAGTTAAGGCTTTAACTCAAAAATGTCCAAAAGTATGTTGCGTATGTCTTTTAAATCTACAGGTTACGTGAATGCACGAAAGGTGAGCCATGGTGATTAGCGAGACGACCGTCCGCCCCATGGACGGGGCGGTCGAGCATCCAAGGATGATGGGATGGACACCTCTTGTGAAGTAGGCGTCATTTACGCCATATTGAATTTGCACGTTCAATAACAACAAAAGGTGTCCAAAATGAAAGTTACACTAATAGGAATTGATCTCGCAAAAAATATCTTCCAAGTATGTGGAGTTAATCAAGCAGGCAAGAGTGTTTTTAACCGCTCGAT